>CAZTMG010000111.1:1556-6807 GCA_964614815.1 uncultured Rhizobium sp. | reverse complement strand
CATTGCCGCCCTGCGTTATCTCGAAGCCGGGAATGTTGTTGATCATGTCGGCGGCCGACTTCGGGGCGAAACGCGCGAAATAGGCGGGCTCGAACACCTGCGTCTGCGCGCCGGCCTCCCCGGACGCCGGCTGCCGGGCATGGGCGGGCGCCGTCGCGACACACGCCAAGCCGGCCACCGAGGCGCTGGCGAGCATGCAGGCGCGGAGGTGGAGTTTCGCCCGTACGACGGCGGGCATGAAAGCTGGCACGATCCGTCCCCTGACCCTTGAGGTTTCTGCGGGAGGCGCTGCTCCGCCCAAGGGCCAGCGACTCTACTTGCGAAGCGCTATCAAGAAGCTCGCCCGACCTGAAGGCGCACACGAAACTTTCATCGCCCGGAAGCCGGGCGCTCCACTGACCCGCAGGCCGGCGGAGGGTAGGCGCTTCAGGGCGCGGCCGAAGTCTTGGCGCCCCTGGACCGCAGGTAGGCGGTCACGTCGTCATTGCCCTGGCGGATTGCGATGTCGAGCGGCGTACGCATGCCCGATTGCGGGGTCCGGGCGTTGATGTCCGCGCCTTTTTCGACCAGCGCCTTGACGATCGGGAGATCGCCTTCGCGGATCGCCGTAACCAGCGGGGAATGACGGCCGGGCTGGCTGGCGTTGACGTCCGCCCCGCGGCTCAGGAGGAGCTGCACGACCGGCAGGGCGCTGCTCTCCGCCGCGATCGACAGCGGCGTACCGCGTCGCGGGAAACCCCTGTCAACATCGGCGCCGGCATTGATGAGCGCGCGCGCGGCTTCGACACAGTTCGAACCAGCGGCGGCCATGAGCGCCGTGCCCTGGCCGGGGACCAGACTGTTCGCATCGACCTTGCCGGTCGTCAGCAGCCTGTTGAGGGCGGCCATGTCGCAATCGTCGGCGGCGTCGATGAGATCCTGGGCCGGCTGGTGCGCCGGCTTGGCGATGCGGATCCCCTTGCCGCCATCGAGGGCGGCATCGTCGAGATCGAAGTTGAAGTGCATTTTCTCCAGCGACTTGAGATCGCCACGGGCGCGGGCGGCCTCGATCTCGGCGCGCGCGGCGGCGAGCGCTTCTCGGGCGATCGCGAGGCCGCTGTGGCTTTCAGCCATGGCGGCAGCGATCTCGTCGCGGTGTTCGGCCAGCTCGGCGCGGGCTTCTTCGAGAGCGGCGCGAATCTCCTCGCGCTTTTCGGGTCCGAGCGCGTTCTTCAACTCCTCGCGGGTTTCGTGCATGGCGGCGCGAACCTCGTCCCGGGCCTGGTCAAGGGCGGCGCGGATTTCCGCACGCTCGTCCTCCGACAGGTTTCGCCACTCATGGGGACCGGCGGCGTCGAACGAGCGCTGAACCTCATCCAGGATCTGCGGCAGCTGTGAGATGACTTCCTGGCTGACCATCGCGCCGATATCGACGCCGAGGGCGGCGAGTTCGCTGGAGAGGCCGGCCATCTCGGCCTGCATCTCGGGTCCGAAGCCGGCCATCAAGCTCTCGAGTTCAGGGCCCAGCCGGGCCATCATCGGACCGAGCTCAGCCATCATCGCTTCAAGTTCCTCGCCGAAAGCCGCGAACTCGGCGCCATCGAGGCGGAAGCTGAAATCCGGCGGTTCAGGCGGCGATGGCGGATCAACCGGCGAAGGCGCCGATGGCGGATCCGGCGGCTGGATGTCGTTGCGCGCGAAATCGGGGGCGTCGGGGGATGTCAGGTCGATCGCGCCATCCGGCTGCTGCGCGCTGGCGGTGAAACGCGGCGTGACCATGGCGGCGACGCCGACAGCCACAGCCAGACCCGCGAAGGCGAGGCGTCCCGCGTATTTCGCAGGAGATCCGCCCGTCCTTGCGAGATCGATCAGGCGGCGCACGCGGCGGCCGAAGTGCGAGCGCGGACCGATGGCGCCGACAGCAAGCCGGGGCGCCCGCACCCAGAGCTGGTTCTCGGCCTGCCTGGTGAGCGAGCGGGCGAAGGCCTTTGGATCGCCGGTGCGATCGACCGCAGCCTCGTCGCATGCGACTTCGCGCTCTTCATCGATGCGACGGCTGATGAAGTGGAGCGCGGGGCTCCACCACATCAGGGCCAGCACGATGCGCTGGCCGAGGGCGGCGAGCATGTCATGGCGGCGGATATGGGCGTGCTCGTGTTCGAGCAGGCCAGCCATGCCGGGCGAGCCGAGCGCGATGGATTCGGGCAGGACGATCGCCGGGTTCAGCAGGCCGGCGGCCATCGGGCCGGGAGCATCGGGACTCACGACGACGCGGACGCCGTCCATGCGGGCCTTGAGTGCAGGCGGCAGGTCAGCCGGCCGGGCGCGGGCCACCAGGCGCTCGACGGCGATGAGATCGCGCACGATGCGGGCGATCAGGAAACCGGCCACGCCGAGCCAGAGCAGCAGCAGCGGCAGGCCGATGTCCGGCATCCGGATGGCGGGCAGCGTGATGAGCGAGGCGGGCGCGGCGGCCTGTTGCGTGACCGTGACGGTCTGCGCGGGGACTTGCTGCGCCAGTGGAACGGAGTCCAGGCTGACCGGCAGCAGCTCCACGCCATTGACGGCGACGGGCTGAACCGGCGCGGCGGGCGATGCTGGCGCTGCGATCGTCGCCGAGGCGATGAACCTGCCGGCGCAGCCCGCGTCGCTGGGCATCGTCGACCGGGTCGACTTCCTGGGCTTTCTCGACCGCCGCCGGGGCGATGACGATCTGCGTCTTCGGCGCGGCCGCTTCGATGACGACCGGCGCGTTGAGCTGCTTCAGGAGACCCGCGACAATCGTTTCGCCCGGGATGAAGGCCGCGAGGGGAAGCAGGAGGCTGGCGACGAAGGCGGCGACCGCGAGATCATAACGGGTCGACCCGCGCATGCGCTTGCCGATGACGAGCGCGCCGGCGAGCACCGCAGCGATCGCGACGCTCTGCCAGAGATGGCCGAAGATCAGCGTCTGGATGAGGCTCGTATCGGTCATTTGCCATCCTCCGGGGAGATGTCGTCGAGTTCGTCCTTCAGCGCCTGGAGCTCGTCCTGGCTGAGGCTCTCGTTTCTGATGAGATGCTGGGCGAGGGCGGTCGGCGAGCCTTCGAAGAAGGTCGACACCACCTTGCGAAGCGCACGGGAACGCGCCTCGGCGCGCGATACCGTCGGTTTGTAGATGAAGGCCCGGCCATCCTGACGCGGAAGGACATATTCCTTCTCGGTCAGAATGCGCAGGAGCGTGAGGACCGTGTTGTAGGCGACGGGATAGGTCTGCGCGAGCGCATCCGTAACGTCGCGCACGCTCGCCTCCCCTTTCTCCCACAGCACGCGCATGATGCGCTGCTCGGCTTCGGTCAGAACGTCAGAACGTGGCTTCGGCATGGCGTTTGTCTCTGTTTTTCCTTGCGGGTCCGGCGCACCGGATCTTCTCGCTGCTTGCCCTGGTCTCTTCTGAACCGACGTCCTGACCGGCGCCGGAACAACTAGTTCCTTAGGTGCGCGACTTTTCGCGATTGTCGATAAGGTGTCAACTAGATTCTTAGTTGAATCTGCCGAAAGTCCGCAGCCGTCGCCTTCGCCGCCACGATGCGGCCCCGGATCAACCCGCCGCCGGGAATGCGAAGGGGTTCGCCGGTTCGAGGCCGAAGGAGCCGCGCGGCGTGTCGTAGTCCCCGATCAACAGCTCGTAGTGGAGGTGGATGGGAATCTGGTAGCCGGCGGAATTGCCCATGAGGCCGAGCGGATCGCCGGCCTGCACGCTCACCCCCGGGGAGAGCCCGCGTGCGAACGACGCAAGATGCGCATAGCGCGTGAAGACGCCCCCGCCATGATCGATCAGGATCATGTTGCCGTAGTCCTCGCGGTATTTGAGCTCGACAATCTGTCCTGCGCCTCCCGCCAGAACGGGCACACCCATGGGGGCATGGAAATCCAGCCCCTTGTGCAGGCGGTCATTGCGTGGACCATAGCCGGAGGAGAGACAGGCGCCTGGCGCCGGGAAGATGGCGATCCGCGCCTCGCGCACTCGCACGACAGGACGATAGGCGGAGACGACGCCATCCGCGCTTGCCGCGGGCGCGTTGGCGACGGTCATGCGCTCGCACAGCGAGAGGCTCGACGGATAGGCGCCTGCCAGCGTCACGGAAGGCGGCGCGGGAACCTGCGAGGACGCGGGCGGCGTTGCGGCCTGCGGCGCGGACGTCGGGCTCGGGATTGCACCGGCCGGGTCGAGCGCGAGATTGTCGAGCTGTTCCTCGATCGTGCTCGCCTCGCGGTCGATGCGGATCACTTCCCCGGTTGCAACGGCGAGATCCTCGATCTGCGCCTTGATGTCGGCAAACCGGTTCGACGGCATGAACGCCCGCAGGCCATCGAAACTGACATTCTCGAGCCGGAATCTCGTTCGCATGTCGGTGGCGGTGCGATCGATCGCATCCGTCCATTCGGGCGGCGCGGGCCAGATACTGCCTCCGATCCAGCCGGCAAAACCCGATCCGCCAATTGCAGCCGTAACAAGCAGCGTCCTGATCATGGCCCCCTCCGCCCCCCCCCCGAGACCGCCTCATGCCGGGCGTTTTCCCTGGGCCGAGTGTAAGCCGGAGACGCGGCAGAGTCAGCTTCACGCAACGCAACGCATCGCGCCGCGCGATGCCGCTGGAACGGAAGCGACCAGCGCCCTGCGGGATGTGAATCCGACGCCGAGTTCCGTGCCCGTCGTCGGTGTTCGCGCCATAGGCATCGAAGGCGCCGTCGCGTTTCCGGCCCGTTTTCAATGTCCCGCGCAGCGGATTAAGGGGTCAAGGCCTCGCCCGACATGCCTCCGCATGCAGAGCGAAAAGCTCGGCATCGGTTCAAACGCGACAGCGACATTGACGTGCAAGGCAAGCCCTTCTTGCATGTGCGGGATGCGTCGGACATTGGATGACGGCGTGCGCCCCCGTGTCCGGGGAGCTTATGGGGACGTTCAGTCGTCGCGCCTGATGCGCGCCTTGCCGCGCCCAAGGGCGAGCGCCTTGATGGCGCCGCGAAACGTGCGCACTTCCTGCGATGTCCAGCCGGAACGCGTGAAGGCGTTGCGCAGATTCTGCACCATCGGCGCACGCTTGGCTTCCGGGAAGAAGAAACCGGCGCGGTCGAGCTCCTCCTCGAAATGTTCCATCATGCCGATCAGCTCGTCGCGCGTGGCAGGCGCATCGAGCGCATTGGCGAAAGCGGGCGGCGGACCGTCGCCCCCGCCTTCAGCATAGCTGTGGGCCAGTACGGCGACGGCCTGCGCGAGGTTGAGCGAGGC
>CAZTMG010000111.1:0-1528 GCA_964614815.1 uncultured Rhizobium sp. | reverse complement strand
CAGGATCGCATCGGCGAGCGCGACCGCCTCGTTGGGAAGACCCGCACGCTCGGCGCCGAAGAGCACGGCGGCGCGGGCGGTAGTTGCACGAATGCGGGCGACGGCTTCACGGGCGCCGACAGCGGGCTTTTCCATCTCGCGCGGGCGCGCCGTCGTGGCGAAGACCAAGCCGCAATCGGCAATGGCCTCTTCGACGCGTGCGAACACGGAAACCCGGACCACATGGGGCAGCGCGCCTGCGCTCATCGTTTCGGCGGCGGGGTTGGGCCACCCATCGCGCGGGGAAACAAGTCGAAGATCGGTTAAGCCGAAATTGGCCATCACGCGCGCAGCGGCGCCGATATTCTCGCCCATCTGGGGCGCGACGAGAATGAAGCATGGGGCGATCATGCCCCACGCTATAGCCTCTGCCGGCGCCGCCTGCCTACTGGCGGCGAACGTGCGCCGGCGACCTCGATGTCACCCGCACTCCTGATCGAAGACGCTTTCGAACGCGCCGCCGCTGAGCGGCCGGACTAGGACGGTGAACCAGGTGAAGAGTTCCGCCTCCCGGCCTCTCCAGTCGGCGAAGTCCGGATCGGCCAGGACGTCCTCGGCGTATTCGTAGCGAACGGCGACACGATATGGCGCCGGGCCGACGCCATCGGCGCTCAGCTCCTGCAGGGCCGAGGTCGGCGCGGGCGTTTCCGGCAGATGGCCGAGGGCGCCGTCATAGCCCTGCGTGCGCGCGTCGAAGATGGTTGTCTGCCGGGCGCAGGCCGCGCAGCGGACATGGACCGGGTCGACCACCCATTCATCGCCGTCATGGGCAAGAACATGGAACCCCTCATGTCCGCATTCGCAGGCGAGTTCGAAGATGGCGTTGATCTCGCCGCCATGCCCATCGAGGACGACATCGCCGGGGCTGACGGCGACGGGCTTGAGCCCGGCGATCGCAGCCGGCGGATGGCTGTTGTAGTAGGCTGTCTGGTCTGCTGGCCCTTGTCCTGACATTGGCGTCTGTCCCCTGTCGCTGATCGCGTGTCGGAGCAGCCGCCCACGGGCCGCTCCACGCGATTCGCTAGACTGATTTGTCTAAAGGGTCTTAAGCCCGGCCCGCGGGGAGGGCGTGAACCCGGCCGCCCGGCGAACGGGCAGAGCGCTGCCCCGGAGCCGCCCTTCCGTCGCGTATTGTGCCGGGAAGCATGTCTGCTATAGCCCCCGGGAACTGAAAGTCAGGAGCTTTTCATGGCCGTCATCAAGGTTGCGAACCCCGTCGTCGAAATGGACGGGGACGAGATGACCCGGATCATCTGGGCCCTCATCAAGGAGCGCCTGATCCTCCCCTATCTCGACATCGACCTGAAGTATTCCGACCTGTCGATCCAGAACCGCGACGCGACCGACGACCAGGTGACCGTCGACGCGGCGGAAGCCACCAAGAAATACGGCGTCGCCGTGAAATGCGCGACCATCACGCCGGATGAGGCGCGCGTCGAGGAGTTCAAGCTGAAGAAGATGTGGAAGTCGCCCAACGGCACGATCCGCA
>CAZTMG010000110.1:5326-9650 GCA_964614815.1 uncultured Rhizobium sp. | reverse complement strand
CCGGGATCGGGTTCCGCCTCCTGGCCGGCGCCATGTTCACGGGCTCGCCCCAGGTGGACCTGACTTCGACCGGCGGCTCGCTGTCGAACGACGCGAACTTCCAGACCCAGCTGGCGGCGGAGGAGCAGGCCCTGCAGGACGAGATCGACGACTACGAGATCTACCCGGTCGCGCAGGCGGGACTCACCTTCCGGTTCTGAGCCGGCGCCGATGGCGGACGCCCCGCAGCCGCCTGCGGGGCGGCGTCATTCGGAAGGCGGGCCGAAGGCGGCCCCTGCTACTGCGAGAGCAGTTTCGCCCCCGGATTTTCGCGCAGGTAGCGTTCCTGCGCCTTGGCTATCTCGTCGGCCGAACATTCGCCCTGGTAGACGGCGTCGGACTTCATCGAGAAGCCGGCGGGGATGAAGGCGATGGTGACCGAGCCCTTGGCGTTGATCTTCATCGTGGTGTGGGTGTGCACGAGCGTCGCGTCGGCTTCGCCCGAATACTTGCCCTTGCACTTCAGCTTGAAGAGATAGCCGCCGGAAATCTGGCGCACATTGTCGACCTTGCAGCCCTTCTGCAGGTCGTCGGCCAGTTTCGACAGCGTGATGGTGGCCTCCTCGGGAATGAGGCATTCCAGGTTCTGCTCCTTCGAGCCGAAACCGACAATGCTGGTCTCCTGTTTCCACAGCCATCTGCCAGGCTTCACGGACACGGAACCGTCCTTCAGCGTGTCGGCGGTCGCACCGCAGATCGCGACCAGGGCGACGCCGGCCGTGGCAACAAGCTTCTTCATCTCACGTCTCCTCAAAGCCGGGGCGGCGTCGCCGCCCCACCCTTTTCAGGCCTGATCCAAGGCGTTCCCACATGAACGGGGCCCGAATGAGGCGGCCCGCTTTCCGTCATGATCCTGTCCAACCGTAGCCGCGGACCGGCATCAGCGCCATCAGCAAGGCGCCCGCGACATAGCCTCCCGCATGAGCCTGCCAGGCGATGAAGGAGCCGAGAAGGAACGGGCCGGTCGCCGCCAGCAGCAGGTTGGCCAGTGCGAAGGCCACGGTCATGCCCAGGAAGGGACGCGACCACAGGGCCTGCTTGCGGCCGCCGCCATCCAGCAGGAAGGCCGCCGCAGCCAGGCCCGAAACCCCGCCGGATGCGCCGATCATCGGCGGGCCGCCCGCATCCGTCAGCGCAAGATACAAAGCGGAGCCGCCGAGGACCGATCCGGCGAAAACCAGCATCCACCGGCCCGCCGCCAGCGGGCCAGGCCCCAGCGCGCGCGCCACCGGCGCGCCGAAGGCCAGCAGCATCAGCGCATTCACGATAACGTGGAACCAGTCGAGATGCAGGAGGCCGGCGGACAGCAGCGTGAGCAGGCCTGAGGCCGCATCCGGATAGACGGCGGGCGATCCAGCGGGAGCCCAGAAGCGTTCCGGGATCAGCGCGAAACTGGAGTCGATCGCATTCTGCACGGAGACAGGCGAAAACACGAAGGCCGCGTGCAGCGCCAGCAGGACGCCGGCCATGACCACCACGATCGTCGGCGCGCGGAAGAAAGGGGGCGGCCTTGTCGGGTCAGCGGGAGGGGCGGCGGGGTCCGGGGTCATGGATGGAAGATGGCGAGCCCCGGCGCGGCGGGCAATGGGCGCCTCAGAGCTGTTTGCCCATGCGCACGCCGGGCACTTCCACCCCGTCCTTCGCGGCGGCGACGATGCGCTGGATCGGATGATAGCCGCAGGCGAGATAGAGCGGCTCGCCCGACATGGTGGCCATCAGCTCCACGGCCTTGAAGCCGGCCTCGCGTGCGGCTGTCTCGCACAGCTGAAGGATGAGGCGGCCGACGCCGCGGCGGGCGAAATCCGGATGGGTGTACATGGCGCGGATGCGAGCGGCGTCCCTGCCGACATCCAGCAGGGCCGCGTTGCGCTGGGCGGTGGAATGATCGCCGCCATAGAGCGTGGCGCGGCGGGACCAGCCGCCGCACCCGGCGAGACGGCCGTCCTCCTCGACAAGGAAGTAGGTGCGGTCGGCGATGAGTTGGGTGTCGAGACCCATGATGGATTTCGACAGCTCGACCTGAGCCGGGTCGAGGAACGCCTTGAGGTGTTCCGCGATTGCGATGTCCATCAGCGCCTTGATCGCCGGAAGGTCCGCTTCGGTGGCGAGACGGTGAGTGAAAGACTGGCTCATCCACGGTCCCGGATCAGCCGAAAATGGCGGTGCGGATCTCGTTGGAAAAGAGCGATACGCCCGTGCCGACGGAGAACCATACGAAATTCTGCACCCAGCTCATCAAGGTGCTGCTGCCGGAATGCTTGCGCAGCGCATCCTCCAGCTCGGACCTGGACAGCATCACGAGTTCCGCACCCCCGGGGCCGGGCGCCATGCCATGCGACGTGACGCCGCCCTTTTTCATCAGGCGATCCAGCCGGGAGCCCCGCGAATGCATGGCGGCGCGGACAAGCGCCACAGCCAGCGTTATGACGGCGCCGATGCCGATGGCGATGAAAACGTTGGTCCAGTTCATGTCGACCCCCGACAGGCTGACGTTCATGCTTCCGAGTTTGCAATCCCTTGCGGGGAGGCGCAATGTCGATCCCGAGCAAGGGGGGGAGGAATGGGCTTTCTGAAGAACCTTTTCGGCGGCCGGCAGCCGAAGGCGCCATCGCCGCCTAGGCCGAAAGACCCGCAGGCGGATTTCCGCGCCGCGGTCGCGGTGCTTGAAGCCTATCAGGACTATAGCCGGAAATCGCACCCCACGCTGGGCGGCATCGACCCGCTGACCGAGGTGTCCGCGGAGATCGAATTCAGCAAGTCGCCGGAGCTGTTCCGGAAATTCGCCGCCCACATGCGCGCCATCCACCCCGACCGGGAGGTGAGCGATGCGGAGGTTCAGGCCGTCATCGATTCCATCTACAAGGCCGAAAAGCCGTTCAGCCGGTTCGAGGCGCCTGCAACCCATGCGCTGCTGGAAAGCCTGCGCAGCAAGCTGGACAAGGCGTGCGCCGGACGGAAGATCGAGCTGAAGAAGACGCCGGTGTTCGGCACGCTGCGCACGGGCTGCGTCAACGGCATGGCCGCGAACATCCGCAATGACAGTCACTACCTGATCCTGCTCGATGACGGGATCATGGGATTCGCGAATCTCTTCGCAAAATGCGTGGCCCAGTATTTCCCGTTCCGGGGCGTCGAGGGCGAGAGCCTGAGCTTCTCGACCGACAGGGATGAGATCCTGCGCGAGATATCGTCGAACGACATGCTTCAGCTGCGATTCTTCGACGTTGTTCAGGCCTACGCAGTGCACGGCTTCCCGCATGCCGCCGAACAGTACTACCTTCAATCGCGCGCCATGCACCTCGCGAACGTCATCCGCGACATGATGGAAACCTTCATCATGGCCCATGAATACGGCCACTGCATCGCCGGCCATCTCGAAACCGGCAAGGCGGCAAGCCTCAACATGAACGCCACGGGCGCCGCGGCGAACGGGGATATCAAGACGATTATCCCGGAAAGCTGGGAGAAGGAATTCGAGGCGGACCTGATCGGCCTCGTTCTCACGCTCGAAGTGATGCGACAGTCGGAGATCTCGCCGACATTGGGTTTTCTCGGCATCGACCTGGTGTTTGCCTGTATTGATCTGCTGGAACAATCTATCGGCATGCTTGAACATGGCGAGATCGTGGAGCATCGGATCGACACGCACCCGCCTGCCCGCCTGCGCCGCGCATATCTCTCCCGCGCGCTGCAGCAGCTGACGCCCGAGCCGGTTGCGGGGCCCGCGCTGGAGCTTGTCGCGACCACGAATGTCGGGACGGAATTCATGACAGCCCGAGTCATGTCGGCCCTGCAACGCATGCACGCGGACGGCATTCGTCCCAATGCACGGTGGAGGCGCATCATCTCCTGAAATTCAGGCAACGCCGTGCTGTCCGGGCCGGACGCGCCCCGGACAATCGGATCAGGCCAGACAGGCAGAAGGGGCAGAACGTCGCCGCCCCGCCCCTTCCCTGTCGCCGCGCCGCGAGCCTAGTTCCGCCTGCGATCGACGAGGCGGTTGGATTTCGACCACTGCATCATGGCGCGGAGTCTTTCGCCCACTGCCTCGATCGGGTGGCTGCTCATCTTCGCGCGCATGGCCTGGAAGGAAGGGGCGCCGGCCTGGTTCTCGAGGACCCAGTCGCGGGCGAAGCGGCCCTGCTGGATGTCTTCCAGCACCTTCTTCATCTCGGCCTTGGTCTGCGCGGTGATGATGCGCGGTCCGGTGACGTATTCGCCGAACTCGGCGGTATTGGAGATCGAATAGTTCATGTTGGCGATGCCGCCTTCATAGATCAGGTCC
>CAZTMG010000110.1:4946-5191 GCA_964614815.1 uncultured Rhizobium sp. | reverse complement strand
CGTGGTCTGGATGACGCCGGCGCGCGTATTGCCGATGGCTTTCGAATAGGAAAGCGCCACCGCCTGCGCGACGCCGGAGGCGTCCTGGTGGATGGCGATGAGGCCGGGGAGGCCGCGGCCCTGGGTATACTGGTCGCGCAGCGTGTGGCCGGGCCCCTTCGGCGCCGAGAGCGACACGTCCATGTCGGCGCGCGGGCGGATGAGGCCGTAATGGATGTTGAAGCCGTGGGCGAACATCAGGTGCT
>CAZTMG010000110.1:0-4813 GCA_964614815.1 uncultured Rhizobium sp. | reverse complement strand
GCCCGACGTCTCCCGCAGGCCGACGACAAGGTCCTTCACGCCGCTCTCGCGCAGGTTCAGCGCATGCGCGTGGCCCTGGGACCCATAGCCGATGACGGCGACCTTCTTCGACTGGATGATCGAAAGGTCGGCGTCGTTCTCGTAATAGACTTTCATCGTCTTCTTCACCCTGGGAGTTTGGCCGCCCCATACGCGAACGGCCGGTCATCGGAAACTGAATTCGTCGTTTAGCCTGGCGCCTAGCCGGGGCGACCTTCCGGATCAGGCGTCGTTGTCGGCGGGACGGCGGGTTCTGGCACGCTCATGTCTATCACGGCCTTGAGGTCGCCATTGGCGTCCCGGGTCCAGACCGTGACATAGCGGCCCTTCTCGATCACCTGCCCTCCGGCGCCGAGCGTGTAGAGGCCCGTGGTGACGGCCAGATCGCCCGAGGCGGATCCGTGGCCGCCATCAGGCGTCCATTCGGCCGAGAAGGCGCCCGGTTCGGAGGGGAAGCCGCCCGCGATGTTCTCCGCGCCCTGGACCACCACGCCTGGCTGCAGGAATCTCGACTCGGTCGGATGCATGTATCTGAGGAAGGCGGCCCTGGGTCCCTGCGCCTTCGCCAGGGCGGCGAAATCGCGGTCGGCCTGCAGGGCGGCCTCCAGCGTCTTCTGCGCAGACCCGCCGATATCGACGCTGACGCCGACATCGGTGGATCCCGAACAGGCCACGACGAGCGCCAGCAGGATGGCGCCGAACGCAAACCGATAAGGACCCCGTTTCATCCCGCCTTCTCCTTCCCCCGCTGAATGCTGAGCACGCCCGTACGCGAGACCTCGACCAGGCCGAGCGGGCGCATGAGCTCGATGAACTGATCGATCTTTGTCGAGGCGCCGGTGATCTCGAAGATGAAGCTTTCATTCGTCGTGTCGATGACGTGGGCGCGGAAGATTTCTGAAATCCGCAAGGATTCGACCCGTTTCTCGCCCACGCCGGCGACCTTCACCAGCGCCAGCTCGCGCTCGATGCCGCCGGACGAGTTGGTCACGTCGATCACCTTGGCGACCGGAACGAGACGCAGCAGTTGCTGCTCGATCTGTTCGAGCACGTGGTTTGTGCCGCTCGTCACGATGGTGATGCGCGACTGGTGAGCGTTGCGGTCGATCTCGGCGACCGTCAGCGACTCGATGTTGTAGCCGCGCGCCGAGAACAGGCCGACGACACGGGCGAGAACGCCTGGTTCGTTGTCGACGATGCAGGCCAGCGTGCGTCGTTCGACGCCTTCGTCGGCATGGGTCATGTCGTAGGCGGAGGCAGGATCCTCGCGGACGGCGGATCTGGCGGGGGGACGGGTCAAGGGCGTGTCTCTCGGGCTTTCATGCGGTCGGCGCCGCAGGCTTCACGGGTTGAGGCGGGAATGGCGTAGGCCTGCCAGACGGCGCCGGAGCGGGGTTCGCCGCCGCCGGCATGGTCGACCACGGCCCCGAGCCTGTCAGTCAGCACGGATACGGCGGCGACTTCGGCGCAGTCCGTCCCGGCGCGCGGGCGCTCGAAATAATGCTCGTTGCCCTGCGTGCGGATGAAGACCCAGCCGGCATTCGACATGGCCCTGAGGAAACCGGCGTCGAGCCCGTTCGTCCCGGCAGCCTCCGCCTGGAACAGGAGGCACGTCATCCTCGGCGGGTTGGCGTAATCGTCGGCAATCACGCGCTCGCAGGCGTCGATCGTCTGCATGCCCATCGGGGCCGCCAGACCGATGACGCCGGGAAGGACAGGGTCGGGCGCGGCTGGCCCGCCTCCGTCGAGCGCGGCGGGCGTATCCGGCGCATCGGTCGGCCCGCCATCCAGCTCCGGCGCGCCGTCGAGTTCAGGCGCGGACGGCTCGCAGGCCGCAAGCGCGCAGGCGCCAAGGCCGGCAAGCCAGAATCGATACAACGGGCTCACACCAGAACCTTTCCGGCTTCGCCGATTTCATCGCCGGTGATCCTGCCAAGGATCATCTCGTTGTGGGCGGCGCCCGAGGGGATCATCGGGAAGCAGTTCTCGGCCTTCTCCACACGGCAGTCGAACAGGACGGGCCTTGGCGTCTCGATCATTTCCATGATCGCGGCGTCAAGACTGGCCGGATCCTCGCAGCGGATGCCATGGCAGCCATAGGCCTCGGCCAGCTTCACGAAATCCGGCAGGCTGTCGGAGTAGGAATGCGAATAGCGCTCCCCGTGCAGCAGTTGCTGCCACTGGCGCACCATGCCCATCCATTCATTGTTGAGGATGAAGATCTTGACCGGCAGGTTGAACTGCACGGCCGTGGACATCTCCTGCATCGTCATCTGCACGGAAGCGTCGCCCGCAATGTCGATCACCAGAGCATCGGGATGCGCCGCCTGCACGCCCACAGCGGCCGGTAGCCCGTAGCCCATCGTGCCGAGACCGCCGGACGTCATCCAGCGGTTGGGTTCGTCGAAGTGATAGAATTGCGCCGCCCACATCTGGTGCTGGCCCACCTCCGTGGTGATGTAGGTGTTGCGGTCCTTCGTCAGCGCGTAGAGCCTCTCGATGGCGTATTGCGGCTTGATGAGCGTCTTCGACTGCGGATAGGCGAAGCCCTTGCGGGCGCGCCAGCGATCGATCTGGCTCCACCACTCCCCGAGATCCGGCTTGCGGTTCATCCTGGCGTTCCAGGCGTCGGCAAGCGCCTTCAACGCCTTGCCGCAGTCGGCGACGATCGGAACCTCGACACGGACATTCTTGTTGATCGAGGATGGATCAATATCGATGTGGATCTTCCTCGAATTCGGCGAGAAGGCGTCCAGCCGACCTGTCACGCGATCATCGAAACGCGCGCCGACGCACAGCATCACGTCGCAATCATGCATCGCGTTGTTGCTTTCGAACGAGCCATGCATGCCCACCATGCCCAGCCATTGCGGGCTGGACGCCGGGAAGGCGCCAAGCCCCATCAGGGTGGAGGTGACAGGCCAGCCGGTCGCCCGCGCCAGCGCGCGCAGCGCCTCGGACGCGGCGGGACCGGAATTGATGACGCCGCCGCCGGAGTAGATGATCGGTCGCTCCGCCTTCGCCATGAGGGCGACGGCCTCCTCGATGCGCCTGGCCTGCGGCTCGGTGCGCGGATGATAGGTGCGGTGCTCGATGGCCTCGGGGCCGACATACCTGCCGCGCGCAAACTGCACGTTTTTCGGGATGTCGATGACAACCGGGCCGGGACGGCCGGAGGTTGCGATGTAGAACGCCTCATGAATCACGCGCGCGAGGTCGTTCACGTCGCGTACCAGATAGTTGTGCTTGGTGCAGGCGCGCGTGATGCCCACGGTGTCGGCTTCCTGGAAGGCGTCGGACCCGATCAGGTGTGTCGGCACCTGACCCGTGATCACCACCATCGGTATCGAATCCATCAGCGCATCGGCGATCGGCGTCACCATGTTGGTGGCGCCGGGTCCCGAGGTCGCCAGCGCGACGCCGCACTTGCCCGTGGAGCGGGCATAGCCTTCGGCCATGTGTCCCGCCCCTTGTTCGTGCCGCACAAGGATGTGGCGCACCTGCTGCTGGGCATAGATCGCGTCATAGATCGGCAGCACAGCCCCGCCGGGATAGCCGAAGATCGTGTCGACGCCCTGGTCCGCCAGCGCGCGGAGGACGATCTCGGCGCCCGTCAGCATGTCCGGCTCGCCCTGCGCCTGGGTTTGCGTGTCCATCTTGCCGTTTCCGTCCATCTCGCGTCCGCCAGTCTTTTTCGGTTCAGGGAAAAGAAAAAGGGCCGCAGGGGCCCTTTGATTTCATGACTCGCCAATCCGTCCGGTCTTACCGGTCCGGCGGCGAGCCCGTTACGAGTACGATTGCCCTACGGCAGCCGAACATGGCGTTTTCTCCCAAGAACGCTTGAGAAAGGCCATTACCGTTTCACGAGCGCAGCGTCAACGGGCGTTGAGAGGCAAGATCTGCCCTCACCAGATGGAACGGAGGGTATTTACACTACACGAAGCCTTCCTGCAGTGTAACACTATCTAATCCGCCTGCGCCTCCACCCAGATGTCGGCAATGACGCGGGTGCGGACGGCCAAGTCCTGCGAAGCGATGCGCGGCCAAAGCGTGAACTGGTGGGCGATCCAGGTCATCTGGCGCTTGGCGTAGCGGCGGGTGTCGCGCTTGGCTCGCTCCACGGCGTCTTCGAGAGAGGCGCGGCCATCGAACACGTCGCAGAAGCCGGGCATGCCGTGGGCGCGCATGGCGGGGAGCGAAGAGTCGAGGCGGCGGGCCCAGAGGCGCCGCGCTTCTTCCAGCGCGCCCGCCTTCATCATCGCGTCGACGCGGGCGTTGATGCGGCTGTAGAGCGTCTCGCGCGGCGGCGTCAGCGCGACGCCGATCCAGCCTTCGGGCGGCAACACGGGCGCCGCCTGGCCATGGAAGCTGGAGATCGGCTTGCCTGTCGCCAGCAGCACTTCCAGGGCGCGCGCCATGCGCTGGCGGTCGTTGGACTCCATCCGGTCCGCGGCCTGCGGATCGCGCGCGGTGAGATGGGCCCAGGCGGCTGACGCATCCGCCTCGACCATCGCGCGCGCCTTGTTGCGGAAACGCTCGTCGATGGCGGGGATGTCCGAGAGGCCGTCCGTCAGGGCCATCAGGTAGAGGCCCGTGCCGCCGACGATGATGGGGACCTTGCCCGCGGCGTTCAGCTCCGCGAGCTTCGCGGCGGCTTCCTTGCTCCAGGCGCCGGCGGAATGGCGCACGGCGGCGTCGACATGGCCGAACAGGTGGTGCGGAGCAGCGGCCAGCTCGTCCGCATCCGGACGGGCAGTCAGGATGTCGAGGTCGC
>CAZTMG010000109.1:8085-9687 GCA_964614815.1 uncultured Rhizobium sp. | reverse complement strand
CTTCAAAGAACATGTGCTCGGTGCGGCAGAGACCGATGCCTTCGGCGCCGAACCTGCGCGCGGTCTCGGCATCCAGCGGCGTTTCAGCGTTGGCGCGCACCTTCATGCGGCGCGCGGCGTCGGCCCAGCCCATGAGTTTGCCGAAATCGCCGCCGAGCTGGGGCTCGACCATCTTCACGGCGCCGACGAGGACCTCGCCCTTGGCGCCGTCGACGGTGATGACGTCGCCCTTCCTCAGCGTGCGCGATCCGACCCGCACCGCGCCTTTCTCGACGTCGATCTGCAGCGCTCCGGCGCCGCAGACGCAGGGCCGGCCCATGCCGCGCGCGACCACGGCGGCATGGCTGGTCATGCCGCCGCGCGCCGTGACGATGGCTTTCGCCGCATGCATGCCTTGTATGTCCTCCGGGCTCGTCTCGACGCGGACGAGGATCACGGGAACAGGCTTCTCGCCCGTGGCGAGGGCGACGGCCTCGGCGGGGTCGAACACGATCTGGCCGACCGCGGCGCCGGGCGAGGCGGGCAGCCCCTTCACGAAGACGTCGCGCACGGCGTCCTTCGCGATCGTGGGATGGAGGAGCTGGTCGAGCTGGGCCGGATCGAGTCGCAGGACGGCCTCCTGCTGGGAGATCAATCCCTCCTCGCACATATCGACGGCGAGCTTGAGGGCGGCCTGCGCCGTGCGCTTGCCGTTGCGGGTCTGCAGCATGAAAAGCTTGCCCTGCTCCACCGTGAACTCGATGTCCTGCATGTCGCGATAGTGACGCTCGAGACGCTCGGCGACCGCGATGAGCTGGGCGTAGACCTCCGGCATCGCTTCTTCGAGCGAGAGATCCTCCGAGCGCAGCTCGGCCTTGCGCGAGTTGGAGATCGGCGCGGGCGTACGGATGCCGGCGACGACATCCTCGCCCTGCGCGTTTACCAGGTATTCGCCATAGAAGCGTTTCTCGCCCGTCGAGGGATCGCGCGTGAAGGCGACGCCAGTGGCGGAGTTTTCGCCCATGTTGCCGAACACCATGGACTGAACGTTGACGGCCGTACCCCAGCTTTCCGGGATGTCGTTGAGCTTGCGGTACGTGACGGCGCGATCGTTCATCCAGCTTGCGAACACGGCGCCGATGGCGCCCCAGAGCTGGTCCTTCGGGTCCTGCGGAAAGGGCTTGCCCGTCTTCTTCTCCACCGCCTTCTTGTAGAGCGCGATGACCTCGATCCAGCTTTCCGCGCCAAGGTCCGTGTCGAGATTGAAATCGCGGCTTTCCTTGTAGTCGTCGAGGATGTGCTCGAACTCGTCGTGGCTGATGTTCAGCACGACATTGGAATACATCTGGATGAAGCGGCGATAGCTGTCATAGGCGAAGCGCCTGTCGCCGGAGAGCCTGGCGAGGCCTTCGGCCGTCTGGTCGTTGAGGCCGAGATTCAGCACCGTGTCCATCATGCCGGGCATGGAGGCGCGGCTGCCGGAGCGGACGGAGACGAGCAGCGGATTGCGGACGTCGCCGAACTTCTTGCCGGTGCGGCCTTCGAGGGCGCGCAGGGCGTCGTTGACCTGGTGCTCCAGATCATCCGGGTATTTGCGCTTGTTCTTGTAGAACACCGTGCAGA
>CAZTMG010000109.1:0-8069 GCA_964614815.1 uncultured Rhizobium sp. | reverse complement strand
TGATGGTGAAGCCGGGCGGCACGGGGAGGCCGAGCTTCGACATCTCGGCGAGGTTCGCGCCCTTGCCCCCCAGAAGGTTCTTCATCGAGGCGTCGCCATCCGAGACGCCGCCGCCGAAATCATAGACCCATTTGGTGGCGAGTTGGGACATGCCGGTATGCCTTCAGTTCAGTGCCGGAAACCCTCGTCCTTCGAGACGGCCCTGCGGGCCGCCTCAGGATGAGGGTTTCCCCTCCAACATCTGCGCCCAAGGGCGCCGAACCCTCGTAGCGCCTCGGGGGACGAGGCGCGTCCGCCTAGCCCTCAATCTTCGAGAAATCCGCCACGCGCCCGAGGGCGTCGCGAATCTGCGAGAGGATGCGAAGGCGATTTTCGCGGACGCCCCTGTCGTCCGCGTTGACTGTGACCTTGTCGAAGAAGGCGTCCACCGGCCCGCGGAGCTTCGACAACGCGCATGGCGCCGGCGAAGTCTTCCTTTTCGAGCGCGGCGGAGGCGGCCGGCGCGGCGGTAGTGAGCGCGGTGACGAGGGCGTCGACCTCCGGCGGATCGCCGGGCATCGCCTTGCCCTGCCCCGAATACGACTTGCCGTCCTTCTTCTCCTCGATGGCGAGGATGTTGGCGGCGCGCTTGTAACCCGCGAGGAGGTTCTTGCCGTCCTCGGTGGCGAGGAATTCGCCGAGGGCCTCGACGCGCTTCACGATGAGGACGAGGTCATCCTCGCCGAGCGCGAACACGGCGTCGATCAGGTCGTGGCGTGCGCCGATATCACGAAGGTGGACTTTGAGACGGTCCGCGAAAAATGCAAACAACGAGTCGACGAAGCCTTGGGTGTTGTCGCCCCAAACTCCACTGACCGGACCGCCACCCTTTTCAACACTAAGTTGACGAAGCGCTTCAACAATCTCGCTGTTTCCGAGATGTGACTTCGGGCCGCTTCCCAGCTGGATTCTGATCGAACGGGTCAAGATGATCCGTATCATGCCGAGCGCTGCTCTCCGCAGCGCAAACGGATCCTTCGATCCTGTCGGCTTTTCATCAATCGCCCAGAATCCAACCAGCGTGTCCAACTTGTCCGCCAGCGCGACAGCGACGCTCACCGGATTGCTCGGGACTTCGTCGCTCGGGCCCTTCGGCTTGTAGTGATCGCGGACGGCGTCCGCGATGGCCTGGGGTTCGCCCTGCAGCGTGGCGTAGTAGCGGCCCATGACGCCTTCGAGTTCCGCGAACTCGCCGACCATGTCGGAGACGAGATCGCACTTGGCGAGCCTGGCGGCGCGTTCGGCCTCCAGCGGATCGGCGCCGACCTTCGGCGCCAGCTCCCTCGCCAGCGCCATCACACGCTCGGCCTTGTCCTTCACCGTGCCGAGCTTTTCGTGGAAGACGATATTGCCCAGCTTCTCGAAGCGGTCTTCGAGTTTGATCTTGCGATCGTTGTCCCAGAAGAAGCGCGCATCGTTCAGGCGCGCCGACAGCACGCGCGAATTGCCTTCGGCGATCTTCCTGCCGCCGTCGGCGGCGGCGAGGTTGGCGACGACGATGAATTTCGGCGCCAGCTGCCCCTCGCCCTTCGCGGGGTCGCGCACGGCGAAGTATTTCTGGTGGGTGCGCATGGAGAGCTTGATGACTTCGGGGGGAAGATCGAGGAAGCCCTTGTCCATGTCGCCCATGATGACGACGGGGTATTCGGCAAGGCCGGCGACTTCCTCCAGCAAGCCGATGTCCTCGACCAGTTCGAGGTTCTGGGCGGCGCAAAGCTGTTTCGCGTCGGTGAGGATGATCTCCTTCCGCTCCTCGCGGTCAAGGATCACGCGGCCCTTGTTCTTCAGCACGTCGGCATAGTCGTCGAAGCGGCGCACCTTGAAGGGGCCGCGTCCCATCACGCGATGGCCCTCGGTGAGATTGCCGCTCCTGATCCCCTCGATCTCGAACGGCACGATCTCGCCATCGAAGGTGCAGAGGATGCGGGAGATGGGGCGGACCCAGCGCAGGTCTCCGCCCGCCCAGCGCATGGACTTTGGCCAGTGGAAGCCGCGGATGATCCGCGGCGCGAGATCGGCGATGACATCCGCCGTCTGCCGGCCCGGCTTGCGGACATGGGCGACGTAGACGCGGCCCTTTTTCGGAACATCGTGGACGTGCGCCTGGGAGATGTCAGTCAGGCCGGCTTTCCTGAGGAAACCCTGGATGGCCGCGTCGGGCGCGCCCTCCTTCGGGCCGATCACCTCCTCGACCACGTCGGCGGACTTGACGGGCAGCCCCTCAACCACGGCGACGAGGCGGCGGGGCCCCGAAAATCCCTTGATTCCCTCGGGGATGAGGCCGGCGGCGGCAAGCCCGTCCATCAGCGCCTTCACGAGATCGGCCTCGGCCTTCGCCTGCATGCGGGCCGGGATTTCCTCCGACAGGATCTCAAGCAGGAGCTGGGGCATTCCTTGGTCCTGGGGCCTTCTTCGCACGCGCGGAAACCGGGTGCGTCAGTGCAGCGGAACGGGGGCAAAGGCAAGGGTTTTGGGTCGGCGCGGCCTTGCAAATCGGCATCCCGGGTGCAGGATTCGCCCGCCGGCGCAGCGCCGGCTCATTTCGGGGGAGGCGGGATTCGATGAAGATGATCGTTCGTCCGGCTATCCTGACCCTGGGCGCCCTGGCTGCGGCCACAGCCGCATGGGCCGGCGTCTACAAGGGGCCGGGCTACTACGTGACGGTTTCAAGCAGCTATGTCGTGTCCGGCACGAATGCGACGGGCTACACGTCACAGCGCTACTATGGCGCCATCGAAGGGCCGCTGGCGACCGAGCAGCAATGTCACGCCCGCCGCGAGACCATCGAGGCGAACTGGAACGCTTCCCGCAGGAGCCTTGTCGACGGCTACGCGCTGTTCATGTGTGCGTATCTCGAAGGACCCATGATGGACGACAGCGGAGAGTGGTGGAATCCAAGACGTGACGACTAGGTCCGATCGGCGCGACGACGGAAGGGGATGCGATTGACCCTGACCTTCGATTTCTACTTCTCCTTTCGCAGTCCCTACTCCTATCTCGCCATGCCGCAGGTAGAGGCGCTGCTGGGGCAATACGATGTGGCGGCGAACATGCGGATCGTGCGGCCGATCGCGGTGCGCATACCGGGCTTCTTCCAGAAGGTGAACCCGCTGTGGCCGCCCTATCTGATGCGGGATACGTGGCGGATCGCGGAGATGAAAGGCATCCCCTACCGCTGGCCGCGCCCGGACCCGATCGTCCAGGACCCCTCGACGCGGGAAGTGGCGCCGGAACAGCCCTACATCATGCGCGTGAGCCGCATGGGCACGCTGGCGGCCGAGCGCGGACGCGGCTTCGCATTCGCGCGGAAGGCCAGCCATCTGATCTGGTCGGGCGAGACGGAGAACTGGCCGGAGGGCGACAAGCTGGCGGCGTGCGCCGATGCGGCGGGACTGGATGGCGCGGCGCTGGAGCGCGATGCGGCGACGGAGGCTGCGCGGCTGGATGAGGCCATCGCCGCGAACGAGACGGCGCAGGAGGCGGCAGGCCATTGGGGCGTGCCGCTGTTCGTGTTCGATGACGAGCCCTTCTTCGGGCAGGACCGGATCGATCACCTCGTGTGGCGGATGAAGCAGAAGGGGCTGGAAGCCGGCTGAGCCGGCTATTGTTCTCCGGTCGGGGTTGGCGACAGCAGGCCGCGGAGCCAGTCCTGCTGCATCGGGTCGAGGCGCGGCAGCATCACGCGCGTGGTATAGTGGCCGAGCAGCCGGTCGCCGGAGAAGAAGGCCCAATCGACGATCTGGCTGTCCTGGACATTGACGATGTCGCCTTCCCCGAGATCCCCGAGATGGGACGGCTGCGCCGCCAGTTCGCCCACGATCCGGTCCGGCGCGCGGGCGATGTGTTCGATCCAGATTTCCTCGACGCCGGGCTGACCGTCGCGGCGCGGCAGGGCGGCTTTCAGGGAAAAGTCGTAATCGTCCGCGAACGGCTGCGCAAAGCGCTCCCAGAAGAAGGGCAGGCTCGCGCGGGCGGCTTCCTTCGCGGCTGCGAGCTCGCGCTGAAATTCGGCCTCGGGATCGGCGGCCTCGCCCGCGCAGGCCGCGAGCGCAAGAAACAGCGCGGCGGCCAGCGTCCTCATTGCGCCGGCGATGCCGCCGGATCCTTCAGCCTGATCTGGAACAGCTTCGGCCAGAGCTTGCCGGTGACATAGATCCTGTCGGTCGCCTTGTCCCACGCGATGCCGTTCAGCACATCGGTCTGGCGGCGCTCCTCAGGCTTGAGCAGCCCGCCGAGATGCAGGACGCCGGTGACATTGCCCGTCGCAGGATCGATGCGAACGATGCGGTCGGTCTCGAAGACATTGGCCCAGATCTCGCCGTGAATGAATTCCAGCTCGTTGAGCTTGCTGACCGGGCGGCCGTTCATACGCACCTCGATGCGGCCGGTTTCCTCCAGCGTTTCCGGGTCAAGCTTGCGGATCGCCGCGCTGCCGTCGCTCATGTAGATCACGCTGTCGTCGCGCGTTAGGCCCCAGCCTTCGCCTTCATAGGCCCACTCGCCTTTCGGCTGGAGCGTGGCGCGGTCGAGGATGAAGCCCTTCTCGTCCTGCCAGGTGAGCGTGATGATGCGATCACCCCAGATCACCATGCCTTCGCCGAAATATTGCGGAGCGACATCATGCTGTTGCAGCACCGCCCCCGTGGCGAGATCGACCTTGCGGACCCAGGAAGCGCCCTTCTGGCCCGTGCTTTCATAAAGCTGGCCGTCCTCGATCAGGAGGCCCTGCGTGAAGGCCTTGGGATCGTGCGGATAGACTGCAACGACCTCATAGGAATAGGCCGGGACGAGCGATGCGCCCGTCGCCGTCGCCGGCGCGGGCCCGGTCGAGGGCGAGCATGAGAAGGCGGCCAGCAGGGCCGTGAACAGCATGAATCTCATGCGAGGCTATCTAGCGCGGGGCGCAGCGCTGCGCCAGCTTGCGGTTCACCGCGGCGGATCCGGCAGGTCCGACGCGTTTCTCGGCAGGGCTGGCAGCGCGCCGATGAGACCGTCGGGCCGGGCCTTGGCGAGCATGCGCTGGTAGGCGGGGCGGGCCTCGATCCGCGACTTCCATTCATTGATGTGCGGATATTCGTCCTTGTTCACGATGTTGAGCTGCATCGCGAAATTGAGCGGGAAGACCATCATGATGTCGGCCGCAGAGAATTCCGCGCCGCCGAACCACGGATGCCTGGCCAGGTAATCCTCCGCGAACTTCACCTCGGTCTCGCTGTCGACCAGACGTGAGCGGGCGGTTGGCGGCTGGATCTGCCAGACGCGGTAATCGGCGATGACGCGCGCGGCGAGCGAACCTTCAGCATGATGCATCCAGACGAGGTGGTTGGGATAGTCCACGCTGTCGATCGGCGGCGTGAGCTTGCCCGGGGCGTAGCGGTTGAGAATCGTCTCGATGATGGCGCCGCTTTCGGTGACGACCTGATCGCCGATGGTTACGGTGGGGGCGACGGGCATGCCGGGATTGATCTTGCGGATCTCCGCCATCGACCCGAGCAAGTCGCCGCGCCTGAACACCAGCTTGTACGGCAGTCCCAACTCCTCCATCAGCCAGACGATGCGCTCGGAACGCCGGCCTTCGAGGTGGTAGATCGTGATCTCGGGCATGGGCATGGCGGCGGGCGTCGCCGGGGCGGCGGACGCCAGCCGTGTTTCCGTTGCGGTCACATGAATGCACCCGGCGGCCAGCACGGCGCCGAGCGATGCAAGAAAGAGCGGCAGTTTCATTGGCGTGTTGTCCCTTCCCCTGCGGCGGGTCCTGTGTTTGCGCCAGCGTTAGCCTGTTCTGGACAGATCGCAATGGCGGGATGGGCTTGCCAGCCCTGCCGCGCTTACGTATTTACGTTGTAAATTATAGGAGGGACGCCGCCATGACCACGTTCCGCGACAAGCTGCTCGCCGGCAAGACCGCCTTCGTTGCGGGCGCCTCCAGCGGAATCAACCTGCAGATTGCAACACGCCTCGCAGACGCCGGCGCTGCAGTGACGGTTCTCTCGCGCTCGCCGGACAAGATCGAGGCGGCCGCGGCAGGCATACGCGCAAGGGGCGGCCGGGCGATCGGCATCGCGCAGGATGTGCGCGACCATGACGGCGTGGGCGCCGCCTTCGCGAAGTCGGTTGAAGCGCATGGCGAGATCGATATTCTCGTCTCGGGGGCGGCCGGCAATTTCGTCGCGCCGTTCAACGGCATCTCGTACAATGGCTTCCGGGCGGTGATCGATATCGACCTCGTCGGCTGCTACAATGTGATGAAGCAGGGCTTCCCTCACCTGCGCAAGCCAGGCGCCTCGGTCATCACCGTCTCGGCGCCGCAGTCGATCCACCCATATCCGTTCCAGGCGCATGTCAACGCGGCGAAGGCCGGGGCGGACATGCTGGTGAAGACGCTGGCGGTCGAATGGGGGCCGCTGGGGGTGCGCGTGAACGCGATCATTCCTGGCCCGATCGCGGACACCGAAGGCATGGCGCGCCTGGCGCCGACGCCGGAGGCGATGGAGAAGAGCGCGAAAGGAACACCGATGCAGCGGCTCGGCACGAAGGATGAAGTCGCTGATCTTGCGCTGTTCCTCACCTCGGACGCCGCCGCCTACATCACGGGTGCGATCATCCCCTGCGATGGCGGACTGTGCCTGCTGGGCGCCGGGCGCGTGGGTGCAGACCGATAGTGTCCCGAAAGTCGGCGCCCGCGGAAACAGGCGCGTCGACATGTCAGTCGAAGAAGGGATCCCCGGCGGCAGGCGGCTTCGGGCGGGGCGCGGGCGCTTCGCTGTCATCGCCGCTATCGTCGCCCAGATGCAGGGCGATCTTGACGATGATCCGCGCCAGTATGGCGGCGGCGAGCAGGACCAGGATCATCCACAGTTCCAGACGCCAGGGGTCGTCGCGCCGGAAGCCGAAGCCGATGAGCGCCAACGCCGACATCGTATAGACGCCCTTCACCAGCACGCGCAGCGGCTGTCCGCGCCACGGAAACCACCCGCCGAGAATGCCCAGCGACAGGACCGCGAAGAAGCCCGCTGCGATCCACCCCGACCAGTGGATGTTGAGCGCCCCCTTGCTGACCACGATGCCGAGGCATGCGGCGATGCAGCCGAGGCCCAGCAGGTGGAGCAGGATATTGCAGGTTCGCTTCATGTGCCCCTTCATGCGCTCGGCCGCGTGAACGCCGTCATAACGCGCCTTCCATCCCTGCGAACCGACCGGGAAGCGGCGGCTGGTCAGCCGGCCTGCTGCGTTCTTTCCCACGCCTCCGCGCTGCCCTTCGCGAGGTCGCGGACGCGAGCGATGAAGGACTGGCGTTCGGTGGGGGAGATGACGCCGCGGGCGTCGAGCAGGTTGAAGATGTGCGAAGCCTTGAGCGCCTGTTCGTAGGCGGGCAGCGGCAAGGGGTTGTCCAGCGCCAGCAGCTTCTTGCAGACCTTCTCGCAGTCGCCAAACCAGCGGAACAGGACCTCGGTTTCCGACTGCTCGAAATTGTAGGCGGACTGCTGCTGCTCGTTGGCCAGGTAGACGTCGCCATAGGTGAGCGGGAATTCGGACTGCGGATCATTGAACGGCAGGTCGTAGACGCGATCGAGGCCGAAGACATACATGGCGAGGCGTTCGAGGCCGTAGGTGAGTTCGCCCGAGACAGGTCGCACGTCGAGCCCGCCAACCTGCTGGAAGTAGGTGAACTGCGAGACTTCCATGCCGTCGCACCAGACCTCCCAGCCGAGCCCCCAGGCGCCGACCGTGGGGTTCTCCCAGTCATCCTCCACGAAGCGGATGTCATGGACGGCGGGATCAATGCCGATCTCGTAGAGGCTGTTGAGGTAGAGATCCTGGATATCCGGCGGGTTCGGCTTCAGGATGACCTGGTACTGGTAATAGTGCTGGAGCCGGTTGGGGTTTTCGCCGTAGCGGCCGTCCTTCGGACGGCGCGAGGGTTGCGGATAGGCGGCATACCAGGGCCTTGGCCCAAGGGCTCGGAGCGTGGTGGCGGGATGCAGCGTGCCGGCGCCAACCTCCATATCGTAGGGTTGCAGGATCGCGCA
>CAZTMG010000108.1:8428-9846 GCA_964614815.1 uncultured Rhizobium sp. | reverse complement strand
CACTCAGCGCGCACAGCGCGCCTGAGACCGCATCCGCATGTCCGTATACGGAATATGTTCCGACTTCACACTCCCGCCGCAATCCGGCGCAAACCGCCACATTTCCCACGTCCTGCCAGCGGAACCGTCCGCCGCGCCGCTGCGTTGCGCCCCTGTGAGGAGATGGGATCGCCCTTTGGGCTCCCCATATGAAAGGCGTGGCCCAAGCCGGCGCGCCGGCCTGTCACTGTGACGTTTCTGGGAGGTTCCTAGATGTATCTGAACACGCACAAGTCCAGCAGGGGCACGAAGCTGGTCGGCGGGGTCGCCGCGCTCGCCCTCACCATCGGCGCGGGCGTGGGCCTCTCGCTGATGAACATCAGCACCGAAAGGCAGCAGGCGGTGCGCTCGGAACTCGTCCTGATCGAACCGCCGCCGCCTACGCCCGTCGAGATTCCCGAACCGCCGAAAGTGGAGGTGGTCGAGGAAACGCCGGCGCCGCCGGACGTCCCGCCGCTGGTCGCGCCGGACATCGATTTCACGCCCGAGGAAATTCCCGTCATCACGGCGTCGGTCGCAGACCCCGCGCCGCTGCCCGACCCTGTTCCGGTCGCTCCCGCCCCGGCCCCGGTGCAGACCGCCTCGAATCCCAGGCTCATTGCGGGTGACAAGCCGGCCTATCCCTCCGCCTCGCGCCGCGCCGGCGAGCAGGGCGTCACGCACCTCAAGGTCTGCGTCAGCGCCGCCGGCCGCGTGACGTCAGTGGCCGTGGCCGGGTCGAGCGGCTTCCAGCGTCTCGATGATGCAGCAGCGAAGTGGATCCGCGGCGAGCAGTTCACGCCCGGCAAGATCAATGGCGTCGCCCGCGATGTCTGCGGCTACAGCGTGTACTATGAATGGACCCTGCGCGATGCATAGTCCCGCCGCCTGCGCGAGCCGCGTAGGAGGCGGCGGCCACGCGTCCTCCGTCGCTGCTGACCGGGCAAAACTGGAGAGGACGGGGCCGGATTACTCCGCGGCGTCGTCCTTGCCGCCGCCGGACTTCTCCGCGATGCGGGCGCGTTTGCCGGTGCGGCCGCGGAGGTAGTAGAGCTTCGCGCGGCGGACCTTGCCCTTGCGGCGGACCTCGATGCCGTCGATCGCGGGCGAGTGCAGCGGGAACACGCGCTCGACGCCCTCGCCGAAGGAGAGCTTGCGCACCGTGAAGTTCTCGTTCACGCCGGCGCCGGAGCGGGCGATGCAGACGCCCTCGAAGCCCTGGATGCGCTCGCGGTCGCCTTCCTTGATCTTCACGTTGACGCGCAACGTGTCGCCGGGGGCGAAATCGGGGATTTTCTTGCCTTCGGAGACACGGGCGATTTCCTCGCGCTCGAGGGTCTGGATGAGGGTGGCGGCCATGGGTCAGATCTTTCAGTCGCGCGGGCTCGCCCGCTGCCCCT
>CAZTMG010000108.1:1606-8405 GCA_964614815.1 uncultured Rhizobium sp. | reverse complement strand
GGCGTATAAATCGGGTCTTCTGGCTTTAGTCAACTCCTCGGCCTGATTTCTCCGCCAGGCGGCGACCCTGGCGTGGTCGCCCGAGGTTAATACGGCCGGAATCTCGCGCCCCTCCCAGGTCTGGGGCCGGGTATAGTGGGGATGTTCCAGCAGGCCGGTCTCGAAGCTTTCCTCCGACAGGCTCTCGGCATTCCCCGCCACGCCGGGCAGCAGCCGGACACAGGCCTCCAGAAGCGCCTGGGCGGCAACCTCCCCCCCGGCCAGCACATAGTCTCCGATCGACACCTCCTCGAGGCCCCGCGCCTCGATCACCCGCTGGTCCACCCCCTCGAACCGGCCGCACAGAAGGATCACGCCGGGCCCTGCGGCCAGTTCCCTCACCCGCTGCTGGGTCAGCGGCCGGCCCCGCGGCGACAGGTAGATCCGCGGCCGGCCGGCCTGCTCCACACTGTCTATGGCGGCCGCAGCGACATCCGCCCGCATCACCATGCCGGCGCCCCCGCCCGAAGGCGTGTCGTCGACCGTCCGATGCCTGCCGAGGCCGAAGGAGCGGATGTCTACTGTCTCCAGAGTCCAGATCCCCTGGCGCAGGGCGTTGCCGACGATCGACACGCCCAGCACGCCGGGAAAGGCGTCGGGGAACAGCGTGAGGCAGGCCGCGCGGAACGTCATGGCCTGTCCGTTAGCGCGCACGCGGCAGTAATGCACCTGTCATAACTCTTCCCCTTTTTCGGGCCAGGAAAGAATGGTACCGGAAACCTAGAGGTTTCCATCCTGGGAGGACATGATGAGACTCAAGCTCGCCCTGCTCGCCGCCGCCATGCTGGCGGCGCCCGCCCTTGCGCAGGACGCCCCTGCGCCCCCCACCGACACGGTGCAGGCCGTGATCGAGAAAGGCGTCGCCATCGAGATCATGGGCTTCGCCGGCACCGTCGATTACAAGGCCGACGGCACCTTCACGGGCTTCGACGGGATGTTCACCGGCACCTACAAGGCCGATGGCAACAAGATCTGCACCGAATCCGCGATGGGCTCGTCGTGTGCGGAGTATCCGGACGGCAAGAAATCCGGCGACACGTTTGAACTGCCCACCGAACAGGGCCCGATGAAGGTGACAATTCGCTAATCAGCAGCGGCTGCGACGACCCCTTGCAAGCAGGCGCATGTGAGGGTTCACTGCGCGCCTTGACACCATCAAGTCCTGAAGGGTCTGGGAGAAACAAGATGAAAAGCTTCAAACTCGCGCTCGCCGCAGCCGTCGCTCTCGCCGCCGCGCCGGCGCTCGCGCAGACGGGCCCGTCCGACACGCTGGCGGTCGCCCTCGAAAAGGGCGTGACGCTCAACGTCATCGGCATGGGCATGACCGGCGACGTCAGCTACAAGCCGGACGGCACCTTCTCCGGCTTCGACGGCCAGTACGAAGGCACCTACAAGGTCGACGGCAACAAGCTGTGCTCGACCTCGGCTGCGGTCGGCGAAGACAACACCTGCGTCGAGTATCCGGACGGCAAGAAGTCCGGCGACAAGTTCAAGATCACCCACCCGGCGATCGGCGAGATCGAAGTCACGCTGAAATAGGCGCACGGGTCGGCGACATGTGCAGCGGGCGTCCCGGAGGGGACGCCCGTTTCCGTTTCAGCGCCCTGCGGCTGCTTTCCCGATTGTGATGTGGCGCCGCCGCCGTCCGGCGCCTAATAATCGCGACGATGCAGACGAGGCGCGTCACTCCCCAGCGCACACGCGCAGCGGCGCTCGCCGCCGCGCTTCTCGCCGCGCTCCTGATGTCAGGCTGCGAAAGCCTGTTCGAGCAGCAGGCCCTGCGCGACCACCCCCCGCCCGGCAGGCTGGTCGATGTCGGCGGCGGCCGCCGTATCCAGATCGACTGCCAGGGATCCGGCTCGCCGACCATTGTCTTCCAGTCGGGCGGCGACCTGATGGGATCGCTCGGCTGGACGCCGGTGATGCGGCATGCGGCGGCCAGATCGCGCGCCTGCGCCTACAGCCGCGCCGGCATCCTCTGGAGCGACCCGGCCCGCGGACCGTTCGACCCGAAGGAAGTGGCGCATGACCTGCACGCCGCGCTGGAGGCGGCGGGCGAGACGGGCCCCTGGCTGCTGGTCTCCCATTCGCGGGGCGGACTCTACAGCATGATCTTCGCGGGGCTGTACCGCGACGAGATTGCCGGACTCGTGTTCGCGGACAGCTCGCATCCCGATCAGGAGGAGCGCTTCCGCGAGGCCGGACTGCCGGCCGGCGGCTATGTGACGCCCGCGCAGGAGATGGCGCTGGCGCTGAAATGGACCGGCCTCATGCGCATGTCGGCCTATCCTGCCGACCCGGGCATCGCGCCGCAGGTCAACGCCTTCTATCCAAAATCCGCCGAGGCGAACGCCCGCGAGGCGCGGGCGCGCGCCGCGACCATGGCGGAGGCGGGGAAGTATCGTGATTTCCAGAACTGGCCAGTCGTCGTGCTCGCACGCGAGCTGCCGGAACAGACGCAGGCCCGCCGCCGCGCCGATGCGCACGACGCCTATCTTCTCTCGGCCGACGGCCTGGTCGCAGGCGCGGACACGCCGGAGAGCGAGGTGGTCTGGCGCCGGCTGCAGGCGGACATCGCCACCTGGTCGAGTCGCGGGCGGCTGCAGATCGTGCCGGACTCCAACCATGCCTTCTTCTTTCACAAGCCCGAGGCGGTGGCCGCGGCCATCGACGAGGTGCTCGCGGCTAGCCGGGTCGTGCGGCGTCCGCCGGCGCGAGCGAATGCGCGGTCTGCCCCTTCGCCGCGATGACGGTTGCGGCCATGTCGCCGGAAACGTTGCCAACGGTCCGGAAAATGTCCGGCACGGCCTCCACCGCCACGAGAATGCCCAGCAGCTCGATCGGCACGCCCATCGCCATCGCGATCGGCGCGACCGACGCCACGAATGAAATCTCCCCGGGCAGGCCGACCGAACCGATGCTGATCGCGATGGCGACAAGACCGCCCATGGCGATGGCCATCGGCGACAGCTCGACGCCGAAGACAGCGGCGCAGAAGAACACCACGCCGAGATTGGCGACAGGGCTGGTCATCCGGAACACGGCGACCGCCATGGGAAGAACCATGTTGGCGACCCGTTCGGGCACGCCGGCGGCGTCGCGGGCCCGCTCCACCATCAGCGGCAGGGACGCGAGCGATGAGCGGCTGGAGATGGCGACCGCCAGCACGGGCGCAGCGGCGTTGATGAAGCGTGCAGGATCGGCCCGCCCCCAGACGAAGGCGAACAGGAAGGCCATCGGAACGATCAGGGCCGTCACCGTCGAGACGACGACCAGATAATGCGCGATCAGCCGCCCGGCTTCGATCCCGGCGATCAGGCCGACGCCCAGCGCCAGGGCGAAGACGCCGACCGGGGCGGCATAGAGCACCCAGCGCACGATCACGATCATTGTATCTGCGACCGCCCGGAAGAAACCGACCATGGGCGCGCGCTGTCCGGCGGGCAGCTGCGTGGCGGCAAAGCCGAAGAACAGCGCGAACACCACCAGCGGCAGGATGGCGCCCTCGGCGGCGGCCGCAACCGTGTTCGACGGCGCGAGCGCGGCGAGCCATTCGCCGACCGTGGGCGTCGCCCCCGCAGGAGCCGCCTGTGTGGCGGAGCTGGCGATCATCGATCCGGCGATGGCGGCGTCGACCGGCCAGATCGCGAGGATTGTCGGGAAGACGACACATGCGAATACAGTCGCCGACGCCAGCAGCACGCCGAACACGAAGATGGACCGCGCCGCCAGCCGCCCGACGCTGCCGCATCCGCCACAGATGCAATGCCGGTCACAAGCAGCGAGAACACCAGAGGGATCACGGTCATGCGCAAAAGGTTGAGCCAGAGATCGCCGATATGGCCGATCTCCCGCAGCACGCCCGTCGCCGCGGCGTTGTCCGCGCCCGCGACCAGCGCCCCTACGCCAATGCCGGCGACAAGCGCCAGCAGCGTGATGAGGCTCAACCATTTCAGCATTCGGGGACTCCTGGCGTTCGGGCAGGCGGAACGCTAGCAGGGAAGCAACCGCGCCCGCTACCGGCCAGGGCCTATTTCACGATCGGCAGCACGATATGGCTCGGCTCGGCCCGCGAATGCCTCACCGTATTGACGGCGATGACCGACTCCTTCTCGAACGCGTTGCGCCCGCCCGTGTTGAGGTTGCGGGCGTATTTCGGGAAGGACGAGGACGTTATCTCCACCCGGATGCGATGGCCCGGCAGGAAAGTGTTCGCCGTCGTCATGGGCGTGAAGTCGAGCTTGTAGGTCCTGCCCTTCTGCATGAACACCTCCCGGTCATAGCCCTCGCGGAAGCGGGCGCGCAGGATGGTGTCGTCCAGGATATAGGCCGCGCCGTCCGGGGCGACATCGACAAGCTTCACGGCGAAGTCCGTGTCCTTCACATCGGAGGACACGTACAGGATGGCGTCGACGAAGCCTGCGATGCTGACCGGCTCGGTCAGCACATCCGAGGTGTAGACCAGCACGTCATGGCGCGCCTCGACGGGCCGCTGGTCGAAGGCGCCGGGAATCACCACGCCGCCATTGCAGCAGTCGCCGCCGCCAATGGTCTGGACGGGGTTCATGGGATCATAGACGAAGCTGTCGGCCGGTTCGTTGCCCGGCGGCGTGAACGAGAGCCTGCCGTCGCCGTACATGGAATTCGCCCGCCCGCCCGATCGCAGGTAGAGCCTGGTCTCGACGACGCCGTCCGGCGGCCACCTGTCTGCGGTCTTCCAGCGATTGTCGCCCATCGAGTAGTAGCGGATCTTCGGCTTGTTCATGAACGCCTGGGCGTCGCCCTTGAGGAACCGGTCGAAGAAGGCCCACACATCGCCCATGACATCCATGGACGCATCGCCCAGCTCGCGATCGCCCGACCTGAAGTTCGGGCCGAGCGCCCCGTAGGCGCAGTGCACGCTGGGGCCGACGATGGCGTACTGGTTGTCGCGTGTTTCCGCGTCCACGCCGGTTTTCGCGGCGTGGCTGTAGAGCGCCATGTTGGGGCCGATGGAAACGTCGTACCACGAATTGTACCATAGCGCCGGAACGCCCCAGTCCTCGTCATCATGATAGAGCCCGCCCTGATACCAGGCCGGGTCGTCCGGCAGGTCGCGCGCGATCAGCCTTTCGTTCGTGCCCGGAGGCTCGCCCAGCGAGGTCAGCAGCTCCGCATAGGGCAGATGCCAGACATGTCTGGCCCATTGCACCTCGGGCTTCTTGGGGTTGAGATCGGAATACTGCGAGATGTACTGGCGAACCTTGGGATCGAGCCCTTCCGGAATCCGGGCGCGCAGCGGATTGTCGACGCCATAGAGCCAGATCGCGAACAGGGTGCGCGGCGCGCCGCCGCGATACCAGTTGCCCTGCTCGTGGAATTCTCCGATGCGGCCGATGCCCGCGCCCGCCGCCATCGGAACCATGGCGGCATGGGCGGGGTGGTCTTCCGCCGCCAGCTGCAATTGCCATTCGGCGGTTGAGGAACAGCCGAGCGTGCCGACCTTGCCGTTCGACCAGGGCTGGCCTGCAATCCATGTGAGCGCATCATAGCCGTCGGTGCGGGGATGCCCGAGAATCTCGAACTCGCCTTCGGAGAAATATCGCCCGCGTTCGTTCTGGTAGACCACCGCATAGCCGCGGTCGATGGCCTCGACGATCTCGCGCAGCGCCCGGCCGGTCTGCGACTGCATGTTGTAGGGCGTCCGGATGAAGATGGCCGGCACGGGACCGGCGGCGTCCTTCGGCCGGAAGATGTCTGTCGACAGGCCGACGCCATCGCGCATCGGCACCAGCACCTTCTTCTCGATGATGGCCCGCCTGGCCAGTTCCTGGTTGAGGGCGGCGTCGCTCCATCGGGAGTAGTCAGGGCGCCCCGCCGGATCGCTGGCCAAGGGGATTGCCGCCGCCGGCCCCGTCTGGGTGGCCCCGGGCATGGCAAGCAGCAACGCGCCGCAGCCTGCCAGCGCGGCGCAGGTCAGCATGGCCATCTTCATCGTGCAGCCTCCCGATCAGCCTCCCACACTAGCAGCCGGCCGCACGCGGGGGAAAGCGCCGCCAATGGCATGCGGCGGGCGTCATCCCTCGCCCGGTTCGCAGACGCGCGGCAGTGAAGTATAACCGGACAGGATGACCGCAAACATCGCCGACACTCCGCTGTCCGCGCCCGACCCGCAACCCAGGGCGGCGCGCGCCGCCCTGATCGCCTTTCTGGTTCTGGCGGCAGTGGTGTGGGTCGGTATCGCCGTGGGCGCCAACACGCGGGCGCCCGGCATTGTCGGCTTTGCCGCCGCGCTCCTTGGCGGTCTGTTCTCTGCGGTGCTCACCGCAACCATCGGCGGCTGGATCGCGCTCAAGCTGGCGCAGCCGGATGCCGGCCGTCAGCCCGCCGACGAGATCGCGCGGGTCGATCCGCTGCTCGCGCCCGCCCTGGCCGAACTCGATCGCCTGCACCGGCCCATCGCGCAGCGGCGGATCGCGCGCGCAGCCTGGCGCGCCCCGGCCGGCGCCTCGATTGGCGTGGCGTTTTGGTCGGTGCTTGTGCTGCTCGGCGCGCCGGGCGGCGTCCTGGATTTCATGGCGGCGCTGCTGGCCGGCGGGCTTGCCGGCTATGTCTGGACACGGCGGGACGCCAGGCGCGAGGCGGCGGAGGCCTATGCCGGACAGCCCATCGGGATCCTGGCCGCGGGCGCCGGCGGATTCGTCTGGCGGCGTGCGGCGAGCCTCGATGCGGCGCGCCTGCGTGCAACCGGCGTCTTGCCTACAGGCGGGACGGTCACGAC
>CAZTMG010000108.1:0-1586 GCA_964614815.1 uncultured Rhizobium sp. | reverse complement strand
CAGGCGGCGAGCTTTCCGGCCAGCACGCCGGCGCGTCCGTCCGCATCCTTCCGGTCAAGGCCGTCCCGCCGCAGGGCGGCGGACGGATGGACGGATTCGAGGGCCTGCTTGTGGAAATCGAGGCGGCGGGCGTCGCCTGCGAGGGCATGGAACAGCTCGCGCAGGCAAGACCGGGCGTGATCGCCCTGATCGGGCAGATTTCCACCCTGCCCGGCCTCGGCGCGCCGACATGCGCCCTTGCGGACGGACGCCTCACGCTGGCCATTCCTGAAACGCTGAAGCCCCGCATATTCGACGCTCCCGCCGAGACGGGCGCTCCCCCCGCCGCCCCCCGCCTTGCGCGCATCCGACAGGTGATCGGCGCCGTCCTGCCCGTCGCCGCGGCCCTGGCCGCGCGTGACTGCTGAGGGCAGGAGCCGGACTCCACAAACCGCTGTTTCGCCCCAATTGACGCCCCGGCGCGGCCCCAATCGGCTGCGACAACCTGTCCATGACGGGACGGTCGGCCGGCCCGTGCGACAGAGGACGGGGACAGGTCATGAAGCGGACAATCCGCCTGCTGCTTGCGGCTCTTGCGATCAGCGGGGCGACGCTTGCAGCGGCCGGAACCCCGCTGGGCCAGCCCCCATCCGCGCGCGCGCCTGCCGTGCACGTCCAGTAGCGTACCGACGCATCAGCTGACTGGGGACGCCCAATGAAGATCCGCCTCGCCCTGACCGCCCTTCTCGCCCTTGCCGCCGCAGGCGCAAGCGCCACTTTGCCGGCCTCCGCCAAGCCGCCGCGCAATGCGGCCATCCATTCGTACATCCTGCTCGACAGGACCGGCTCGATGGAGCCGATCTGGTCGGAGGCGCTCTCCTCGGTCAACGCCTACGCCGACGGTCTCGCCGCACTCGACGGAGGACCGCGTGTGGACGCCGACATCACCCTCGCCGTGTTCGACGCCCAGGACGGCCTGCAGTTCGACATTCTGCGCCGGGAGGTCGACGCCAGGGACTGGCGCGATGTCGCCGCCAGCGAGGTGAGCCCGCGCGGCATGACCCCGCTCTATGACGCCATCGGCCGGATCGTCTCGCTTGCGGAGACGGACAGGCCGGAAAAGGCGATCATCGTGATCATGACTGACGGCGAGGAAAACGCCTCGCGCGAGATGACAAAGACCTCGGCCCGAGCTGCGCTCGACCGCGTGCGCGCCAAGGGGTGGGAGGTCGTCTTCCTTGGCGCGGAATTCTCGAACTTCGACGATGCCGAAGGCGTCGGCCAGACCTCGTCGCGCAACATGGCGGTCAGCAAGGACCAGTTGTCGGACTCGATGAACCGCCTGGCCCAGAAGTCGAAGAACTACGCAGCCGGGGCCGCGCCGTCCGTGGAATGGAATGACGAGGACCGCGCCGCCGCCAAGGAGGAAGAGGTCAAGCAGCGCAATTCGGGCAACCATCGCAGCCCCTAGGCGCTGGAACGACAGGCTCCCAGGGATGTGGGGACGCCGGGGTCGGCCTGTGCACGGAACGGCAGCCGATCCCAGATCCGGCCAGAAGCGGACATCTCCCCCGCTTCTGGCCGGCCTTCGTCCATGCCTTGAGTTC
>CAZTMG010000107.1:9277-9870 GCA_964614815.1 uncultured Rhizobium sp. | reverse complement strand
CTCCGTGAACGCCGCCCCGCTTGCGGGGGCCGCCTCCGCCGCGGGCGCCTCGCACATGACGCCCGACAATCCCCCCGCGCCGGTATCGGCTGCGCCATCCTCGTCCGCCCGCGTCCATGCCGTCGCCGCCGCATCCGCTTCAGGATCGGGATCGAGGCCCTTCGCCGCGCGCAGCAGCCGCATCGCCGCGCGCAGCACGCGCGCCAACTGGTCCTTCCGCCAGTTCGCCGTCTCGTCCAGCTTCAGCTGCACGATCTTCCGCCGCAGCGACTTCGGGCACACCTCGGCGTCCGCCGTCGCCCGCTCCTGCGAAACGCCCGCCCTCACGCGCAGCCACACCGCCAGCCAGCACACGAGGCGCTCGCTCCGCAGCCAGTAGCGATCCGTCTCCGCAATCCTCCGCGCCGTCGAATCCATCTCCGCCAGCGTCGAAAAGCTCACAATGTCCATTCCGGTCTCCTCCGGCGCAAACCCCGCGCCGATGGGACCAGTCTAACCCCGTCCAGCCCTCCCTACGTTTCTGGTCGCGCGCTTCCCCCGCTTCAGACACGCAAGCGGCTGACATCGTTCAAGACGCCAAAAGGTCTTCCCCC
>CAZTMG010000107.1:1825-9257 GCA_964614815.1 uncultured Rhizobium sp. | reverse complement strand
GAACACAAAGTTTCCAACAAAACCGGAAGTTGCCTCCCCCAGTCGCAAAGCGACTGGGGGAGGCAACCGCGCGTCAGCGCCGAGACGGAGGGGGGTGAGCGACGGCGCCGAAGGCGCGGGAGGGCGCTGTCTGGCCGGCCGTGTTGAGATAACCCCGGGACGTGCTAGCAGACCGCCCTGACTCTCGAAGGGCGCAAGCCATTGCAGTACATTGCATTCACCTTTCACAAGGCCGGCAGCATGGGGCAGCACCGGTTCCTGGGCCGGCTCGCGGAGATCGCTCGACTGCCACACCATTCCCCGAACTACCGTGTGGATGATCCGGTCTTGCAACGCTATCGGCTCAACAACGAGGCGGACCGGAACAGCGAACCCTGGTGGCGGGATGAGGGACGTCACTGCAAGGGAATCCTCGGGCCGATCCGTTGGCCCTTCGCAACGCCGCTCCCCTCCGAAGCCCGCATCGTGGTCACCGTGCGCGATCCTCGCGACGCCCTGACCTCGATGTTCTATTCCTTCGCGATCAGTCATCGCGGCATTGCTCACGATGCTCGAGCACGATGGCGCGAAATCGGTATCGACAGTTTCGTGATGGAGCGTCTGCCTGACCTTGCGGGCCGCATGGCGGAGTATCGGCGGATTCTGCAGGAGCATCCCGACAGCTCCGTGCTCCACTATGAGGACATGGTGCTTCGCTTCGACCATTGGGTGGACCGGCTGTTGAAGGGGTTCGACCTCCAGCTCGACCCGGGAGCCATTGCCGCCTTTGTTGGGGAGCAGATGGACGCCTATCGGAAGCTGATCGCGGAAAGGCAGGTCCGGGAGCGGCCGGGACACCACATGCGGATGGTCGCTCCCGGCGGCTACAGGAACAAGCTCCGTCCCGAGACCGTCGCAGCCATCGAATCCACGCTTGCCGAAGAACTCGCCTTCTTCGGCTATCCGGCATCCTCCGGTCGCTGATTGTTGCGGGGTCCCCTCCAGCCGCGACCAGAGAATGCGCTCTTGCAAAGCGGTGATGTTGCCGCCCCCAGTCGCAAAGCGACTGGGGAGGTGGCTCGGCGCGCAGCGCCGAGACGGAGGGGGCTGTTTCTACACGGGGATTCCCATTCCACGCCCGCCCAGATTTCCTGCTATGACTATAAGGCGCCGATACCGAGGACGCCTATGCCGCCTATCTCGCCCGCTTCCCGTGGGGCGCCAATGCGCAGGCGGCGGATGTATCCGTGGGGCCTGTGGTATGACACGGCCTGGCGTCGCATGGACTGGATCCGGGCGGGGCGGGGCCATGGCTGGGACCATCCCTGGGATCGCGACGAGCCAAACACCTATCCGCCCCCCGTCTCCGACACCCCCACCCCCACCCCCGCCTCCCCACGCGTGACTCACGACGGGTTGCTGCTATTTCACTGTCCTGGGCTGGCGGCGCGGGGTACCCGCCGCTGAAAGGGCAAACGGACACGCAATGGCGACGCAGGTTGCAACGAGCCGGTTGATGAGGTGGGCGCCGGTTGTCGTGAAGGTGGTGGGGACGGGGGCGGCGGTGGGGGTGGCGACCTTCGGCCTGCTGTGGAACGCGCTGTTCGCGCAGATGCCGGCGCTGCCTGACCGCGACGCGCTGTGGAACCTGAATCGCGAGCCCGCCGTGGAGTTCATCGACTCCCGGGGAGAGACGATCGCCGTGCGCGGATTCCGCTATGGCCGGGCCGTTTCCGCCCGGACGCTGCCCAGGCATGTCGTCGACGCCTTCATCGCGGCCGAGGACCGGCGCTTCCGCGAGCACACCGGCGTTGACGGCTGGGCGATCGTGCGCGCCTTCATCGCCAACGCCCGCGCCGGGCGCACGGTCGAGGGCGCCTCCACCATCACGCAGCAGCTGGTCAAGAACCTGTTCCTCACGCCCGACCAGACCCTGAAGCGCAAGGCGCAGGAAGCCCGGCTCGCCGGCGATCTCGAAAGGCTGCTGAGCAAGGACGACATCCTCGACCTGTATCTCAACCGCATCTATCTCGGCGCCGGCGCCTATGGCGTGGACGCCGCCGCGCACACCTTCTTCAACAAGGCCCCGGCCGATCTCACGCTCGCCGAGGCCGCCATGCTCGCCTCCTTCCCCAAGGCTCCTTCCCGCCTCACGCAACACGCACAGAGCGCCCGCGCCAAGGAACGCCAGGAATACGTGCTGGAACAGATGGTCGAGGCCGGCTTCATCACGCAGGCGCAGGCGGACGAGGCCGCCGCCCAGCCGCTGGTCTTCACCAAGGACAAGGACGATCTCTTCACCGGTCACGCGCTCGATTTCGCGATCGAACGGGCGCAGGAAATCCTGCCCAATCCGCCGCCGGACATGGTCATCAAGCTGACGCTGGACCTGCGCCTGCAGGAGGCCGCCCAGAAGGCCGTCGCGCATGGCATCGCCGTCATGGGGAAGGACCGGCGCGCCTCCGAGGGCGCCGCCGTGCTGATCGAGAATTCGTCCGGCGCGATCCGCGCCATGGTCGGCGGCGTCGACTATGGCAAGTCGAAGTTCAACCGCGCGACGCAGGCGCGTCGCCAGCCCGGCTCCGCCTTCAAGATGTTCGTCTACGCCGCCGCCCTGGAAGCCGGCATGACTCCCGGCACCGTCCGATTCGACATGCCGGTCACGATCCAGAACTGGCGCCCGCGAAACTATGGCGGGGAGTATCGCGGCGCCGTCACCCTGTCCGAAGCGATGGCGGAGTCGCTGAACACCGTGGCGGCGCAGGTCGGCTACGAGATCGGCATCGAGAAGGTCACGTCGCTGGCGCACGAGTTCGGCATTACCTCGGACCTGCACAATTTCCCCTCGATCACGCTCGGCTCGGACGAGGTGACGCTCTATGAGATGACGACGGCGTTCGGGGTGCTGGCCAAGGGCGGCCTCAAGATGTCTCCCTACATCATCGAGGAAATCCGCAACTCGAAGGGCGACCTGCTCTACTCCAATCCCGCCGTACAGGCGCCGCGCATCTATCCCGAAGACCTTGCCGCAGACATGAACGCCATGTTGAGCCGCGTCGTCGTCGCCGGCACCGGCGGCGCGGCGCGCTTCGACGGCTGGGATGTCGCGGGCAAGACCGGCACCAGCCAGGCGTGGCGCGACGCCTGGTTTCTGGGCTATACCACGCGCTATGTCGGCGGCGTCTGGGTCGGCAACGACGATGACAGGCCCATGGCGCGCGTCACCGGCGGCGAGATGTCCGCCCGCATCTGGGCCGACATGATGAAGACGGCCCACGAAGGCCTCACGCCCGAGCCTCTTCCCGGCGCCAAGAAGGCCGAGGACTACCTCTCCAGCGAGGACATGGAGCGCCTGAACTTCTACCGCCGCCTGTCGAGCGCGTTCGCAGCCGTCGAAGCGCGGGGTGGGGGCAGGTAGTCTTCGGGATGCCCCCGGGTTGTCTTGCCTCGATCCAGCAGGATAGTGTCTTCCCGCTGATAAAGAGAGGCATAAGCTTCCGGGGGACTGGGCATGGCTGATGGGGCAGGCGCCATAGACGGCGCAGCAGTTTCTCGCATCAATGAAAGGCCAAGACTTTCCGGCTGGCTATTGGGGACCCGGAACGGACTACTGACACTATGGGCAGTCATGGCTGCGCTGGCGCTCGCCGGGCCGCTCGTCGTGTTGGCAGCTGGATTTGGCATCACGCTAGACGAGCCAAGTCGCTGGTACTACCTGGCAAGCACCACATTGTTCTGGCTTCCACTGATGCTTTTGGCGATGGACCAGGAAGAAACAGTGGCTTCTGGTCCCCGCCTCGCAATACCGGTGGTGACAACCTTGCTTCTTGTCGGGCTGACCGGACTTGCCATTGCCGATCATGTCATGGCCACAGGCCATCTCACTCATCCACCGCAGCGTACTGCATTCTTTGCGTTTCTTGCCCTGGCATTCATTCCACGCGTGTGGAATGCGGCGCTTTTCTCCCATCACCGGGCGAAGAACCGGCGCGCAGCCGAAGACATGGCAAGACGTCAACCCGCCGCGACACTCGACTCCATGAGCGTCATCGAAGAAAGGCTCAAAACCTATCGCAATGCTGAGTCACTCGGGGCGGTTCTGGCCACGGTGCTCTTTTTCGGCATTGTGGCCTTCGCACTATACCTTGGCACCCTGCACGAAAACGCACCGATTAGAACTGGCGTTGGCCAGATCATCTTCATGCTGGTTGTCGCCACATTCGGGTGCATCGTTTTCCTCGACTGGATTGCACGATTTCCACCATTGCGCGCGATGGCAAACACGTTCAACCGCCTCGCTCCGCGCATGAGCTTCCTTGCCGCCTTCTACAATGTGCTTGACACCATGCTTGTCCGCATTGGCTCACACGTTGCAGGCGCTGACCATCACAAGACACGGTCGCGGTACAGTATTCTGAGCTTGACACTCGGATCGCTGACGCTGCTTGCCTGGTTCCTTCCGGTTCCATTTGGCCTATGGCCGGTGACAATTGGCCTGATTGTCGCATTATCGCTCTCGCGCCTCTGGGCCTGGGTTGAGGAAGACAGGGACATGGCCGTGGCAACGGGGTTCAGCCCGCTGACGCCCCAACGCATCGGGTTCCGCGAGGACTTCCGCGACGAGACATTACTGGGCTTCATCTTCGTTCTGATCTTGCTGCCGATTGCCTGGATGCAGGTAGACACGGGCGTGATGCAGATCTTTGAACAGGGATCGAAGCATGAGCACGTCAGGGACCCGCGAAACTTTGGCATGTGGCTGGAGTATTTTGGCTTTGAGCTCGCCAAGGCCCTGCCGATCGTCGACTGGGCTGACATCTACAACCTTGGGTCGGACGATCCCGATTCAATCTCAACGCACTGGCCAAACGGCGCTCATGCAGTGTTCATGGCGCGCGCGTTGGTGGACCTGATCCTGATCGCTTCCTTGTTGCAAGCATTCGCCATTTCAAACCGTAACGCCCAACAAAAATCACTCTATGCTGTTGGTCATATCAGCAGACTCGATGAGCTCGTTGAGAAGGCGGCGCTGGCGAGAGCCATTCGGGAAACACGCAAGGCCGGCGAGGGCGCGCCCCATTTCGATCTTTCCCGATTGACGTCCACCGAGCTCGTTGATTTCCGGCGCTATGATCTTTCGCGACTTCGGCAGCTGTACGCGACATCACGCGACGATGAGGAGCAAAAGGCCTTCATACGTCAGATCTTCATGGAGCGTGGGGAAACCCCTGATCCCGCAATCGTCATAGCAGAGAACATTGCTGCGACGCATCGAAACGAGTTGCAGCTATTTCGCACATTCGAGCAGGCGCTGGCGGAGCATCACAAGCAAATCCACCGGATCACACTGGACGATATCCAGGTCATCATGTTCGAGCTTCGAAATACATCGGGCATGCGCGCATTCAAGGAGCTGTTGCTCGATGTGGCAGAAAGACAGGTGGATGCTTCGCCAGTCGCGCGTTTGGTCATGCTGCGGGACATTGCCGTCGGCAAAGATGGAGAGCGCGATCTGTTCCAATACACGACCAAACTTGCAGCGGAAGCAATGCGTCGCATCATACCCAGCGTCAGCGACTGCTCGACGCTGACGGAGACGCTCCACCAAACGCGGACCAATGGCCCGAAGGCGTTTGGCGGGGCAGTCTCAGCCTACAATGCCCTGATTGCCGCACTTGAGTCGCAAATAGCCAAGGCTTGCCCACCGACGCCCTGATCGCTCCACTGCGCAAGCACGCGGCAACCGGAGCCGCGCTCCTACCTCCCCGTGAACCGCGGCGGGCGTTTCTCCACGAAGTGGGCGACGCCTTCCCTGAAGTCCTCGGAGCGGAAAGAGGGCGGCATGTCGGCGTTGGCGCTGTCGATGGCCTCGCCCAGCGTCTGGAACTGGGCGTTCCAGATCTCCCGCTTCATCTCGCGCAGGGAGCGGGGCGACACTTCGGTCGCAAGCATCTTCGCATAGGCGGCGACATCCGCCGCAAATGTCGCGGCCGGAAAGACGCGGTTGACGAGGCGCATCTGCAGCGCCTCCTCCGCCGTGAAGACGCGGGCGGAATAGAGAAGGTCGGCCGCCGCCGCCAAGCCGACGAGGCGCGGCAGCAGCCAGGAGACGCCGTGCTCCGCCACAAGACCGCGGCGTGAGAAGGCCGTGGTGAACTTCGCGCCTTCCGCCGCGAAGCGAATGTCGCAATAGAGCGCCATGATGAGGCCGAGGCCGGCGGCCGAGCCGTTGATGGCGCCGATGATCGGCTTGGGAACTGCGGGGAAGTAGGAATACTGCTTCTGGAAGTTGGGATTTGAAGCGGGGTCCCATGGCGCCTGCGCGTTGACGGCGGCGCGCGAGGCGCCGTCATCGCCGGACTGGATCGTCTGCAGCATGGTCATGTCCGCGCCGGCGCAGAAGCCACGGCCGGCCCCCGTCAGCACGATGACGCGCACCGCATCGTCCCCGGCGGCGACGCGCATCGCCTCCCGCACCTCGCGCTCCATCTGCGCGCGCCAGGCGTTGAGCTTGTCGGGCCGGTTCAGCGTGACCCAGGCGACGCCGTCCTCGACCCTGTAGAGAATGTCTTCATACCCTGCGGCCATGTGCGGTCTCCCTTCCGGCGAAGGATACGCCCTTGCTCGCGGCGGGCAACCGGACCCGAGACTTGACCTCGCGCTCCGCATCCTGTCCATGCGCGCATGGCCGGACCACCAATTGCAGTCCTTCGCGGCGTCATGCTGACGCTGGGCGCGACCCCCCTGTTCACGGGCGTCGACCTCTCCCTCGCACGGGGCGAGCGGATGGCGCTGGTCGGGCGGAACGGGGCGGGCAAGTCCACGCTGATGCGGATCATCGGCGGCGCGATCGAACCCGACGGGGGCGAGATCTTCCTGCAGCCGGGCGCCGTCGCGCGGCATCTCGCGCAGGAGCCGGATTTCAGCGGCCACGCCACGGCGCTGGAACATGTGTCCAGCGGCCTTTCGCCGGACAGGCTCTATCGCGCCGAAGCCGAACTGGACGCCTGGGGCGTGCCCTTCGATCTCGATCTCGCCAAGGCCTCGGGCGGGCAGGCGCGCCGTATCGCCCTCGCCCATGCCTTCGCGCACGATCCGGACATCCTGCTGCTCGACGAACCGACCAACCATCTCGATGTGCCGGCCATCGAACTTCTCGAACAGGAACTGAAGGCCTTCCGCGGCGCCGTTCTCGTTGTCAGCCACGACCGGCGCTTCCTCGAGAACATCGCCACGTCCGTCGCCTGGCTGCGGCAGGGCGTCGTGCGCCAGATGGACAAGGGCTATGCCGCCTATGAGACGTGGGCCGAGCAGGTGGAGGCCGAGGAGGAAAGGGCGCTCGACAGGCTCAACACGCAGCTGAAGGCGGAAGAGCGCTGGCTGGCGCGCGGCGTGACGGCGCGGCGGCGACGCAACATGGGCCGGGTGCGCAAGCTGCTCGACATACGCGCCG
>CAZTMG010000107.1:748-1815 GCA_964614815.1 uncultured Rhizobium sp. | reverse complement strand
TACACTCTTTCCCTACACGACGCCGCATCGCCCTCAACGCAGCCGGCAACGCCGCCAGCCTTGCAATCGACTCCGGCATGCAATCCGGGCGCCTGGTGATCGAGGCGAAGGGCGTCTCGAAGTCCTTCCGAACCCCGGATGGCGAACTTTCCATCGCGAGGAATCTCTCCCTGCGCGTGATGCGCGGCGACCGTCTCGGCCTCGTCGGCCCCAATGGCGCAGGGAAGACCACGCTGCTGAAGCTTCTTCTCGGACAGCTGGAGCCGGATGCGGGCAGCATCCGCCTCGCAAAGACCCTCGATGTCGCCTATCTGGACCAGTCGCGCGCCACGCTGAAGCCCGATGCGACGCTGTGGGAAACGCTGGCTCCGCTCGGCGGCGACCAGATCGTCGTGCGCGGGCATCCGAAACACGTGGCCGCCTACGCGAAGGACTTCCTGTTCGAGTCCCGCCAGCTTCACCAGCCGGTGGGCGCATTGTCGGGCGGCGAGCGCAACCGGCTGACGCTCGCCCTCGCACTCGCCAGACCCTCCAACCTTCTCGTGCTCGACGAGCCGACCAACGATCTCGACATCGAGACGCTCGACCTGCTCGAAGACATGCTCAGCGAGTATGACGGCACGCTCCTGCTGGTCAGCCACGACCGGGCCTTCATCGACAATGTGGTCACGTCGATCCTCACCCCGGAAGGCGGCGGCGCCTGGCTGGAGACGCCCGGCGGCTATGCCGACTACCTGCTCCAGCGCGGCGCGGCGGCGAAGCCGGATGCGTCCGCCGCCCGGGGCGACACAAAATATGCGCTACAAGCACATAAATCCGGCCCGACAAAGCTCGGCTACAAGGACCAGCGCCGGCTCGAAGAGCTGGATCGTCTCATGTCGGAACGCCAGGCAGAGATAACGGATCTGGAGGACGCCATGGCCGACGGCGACCTCTTCGCAAGAGACCCGAAAGCCTTCCAGGCCCGCGCGAACCGGCTTTCCGCGGCGCGTGCAGAGCTGTCGCAGTACGAGGAGGAATGGCTGGCGCTGGAGGAGAAGCGCGAGGCGCTGGCGCGCTCGTGACTC
>CAZTMG010000107.1:0-738 GCA_964614815.1 uncultured Rhizobium sp. | reverse complement strand
AAGGTCGCGGACCTCGAGCACGGTGCGCGTCACGGCGCCGCTCCCGGGTGGGCAATTTGCCGTATGCGGAAAGCGGTTTCTTAACTGCGCTCGCCTAGGTTCATCCCGCGAAGGGACCGAGGGAGAGCGCCCCCATGGCGGCGAATGGCAACAACTTTGCGCTGCTGCTTGACCTTGCCAGGGAAGGCTCCAGCGAGAAGCGCCGTGAGCTGCTGCGCCAGATCACCGACGTGTTCCTCGCCCAGTCCGATCAGCGTTCGGAAACCGAAGGCGCGCTCTTCGACGAGATCGTCGGTGCGGTGGCCCAGGATCTTGAGGCGCAGGTCCGCATCGAGCTTTCACGGAAGGTGGCGGACAGCCCTGGTCCGCTGCGGCGCATCGCCCGCCGCCTGTCGATGGACGATATCGCCGTGGCCAGGCCGGTGCTGGAGCGTTCGCGTGCGCTGACCGAGGCCGACCTCATCGAGGTCATCGAGGCCAAGTCGCAGGACCACATGATGGCCGTAACCAAGCGCCCGGACATCGGCGAGCGGGTGTCCAGCGTGCTTGTCGAGAAGGGCGAGGACCGCGTGCTCGTCTCGCTGCTGGAGAACGACAGGGCGAAGATGGACCGCCAGACCTACGAACGCGTCGCCGAGCGCGTCGAGGCCAACCCGGTTCTCCATGCCCCCTTCGTGCGCAGCGCGCACGTTCCGCTGGATCTGCTCAACTCCGTCTATCTCCGCGTCGAGAACGACC
>CAZTMG010000106.1:3312-9878 GCA_964614815.1 uncultured Rhizobium sp. | reverse complement strand
TCAATCCCGACTGCCGCGTCTGCGTGAAGCTCGTCTCGCGCTCAGGCGTCGGCACGATCGCCGCCGGGGTCGCGAAAGCGAACGCCGATGTCATCCTGATCTCGGGTCATGTCGGCGGCACGGGCGCCTCGCCGCAATCCTCGATCAAGTTCGCCGGCCTGCCGTGGGAAATCGGCCTGGCCGAAGCCCACCACGTGCTGACGCTCAACAACCTGCGCGACCAGGTGACGCTTCGCACCGACGGCGGCCTGCGGACGGGACGTGACATCGTGATCGCGGCCATGCTTGGGGCGGAGGAATTCGGCATCGGCACGGCCAGCCTGATCGCAATGGGCTGCATCATGGTGCGCCAGTGCGATTCGTACACCTGCCCGGTCGGCGTGTGCACGCAGGACGAACGCCTGCGCGCAAGATTCACCGGAACGGCCGACAAGGTCGTGAACCTCATGACCTTCATCGCAGAGGAAGTCCGCGAGATTCTCGCCGAGCTGGGCTTTACGCATCTCGACCAGATCGTCGGCCGCACCGACCTGCTTCATCAGGTTTCGCGCGGATCCGCCATGCTGGATGACCTCGACCTCTCCCCGCTGCTCGTGCGCGCCGACCCCGAGGCGCGTGTCGTCTACAAGCCGACCCTGCGCAACGAGGCTCCGGAATCCCTCGATGCACAGATCCTGCGGGATGGCGCCCCCTTCTTCGAGCGCGGAGAAAAGATGCAGCTCGACTACCATGTCCGCAACGTTCAGCGCGCCATCGGCACGCGCGCCTCATCCCACATCGTGCGCAAGTACGGCATGGACGGCCTGCCGGAGGATCGTCTCTGGGTGACGCTGGAAGGCTCCTGCGGCCAGTCGCTCGGCGCCTTCGGCGTCAGGGGCCTGACGCTCGAGGTCATCGGCGAAGCCAACGATTATGTCGGCAAGGGACTTTCCGGCGCGACCATCATCATCCGCCCGCCATCAACCGCGAAATACGCGGCGAAGGACAACACCATCATCGGCAACACCGTCCTTTATGGCGCAACGTCAGGCAAGCTGTTCGCAGCTGGCCAGGCCGGCGAACGCTTTGCGGTGCGGAACTCGGGCGCAACGGCGGTGGTCGAAGGCTGCGGCTCCAACGGCTGCGAATACATGACAGGCGGCACAGCGGTCATCCTTGGCGCCGTGGGGGAGAATTTCGGCGCCGGGATGACGGGCGGCATGGCCTTCGTCTATGACCCCGCCAAACGCTTCGAGTTGGTCGTGAACCCGGAAACGCTTCTTTGGAAGCCCGTCGTCACCGACCACTGGGCCAGGACGCTGCGCGACCTCATTGCAGAGCACGTCAAGCGCACCGGCTCCCTGCAGGGCAAGACAATTCTCGACAACTGGCAGCTCGAACTGCGGAACTTCGTCCATGTCGTGCCGAAGGAAGTCGTCAGCCGGCTTGCGGCGCCGCTGGAGCTGAAGGCGGCCGAATAGGCCGCCTATTTCCGCCAGGGCGACTTGATCGTGTAGCCCTCCTCGGCCGGCGGCGCCGCCGGCGCGGCCTGGACAGAGAAGGTGTCGCCAAACTGAGGCAGCGTGACCCCGGCGATTTCCTTCGGCGGCACGATCTGGAAGCCGAGCGCATGGAACAGCGCGACGAAGCCCACAAACGAGAGAATCGTTGTCGCGATCACCTGCGCAACCACCCGCGTTATGAGCCCGCGGAAAAAGAAGGCTGCGCTCAGCGCCGCCACTGTAGACCCGCCCAAGCCCGCAAGCCCCGCCACTGTCGCAAGATCGAAATCCAGTCCCATCGTTTCCCTCCATTCCGCCGCGCCCCAAGGATGCAGCGGCCGCTTAACCCGGCCAAGACTAAAGCAATCCGCCCCGAAGGGAACCTCGGACGCGCCGACTTGCTACGGCCGGCATCATTGCAGCGCTGACAGGTTGTCGTTCATGGGCGCAACCGCCGGAGTATGGCCGCGATGACCGCTGCCGGCACGGTCTGCGCAGGTATTGATCGCCGGCCGCTTGCCGATCCCCGCGAACGATCCTAGCTCACCCGGGACCAGAGGAGGCCGTCCATGAAATCCGCTTTACGTCTTGTCGCCGTCACATCCTGTTTCGCGCTGTCGCTTGCCGCCTGCGCGCCGCAGGCCGAAGAAGCCGCCGGGCCTGCTGCGCCGGCCATCGCCGCCTTTGCTGAAACCGCCGACGTGAAACCCTTCGCCATCGGCGACTTCCAGGCTGCCGCCCTGCGCGATGGCGGCCTCAGCGTACCCAACGACAACAAGACGCTCGCCATCAACAAGACCAAGGCCGATGTCGACGCCGTGCTGGCGGCCAACAGCCTGCCGACCGACCAGATCGCGCTTTCCCTTGAACCGATGATCGTGCGCACTGCCGACAGGGTCCTGCTGTTTGACACCGGCGCGGGCAAGCTGTTCGGCCCGACGGTCGGCCGCCTGCCCGCCACGATGGCCGCCGCCGGCATCGATCCCGCCAGCATCACCGACATCTTCATCAGCCACGCCCATGGCGATCACATCGGGGGCCTCGTCGACGAAGCCGGCGCGCTCGCCTTTCCGAACGCGGCGATCCACATCTCCGCCGCCGAATGGGGCGCGATGCAGGCGGATACGAATCTCGCGGGCATCGTTGCAACAATCTCCCCGAAGATCGCCGCCTTCGAAGCGGGCGCTGATATCGTGCCGGGCGTGAAGGCTGTGGACATCAAGGGCCATACGCCGGGCCATTCCGGCTATCTCGTAACGTCAGGCGACCAGAGCCTGCTCTATATCGGCGACACGGCTCACCATTCTGTAATCTCGGTTCAGCAGCCCGACTGGACGATCGCGTTCGACGGGGACGCCCCCACCGCGCAGGCCAGCCGCAAGGATGTCATCGCCTCCGCCGCCGCCTCCGGCCAGCGCATCTACGCCCCGCACTTCCCCTTCCCCGGCCTGGGCCGCTTCGAGAAAAAGGGCGACGCGTACGTCTGGACGGCCGAATAGGAACACGGTTTCCTTCCATCGCCCGGCGAGGCTGGGCGATGGGAGATCGGAATGGTCAGCAACGAACGCAGGAAGGAGCTCCTGCAGGAATACGCGGAGCGTCCGGCGCAGGCCGGCGTCTTCGCCGTGCGCAATTCGAAGACCGGCGAGGTGTGGGTTGGCGCCTCGCGCAACATCGACACGCAGCAGAACGGCCTCTGGGCGCGCCTCAAGAACAAGATGCTGATCAACAAGGACGTCCAGGATTCCTGGAACAGGCACGGCGAGGCGAAATTCAGCTACTCCATCCTCGAGCGCATCACCGAGACCGACCCTTACGTCCTTGAACGCACCCTGCCCGAACGCGCCAATGTCTGGCGCCAGCAACTCAAGGCCGGCGTGATAAAGGGGATCTGAGGCGGCTACAGCTTCACCGTCGGCAGGGCCGCGAAGGCCTGCTTCAGGGACTCCGCCCATGAGTCGCTGATCTGGCGGAATTCCTTGTGGTCGCTCTCGATGCGCAGCGTCTGCGCCTTCAGCGCCCCAGCCGGCAGCACGCAGAGATCGAGCGGCATGCCGACCGAGAGATTGGAGCGCAGGGTCGAGTCCATCGACACCAGCACCGCCTTCACCGCATCGTCGATCGAGGTGTCCGGCCGGATCACGCGGTCGAGAATCGGCTTTCCGTACTTGTGCTCGCCGATCTGGAAATAGGGCGTATCCTCGCCTGCCTCGATGAAATTGCCGGCGGTGTAGACAAGGAACAGGCGCAGATCGCCGCCCTTGCGCTGCCCGCCCATGATGATGGTGGCGTCCGCCGCCGAGCCCTGCGCCTCGATGTCGGCGCGATCGCGCTTCTGAACCTCGCGCATCGCCTCGCCCACCAGCTGTGCGCCGCGATACAGCGTCTCGCACGTCATGAGGCTTTCGATGCCTGGATCGGCCTTGGCGCGCTTCACAGCCGTGGCGAGGTGCGTGATCACGCCTTGCGTGATGCCGAGATTGCCCGCGCACATCAGCACGACGACGCGCTCGCCCGGCTCCTCGAACACGAACATCTTGCGGTAGCGGGCGATGTTGTCGACGCCGGCGTTTGTGCGCGTGTCGGAAAGCAGCACCAGCCCGGCCTTGAGCTTGAGGCCAACGCAGTAGGTCATGTCCGTCCCAATTCCCCGGCGGTCCGTCCGTTCCTGTCGAGTTTGCCGGTCCGGCTATTGCTGGGCCTGGCTCTGTCCGTCCTGATTCTGCGCCTGAGACTGGACCGGAGCCTCGCCAATGTCGACCGAGGCGCTAAGTCGCTCCTGAGGCGCCCCGGCCACATTGCCGCGGATCGGCGCGGCGTCCACGGCGTCGAGGCCGCAGGCCAGGCGCACATACCTGTCCGTCGGACACAGCCTGTTGGCGGGATCGAACCCGACCCAGCCGATATCGGGAGCATGGGCTTCCGCCCAGGCGTGGGTTTCCGTCAGCGTCGCGCCCGGCGCGAGCATGTAGCCGACGACATAACGCGCCGGGATCTTCAGGCTGCGCGCCGCGGCGATGAACACATGCGCGTGATCCTGGCAGACGCCTCGTCCCGCCTTCATCGCCTGGGCCGCGGTCGTGTGGGAGGAGGTCGCACCCGGCCGGTAGCTGATGGCGTCGCTCACCGCCGCCATCAGCGCATGCAGCCTGTCGAGCACGCTGGCCCCGGCAATCCCGGCCGCCAGCGCCTCGATCTTCCTGTCCGCCGCGGTCAGCGGCGTCGGACGCAGATAGACCTGCGGCCGCACCGTCTCGCGCAGGCCGCGCACCACGCCCGCCGCATCGCTGGTCTCGATCACGCCCTCGGCGACGATCGCGATTTCCGGTCCAGCGCCCGGGCACGTCCACACCGCCTCGCGATCGCCCGTCGCGGTGGACAACAGCGGCGGGATCGCCTGTCCGTTCACGCTGACTTTCCACGTGTTCACGCGCTGGCTGTCGAAGGCAGGCGGGAAGAGACGCAGACGCAGCACGCAGCGCTCCGCCGGCGGATCGTAACTGTAGATCGTTGCGTGTCGGATCGCCAGGCGCATGGTCAGAAGTGATAGGCCCTGCTGATCTCGTTGGACAGGCGCCGTGTCGTGGCGATTGCATCCGACACGAATTCATGGAGCCCGTTCTGGAACAATTCCTCGATGCCGGTCCGGTCGAGGCGTTCGACCATCTCGCCGGCCACCGCCTGCGGCGAGCTTCTCTCGCCATAGAGCTCGGCCAGGTCGTCGAGGAAGCGCTTGATCGACCGGTAGCAGTACGACACCGAACGCGGGAACATCCCGTTGAGGATCAGGAAATCCGCAATCCCCCATGGCGTGTAGTCCCCCTTGTAGACATGGTGATAGGCGCGCAGGGCCGACGTCGCCCGAAGCACGCTGGTCCACTGGTGATAGTCGCGCCCGCCGCCGACAACATCCGTCTCCGGCAGAAGAACATAGTATTTCACGTCAAGCAGCCGAAGCGTCATGTCCGCGCGCTCGATCAGTCCGCCCATGCGCAGGAAATAGTAGCCATCATTGCGAAGCAGCGAGATTTCCGACGCGCCACGGAACGCCGCTGTCCTGTTCTTCGTCCATTCCAGCAACGACGGCAGGTTCTTCAGCGCGGCGTCGGCGTCCATCTGGCCAAGCTGGCGCCAGCCATCGTTGAGCGCCTCCCACATGTCCTGCGTCAGCGCCGTGCGGATCGCCCGCCCGTTCGCACGCGCCGCGGTGAGGCAGGACCGGATCGAGGATCTGTTATCCGGATCCAGCAGCAGGCGCTGCACCACCGTACGCGCATCCAGCTTCGGGCTCTCGACGATGTCCGGCGCCGACCCCGACGCGGCGGCGACCGACCGCCACTCCTCCTGTTCGTTCGACCCGGGCAGCATCGTCATGCGATAGCCCATCTCGATGAGGCGCGCGGTCGCATCCGCCCGCTCCATGTAGCGTCCCATCCAGAACAGGTTTTCCGCGGTACGGCTCAGCATCGCATCAGTCCGCAAGGATCCATGTGTCTTTCACACCGCCGCCCTGGCTCGAATTCACAACCAGCGAGCCCCTCTTCAGCGCCACGCGCGTAAGGCCGCCCGGCGTCAGGCGGATGTCGCGTCCGACGAGACAGTATGGCCTGAAATCCACATGCCGCTCTTCAATGCCGTCGCTGCCGAGGATCGGCGCCGTCGACAGGTCGAGCGTCGGCTGGGCGATGAACTCGCCCGGGTTGGCCTTGATCCTGGCGCGGAACGCATCGATCTCCTTCCTGGTCGCGTGCGGTCCGATGAGCATGCCGTAGCCGCCCGAGCCATGGACCCGCTTCACGACAAGGTCCTTGAGATTGTCGAGCACGTATCCGAGATCGTCCGCAGCGGCGCATCGCCAGGTTGGCACGTTCTCCAGGATCGGCTTTTCACCAAGGTAGAACTTTATCATGTCCGGCACGAAGACATAGATCGCCTTGTCGTCGGCCACGCCCGCGCCCGGCGCCGAGCAGAGCGTCACTCCGCCCGAACGGTAGACATTGAAGATCCCCGGCACGCCCAGGAGCGAGTCCGCCTTGAACTGCAAGGGGTCAATGTAGGTGTCGTCGATGCGGCGGTAGATGACGT
>CAZTMG010000106.1:0-3281 GCA_964614815.1 uncultured Rhizobium sp. | reverse complement strand
ATCCAGCACAGGCCATTTTCGACAAAGAGGTCCTGCGGCTCCACAAGCTCGATGCCCATCAGGTCCGCCAGGAAGGAATGCTCGTAATAGGCCGAGTTCAGCGATCCCGGCGTCAGCAGCACGATGGTTGGATCATCGTCGCACTTGATCGGCGCGACTTCCTCCAGAGTCTTCTTCAGCATCACGGGATAGGAATCGACGTGCTCGACGAAACCCGCCTGGAAAAGCTGCGGGAACATCCGCATCATGATCTCGCGGTTCTCGAGCATGTAGGACACGCCCGACGGCGTGCGGCAATTGTCCTCCAGCACCAGGAACCTGTCGCCATCCGTCCGCACGATGTCGACGCCGACAATGTGGGAATAGACGCGGCCCGGAGGATCGACCCCCACCATCTCGGGCAGGAAGGCCTCGTTCTGGTAGACCAGATCCTCAGGCACGACGCCCGCCCGCAGGATCTCGCCGCGATGATAGACATCGTAGAGGAACGCGTTGAGCGCCCGGCTGCGCTGCTTGATGCCGCGCGACAGCCGCCGCCACTCGCTGGCGCCGAACACGCGCGGGATCAGGTCGAACGGAATCAGCCGCTCGGGGTCGCCGCCCTCGCCATAGACGGCGAAGGTGATGCCGATCTTGCGAAAGATCGCCTCCGCCTCGCTCTGGCGCAGCTTGAGGAGATCGACGCCCGTGGCCTCGATCCATTCCGCGACCTTCTGGTAAGGCCCCCGGACCGAGCGGTCGTCTGCGAACATTTCGTTGTACATGTAGCCCCAGTCCTAGCGACCTCTGGCGCTTCCGCGAAGGCAGGCCCACGCGCGCCCTTCCGGTTGCCAACGCCCCTGCCTAAACTTTGGGCAGGGACCATGATATCCGGTTCCCTTCCCGGGGGCAGGCCCCGCCAGCCCCGGAGTCAGGATCGCGCCGGGCATGAGGTTACGTCCGGCCTCGCCCCCGGAACAGTCCTGCTGACCGGGCATTGATATCAACGCGCCGCTCCCGCCGACGCCAGCCTGACGACACCTGCATGCGCCAGAACCTGCTCCACACGCTCCGCCAGCTCGCCCTTGCCGAAATCGGCGCCGTCATCGCCATCGGCGTGGCCGCGCTCGGCCTGCTGGGCTTCATCCTTGTTGCTGATGAAGCCCTTGAAGGCGACACCCACGCGTTCGATGTCGCCATCCTGCTCGCCCTGCGCGAGCGCGGCGACACGGCTGACGCGATCGGCCCGCCCTGGTTCGAGGCCGCCGTCGGCGATGTCACCGCGCTGGGCGGCTACGCCGTCCTCACCCTGCTGGTCGCCGGCGTGGCTGTCTACCTGCTCTCGGCGGGAAGGCGCGGCGCGGCCCTGCTGGTGGCCGGATCCGTGATCAGCGGCGCGCTCGTCACGTCGCTGCTCAAGCTTGGCTTCGACCGGCCTCGCCCCGACCTTGTCGCCCATCTCAGCCACGCCCAGAATTCCAGCTTCCCGAGCGGCCACGCCACGCTCGCCGCCATCACCTATCTCACGCTCGGCGTGTTGCTGGCCCGCACCCACGCGCGACGGCGCATCAAGGTCCTGGTGATGACCTACGCCGTGACCCTGACGCTGCTGATCGGCGCGAGCCGGGTCTATCTCGGGGTCCACTGGCCCACCGACGTCCTCGCCGGATGGGCGCTCGGCGCCGCCTGGGCCGCCCTCTGGTGGCTCATCGCCTGGTGGCTCCAGCGGCGGGGCCGGATCGAGCAGCCCATCGCGCCGGCCGACAGCTAGGGCGCCTGCCGTCCGCCCTTCGCCGGCTTGCCCTTCGCCGCCTTCCTTGCCTCCTCCGCCGCCGCCGCCTCCCGCGCCTCGAGCACGCGCGCCCCCTCGAGAATGCCGTAGAGCGCGTAATTGCCCTCATGGCAGGCGTATTCGTACATCTTGCCCTTCAGCGGCGCGAACTCGTACTCCCCGCCCCACGGCGCATCCCACAGCGTGGGATCCTCGATGGTGAAGCCGTAATACAGCCGGTCGTCCGCCACCCGCCGGAACCGCTCGGTGACCTTGAGATCCTTCCACGACCCCATGAACTGCTGGCTCTGCGGGATGTGCGTGGTCTCGACCACCAGCGTATCGCCCTCCCACCAGCCGATCGAGTCGCCGAAATAGGGCCGCACATCGTCCGTCCGGTGCTGCGAATTCAGCCGGATGATCCGCGCATCGTGCACCATCTCGGTGAGGATCACGATGTGATCGGGCGACTGCACGATCTGGTAGCTGTTGTTGTAGAAGCCGTTCGGGAGCATCGGCGGCCCGGCATTGCGACCGAACGAGATGATGCAGCGTTCCGTCGCCCGTGACTCCGGATTGTCAAACGACTGGCCGCGCGGCGTCGGACTTTCGCCGAGAAGCTTCACGAAGCCGGGGGGGTCGGGCGGGGGCGGGGGAACTGCGCCGGCCTTGCGCGGCGGCGCCGTGCCGGTCGGGGTCGTGAGGAGCGAGGAACGCGGCTGTCCGTTGACGCGCATCACATGATTGCCGGGGTCGATCCAGAAGCGGTTGTAGCCGCCGGTCGCCCCGCCGCCCGCCAGATACTCCGGCCTGATGTTCTTCGGAATGACGTACTCGACCGGCGCATCCGCCGCCGTCGGTGCGTTGCCCTCCTCGATCTCCTCGGCCATTTCCTGCTCGAGGCGGGCGACCTCCTCCTCGGTATAGACAAGGCTGGCGACCCCCGCCGGCCGGGTCAGCTTTGTCAGCGTCGTGTTGTGCCAGAACCCCTGCAGGTCCGGCTGGCCGATCTTCAGCCGCGGCGCGGTATAGGGCGGATAGGGCTTGGTGGGATCGTATGCGGCCGCCGGCGCCTGTGCGACGGCGACCGGCGCCCCGAGCGGAAAGCCGACGGCGAGCGATGTCAGAAGCGAGAGGACCAGGGCGTGGCGCAAGTTCGATCTCCTGCAGCATGAAACGCGTCCAACTCCCAGAAGCGTAAGCGCCCCTGCGTACGCCCGCAATGCGCGACGCATCCCGTCCCGGGCCGTGAAACGCACGAAGCGAGCCTCAACGCGAGGTCAAGGCGCCTTCACGTCTGGTTGATTTTTCGATGCCGCCGCGCGCTCAAAGCTGCACATCCAGCGCGCTGATGTTCTCTGGCGTCGCAATCATGCTGATCTCCGCGATCCGCCCGCCCGCAATGACGATATCGAACACCATTCGCACCTGCCCGCCCGGCGCGATCGCCAGACCCGGATCGCCGCCCACCATAGCCGCCTGCGCCATCCGCATCCGCCCCTCGAACAGTTTTGCAACCGCATTGGCGCCA
>CAZTMG010000105.1:4786-10032 GCA_964614815.1 uncultured Rhizobium sp. | reverse complement strand
GGCTCTACAAGGGCCGGGTGCGGGACGATCTCCTCGTCGTGCATTTTCCACACGGGGCGTCAGCGGGCGGGATTTTCACCACCTCCTCGACGCGCTCGGATGATGTTGACCGGTGCAGGGCTGCGCTGAAGGCAGGCGGCGGACGCGCCCGCGTGCTTGTTGTCAACACCGGCAATTCGAACGCCTTCACAGGCGCCGCCGGCATCGCGAAGAACAGGGCGACGGTCGCGTCGTCCATGAAGATGTCGGGATGCAGCGAGCATGAGGTGTTCATATCGGCGACCGGCGTGATCGGCGAGCCGATGCCGCCGCACGTGGTCTCCGGCGGGGTCGAGGCCGCATGGGCGAGGCTGGGGCCGCCTGACTGGGAGAAGGTCGCCAACTGCATCCGTACAACGGACACGTTTGCGAAGGCTTCGGGCGAGACGGTCGATCTCGACCGGCGCAGGGTCGCGATCGTGGGCGTGGCCAAGGGGTCGGGCATGATCCAGCCCAACATGGCGACAACCCTGAACTATGTTTTCACGGATGCGCCGCTGGCGCCGAATGTCTGTCAGGCGCTCATCGCGCGGCTGGGGGATGTGACCTTCAACTGCATCACGGTGGATTCGGACACCTCGACCTCTGACACGCTGCTGTTCTTCGCGACGGGCGCGGCAGGCGGCGAGCCGGTCCGTGATCCGGACGATCCGCGCCTTGCCGGGTTCGTCGATGCGCTGCATCGCGTGCTGCTCGATCTCGCAACACAGATCGTGCGCGACGGCGAAGGCGCCTCCAAGATCATCGAGATCGTCGTCGAAGGCGCGGCCAGCGACGCCTCCGCGAAGGTCGTCGCCTGCTCGATTGCAAACTCGCCGCTGGTGAAAACGGCGATCGCGGCGGGCGACGCAAACTGGGGCCGTGTCGTGATGGCGGTCGGCAAGACAGCCGAACCGGTCGATCGCGACAGGCTGGCGCTGTGGTTCGGGGATCACCTGGTGGCGAAGGATGGCGCGCGGGCGCCGGAATACTCCGAAGCCGTCGCCACGGAGCATGTCTCCGGACAGGAAGTTTTCATCCGCGTGAATCTGGGGCTGGGGCAAGGCAAGGCGCGGGTCTGGACCTGCGATTTCACGGATGGTTACGTGAGGATAAACGGGGCCTACAGAAGTTGATCCGGCATCTGCACGTCACGCTTACTGCGACATGACACAACAGGCCGGCGCGAAACCGCTTGTGCTTGTTGCTGCGGCCGCGCTGGTGCGTAGCGATGGAAGGCTGCTGCTTGCGCGGCGGCCGGAAGGAAAGGCGATGGCTGGGCTCTGGGAGTTCCCGGGCGGAAAGGTGGAAGCCGGCGAAAGCCCGCAGGGCGCGCTCAAGCGCGAGCTGCTGGAAGAGCTGGGCCTGACCGTCCGTGAAGCGGACATGGCCGCCTTCTCGTTTGCTTCGCATGCCTACGAACGGTTTCACCTGCTCATGCCGGTCTTCCTGGTCCGGCAATGGGAAGGCGAGATCGAACCCCGCGAGGGGCAGCAGCTGGCATGGGTCTCGGCCGAGGAGATCGGGAGCTATCCAGCCCCCGCAGCCGACGTTCCCCTGTTCGCTCAGTTCATCGACTGGTCGAAGGCGGGTCGCTCATGAATATCGTCAGGAATCTTCTCTCCTTGCTCAAGGACCGTTCGGGCGCCACCGTCATCGAATACTGCCTGATCGCGGGCATGATCTCGATGGCGGTCGTGGGCGGCGCCACGGCAATCGGCGCCAATACGAACAACTCGTTCAGCGCGGTGCAGGCCGGATTCGATGGCGCGCCGTAAACGGGGCTAGCCGGCCTTCTCGCCAGCGCCCTGTTCCTTCACGCCAAGCGCATCAGCGAGGCGAACCGTGGCGCTGCCCGGACGCCTGGGCTTCGGCTGGTCGGGCGAGGGAGCCCAGCCGGACAGGGTCACGAACTCGAAGGTCGCGCGCACGCGGCCGTCCGAATCCGAGAAGCGCTGGGCATAGGCGTCCATCGCCCGCATGAGAATGCGGCGCGTGAGCGGGGGAACGGAGCGGTTGGCGAAGGCGGCGGTCTCGCCCATGCCGCGCAGGTCCTGCAGCAGCCGCAGCGGATGGGCGTAGCGGACCGTGCGGGCGTCATTGTCGGCCACCGGCATGGCGAAGCCCGCCCGCTGCATCAGGCCCGCGCCGTCGATCGCGTCCAGACAGGGGGAGACGCGGCTGGCCGCTCCGCCGCGAATGTCTTCTTCCGCCGACAGCAGCGACTGGCGCAGTTCGGTCAGCGTGCGGCCGCCCAGCAAGGTTCCGATGAACAGGCCGTCCGGCTTCAGCGCCCGGCGGATCTGGATCAGCGTCCCAGGCAAGTCGTTGACCCAGTGCAGAGACAGGGCGGACACGACGAGGTCGAAGGATTGCTCCTCAAATGGCAGGGCTTCCTCGTCGACGACCCGGTCAGGCTTGAAGGCGGGCGAAAGGTCCGTGGCGATGATCTGGCCAAGGCGCGGCGCGACCAGCGGGTCGGACCTCAGCACGCGCCCCGTGAGGCCGTCATGCGCGCCAAGGTCCAGCACGCGGGGGAAATCGCGATTGATCGCCGCCAGACGCAAGGCGATGTCTTCCGCCGCAATCCTTTTCAGGAAAGAATAGTCGCCATATCGGGCGGCGGCGCGCGCCCGCCTGCGGGCATGGAGCTGGCGGTCGAAGATCCGCACGGGAGCGGGGGAGGGGGCGGGTGGGGGAGACATCGGAGCGGTATGTAGCGACTCGGCGCGCGGCGCGTAAGGCGGGGGCTGGGGCTCGCGCCGGACGGGCGCTCGCCAGCGTGTTCTGGCCGCAGAGGTCCCTGATCACGCATCGGGAGCTGGCGGGTCCCGGCGTGCTGGAGCCGGAGCTGTGGGCGAAGCTGCAGTTCCTGTCGGATCCGGTCTGCGCACGCTGCGGCCTGCCGTTCGAGATCGCCGTCGATCCGGGGCAGGTCTGTGCGGCCTGCCGGGCGCGCCCGCCGCATTACGACCGGGCGAGGGCCGCGCTTGTCTATGGCGAGGTTTCCCGCGATCTCGTGCTCGGCCTGAAGTATCAGGGCCGAAGGGACGGGTTGGCGACGCTGGCCAGCTGGATGGCGGCGGCCGGAAAGCCGCTGCTGGACGAGGCCCAGCTGATCGTGCCGGCGCCGTTGCACTATTTCCGGCTGGTGCGGCGGGGCTTCAACCAGTCGGTCTGGCTCGCGGCGGCGCTGGCCCGGTCCAGCGGGGTGAGGCTGTCGGTCGACGCCCTGGTGCGGACGCGGGCGACGCCGATACAGGGCGGGTTGTCGGCGGACGGGAGACGGCGGAATGTTCAGGGTGCGTTCCGGGTGCGCGGCAGCCGGATGGGCCTTGTCCGGGAAAGCCGGGTGCTGCTGGTCGACGACGTTCTGACCACCGGGGCCACGGCGGACGCCTGCGCGCTGGCGCTGAAACGGGCAGGCGCGATCTGCGTCGATGTGGTCACACTTGCCCGTGTTGCCGGCCCGAGACCCGTTCCCATATAGTTTTTGGAACAATTCCAGATTGGCGCGACGGCCCTGTTTGGTAGTTGTTCACGCACCCGGCGGCAGAATCCCCGTCGGGTCAGGGTATTGGGACAGTCAGGAGTCGGCCGGTGACGGCGCGTGTTGAGATCTACACCCGGGAATGCTGCGGCTACTGCACGCGGGCGAAGGCGCTGCTGGCGTCCAAAGGCGTCAACGTGATCGAGTACCGCGCGGGCGATGATCCGGACAGGCGCCGCGAGATGATCCAGCGCAGCCATGGCTGCACGACATTCCCCCAGGTTTTCATCAATGGCCGCCATGTCGGCGGTTCCGACGACATCCATGATCTCGACCGGTCGGGCCGGCTCGATCCGCTGCTGGCCGAACCGGCGGCGGCGTAGGCAGGAGCAAGGCAGACCGTGATCCGCTATTCTCTCGCATGTGTGGGGGAACATGAGTTCGAGGCGTGGTTCTCGGACTCGGAAGCGTATGACAGGCAGCGCAAGAAGAAGCTGGTCGAGTGCCCGATGTGCGGCTCCACCGACGTGCGCAAGCAGATCATGGCGCCAATGGTGCGCCCGTCCGACAAGGCGGTTCCGCCAGAGGTCGTGGCTGCGAAGGTCGCCGGCGAGATCCGCCGCCACATTGCCGAGACACACGACTATGTCGGCGAGAGATTCGCCGACGAGGCGCGCGCCATGTATTACGGCGAGATCGAGCACCGTCCCGTCTGGGGCGAGGTGACGCCGGAGGCGGCGCAGGAGCTTCTCGAGGAAGGCGTGCCCGCCATGCCCCTGCCCAAGCCCTTCGCCCCCGATCCGCCCCGGCGGAGGAGCCGGATGAACTAGCGCGGCGGGTGGTTCGCCGCCCGGTCAAGGCGTGCTAGAGACGCGCCAGCACAAGGATCCTCACCATGACCATGGCTGGCTTCATCGACGCTTCGGAAGCGCCGCCGCGTGCAACGCAGCAGATCAAGCTGCATGGCCCGGACGCATTTGAGGGAATGCGGCGGGCCGGCCGCGTCGCCGCCGCCTGCCTCGACATGCTGGTTCCGCACGTGTCTCCCGGCGTGACGACGGGCCGGCTGGACGATCTCGCGCGCGAGTTCCTGCTCGACAATGGGGCGACGCCCGCCTGCCTGTTCTACAAGGGCTATCGCCACACCGTCTGCACGTCGGTCAACCATGTGGTGTGTCACGGCATCCCCGGTCCGAAGGTCCTCCGGGAGGGCGATGTCGTGAACATCGACGTCACAGCGATCGTGGATGGCTGGCATGGCGATCATTCGCGCATGTATTCCGTCGGCGAGGTGAAGCGGAAGGCGATGCGCCTGATGGATGTCACCTATGAGTGCCTGATGAAAGGCATCGAGGCGATCAAGCCGGGCGCCCGCCTGGGCGATATCGGCGCGGCGATCCAGGAGCATGCCGAGCGGCAACGCTATTCGGTCGTGGAGGCGTTCTGCGGCCATGGCCTCGGGCGCGTGTTCCACGATGCGCCCAACATCCTCCATTTCGGCAAGCGCGGGCAGGGCGAGGAGCTGCGCCCGGGAATGCTGTTCACGGTCGAGCCGATGATAAACCTTGGCCGTCCCGATGTGGCCCTTCTGTCCGACGGCTGGACGGCGGTCACCCGCGACCGTTCGCTGTCGGCGCAGTACGAGCATTCGGTGGGCGTGACGGAGACGGGCTTCGAGATCTTCACGCTGTCGCCAGCTGGCCTGCATACGCCGCACGCATCGGGCGGCGGAACTGCC
>CAZTMG010000105.1:0-4760 GCA_964614815.1 uncultured Rhizobium sp. | reverse complement strand
GGCCCGATGATGGATGAGGGGGGGAAATCGGGGCGGGCGAAGCGTGCGGGCGACGCGCGCCATCGTCACGGCCATCGCGAGCGCATCCGCCAGCGCATCATGAAGGGCGACGGTTCGCACCTCGACGATTACGAGGTTCTCGAAATCCTGCTCTGCGCCTTCATCCCGCGCGTCGACGTGCGGCCCATCGCCAGGACGATGGTGGACCGGTTCGGCACGGTATCGGCGGCGCTGGCGGCGGCGCCGGAGCGTCTGATGGAGATCGACGGCGTCGGCGAAACCACGGCGGCCTATATCCGCGCCACCAACCTTCTGCTGCAGCGGGCGGCGGCCGACCAGGTCAAGGAGCGCGCGGTCATCTCCAACTGGGCGGCGCTGCTCAACTATGTGAAGCAGCAGCTGCGGCACGAGAAATCGGAACAGGCGCGCGTGCTCTATCTCGACCGCAAGAACAAGCTGATCGCGGACGAGGCGGCCGGACGCGGCACGGTCGATCATGCCCCTGTCTATCCGCGCGAGATCGCGCGCCGGGCGCTGGAGCTGTCAGCCTCGGCCGTGATTCTCGTGCACAACCATCCCAGCGGCGACCCCACCCCCTCGCGCGCGGACATCGAGCTTACCCGCGACATCGAGCGGGCTCTCGCGCCGCTGGAGATCAGGGTGCATGACCATCTCGTGGTGGGGGCAAGGGAAACGGTCAGCATGAAGGCCAAGGGGCTGATCTGAACCCTCTGGCGCCGGCATTCCTGCGGGACGCCCTGCAAGGGGGGCAGGCGGCGGAGCTGGAGGAATGACTTGCCCGGCCCCGCCGCGCCGCTAGGGTGGCGGTCCGGCAAGACGGCGCCAGACCGTCCCGACCCGCCGCGTGCTCCCCGCGCGGACCCGTGACGACTGCAAGGGGAGATTACATGTCGACGGCAATTCCGGCAGCGGGCGATGCGCCCGCCGACGGGCGCAGCTACGGCTCGCCGGCCTATCGGTTCTATGTGCTGATCGTGTTGACCATGGTCTACACGCTCAACTTCATCGACCGGAACCTGCTCAACGTCATCGCGGGGCCGATCATCGCCGAGTTCAAGCTGACTGACACGGAATACGGGTTCCTGAACGGCCCGCCCTTCGCGATCTTCTATGCGCTGATGGGGATTCCGATCGCCATGCTCGCGGACCGGTTCAACCGCGTGGTCGTTCTGTCGCTCTGCATCGCGCTGTGGTCGATCATGGCGGCCCTGTGCGGCTTTGCGGCTTCCTTCCTTTTCCTGCTGTTCGCGCGCATCGGAGTCGCCATCGGCGAGGCAGGCGGAACGCCGCCCTCCAACTCGATCATAGGGGACTACTTCAAGCCGAAGAGCCGGGCGCATGCGCTGGGCATCTTCGCCATGGGCGTCACGATCGGCGGCGCGCTGTCCAACTTCTTTGGCGGCCCGATCGCGGCGGGGCTCAACGGGCCGGCCGTGCAGGCGCTTTTCGAGAGCCTGGGCTGGGACTGGGCGGTCAACCTGACCGACTGGAGCAAGGTCGAGGGCTGGCGCGTCGCCTTCGTGGTGATCGGCGCGCCGGGCGTGCTGGTTGCGCTGCTCGTGCTGTTGACGGTGAAGGAGCCGCCGCGCGGCTATTCCGACCCGCCGGGGGTCGCCAAGGTGCAGAAGGCCAGCATGATCGAAACCCTCAAGGAGCTGGGTCCCAAGGCGACATTCTGGACGATGTCCATGGGCGCCGCCCTGGTGGCGCTGGTGGGCTATGGCCTCACCGCCTTCCAGGCGCCGATGACAGCCCGCCTTCACGGGATCGATGCGGGGACGTTTGCGCTGCACTTCGGCGGGCCGCTGGCCCTGTTCTCGGCTGTCGGCACATTCCTGGGCGGCTTCATCGTGGACCGCACGTCGCACAGGCTGAACAGCGCGGTCGCGCTGGTCCCCGTGCTCGGGATGATGCTGGCGATGCCGCTCTATATTTTCGCGTACTACCAGCCGACGGAGAACCTGTATTCGGTGGCCTTGCCGATGTGGTGCGTCGGCGCAATGTGCCACTACATGTATCTGGGATCGCAATACACGATCGGGCAGGGCGTGGTGAGCCAGCGAGGGCGCGCGTCGGCCATCGCCATCCTCCTCCTGATCATCGCGCTGATCGGCAACGGGATCGGCCCGCTGCTGACCGGGGCGCTCAGCGACATGTTCATGAGCATGGATCTGCGCGCCAGCGCCTTCGCGGGCGATCTCACCTCGCAGCTTTGCCGCGATGCGGCGCAGGTGACGCAACTGCCGCCCGAGCAGCAGTCGGCGTGCAGCCTCGCCTACGGCAATGGCCTGCGCTCGGCGATGGTGGCCACGGCGCTGGTGTTCATCCCGGCGGCGCTGTTCTTCTTCCTGTCGTCCCTGACGCTGAAGAAGGACATGCTCGCAAGGACGTACTGAGCGGTACACAACTGTAGCGTGCGTTACACGGCCGGCCGGACGCGAGGCCGGCCGTTTGCATTTGCAGCATGACGCGCTTGTCAGCGCATGACGGCCGCTGGCGGCCATTTCCCGATGGACGCCTTCGCACGAAGCCGTAAGCATTCGCGGCGGATGACAGGCGCGGCCAGGCGCCGGCGAACCGGGAGACGACGCGGATGAGCACCCATACGGGCGCGATGGGCGCGGCAGCGCCCACGGAAGGGCAGGGCCATCTCACGGGCTATGGCAGCAAGGCGTATCGTAGTTACGTGCTGACCTCGCTGCTCGTCATCTACATCCTCAACTTCCTCGACCGGTCGCTGCTGGGCATCGTCTCCGAGCCCGTGATGGAGACGTTCCAGATCTCGGACGGCCTGTTCGGCCTTCTGACCGGTCCGGCCTTCGCGATCTTCTACGCCTTCGTCGGCATACCGCTGGCGCGTTATGCCGAAACCGGCAACCGCGTCTGGATCATGACGGTGTGCATCGCGCTGTGGTCGATGGCGACGGCCCTGTGCGGCATGGCGACCGACTATGATCTCGGCTTCATGGTGATCCCCGGCTTCGTCGCGCTGTGCTTCTTCCGGGTGCTGGTGGGCGTGGGCGAGGCGGGCTGCACGCCTCCGGCCAATTCGCTGATTGCGGACTACTATCCGCCGGCGAAGCGATCCACCGCGCTCGGCTACTACGCCATGGGGGTCACGCTCGGCACGCTGTCGGCCAACTTCATCGGCGGTCCGGTCGCCACCGCCCTCGGCTGGCGCAACGCCTTCATCCTGATCGGGATCGTGGGCGTGTTCATGGCCGTGGCCTTCAAGCTTACCGTCAAGGAGCCGCCGCGCGGCTATTCGGATCCGCCTGGCGTCGTGCGCGGCCAGCGCGCGAGCTTCGTGGACGCCCTGAAGGAGCTTTCGTCGAAGACATCCTTCTGGCTGATGGCCGCGGGCGCCACGCTGGCGTCCTTCTGCGGCTACGGCATCACCACTTTCCAGACCTCGTTCATCCGCCGCACCTTCGGCGTCGACCAGAACGAGGTGACCATGCTGTTCAACGTGCCATCGGCGCTGGCGGCGTCGGTCGGCGTGTTCTTCACCGGCTGGCTGGCGGAGAAGATGGTGAAGCGTCATCCCAACGCCATCGCCTGGCTACCGGCGGCCGGACTGATCGCCTGCGTGCCGTTCTACCTGATCGGCTTCAGCGCCGAGAACAAATGGGTGGCGCTGGCAGGCATCTGCGCGGGCGCGGCGATAAAATACGGCTATCTGGCGGCCCAGTACACGATCGGGCAGGGCGTGGTCGGCATGCGGACACGGGCGACGGCGACGGCCATCCTGCTCTTCATCGTCAACCTGATCGGCTACGGTCTCGGGCCGGCCTTCATCGGCCTGCTCAGCGACATCCTCTTCACGATGCAGGCGAGCGCCGACGGCTTTGCCCATGTGCTGCGGCCGGAATGCAAGGGCGAGGCGCTGGCGGCGTTGCCGGCGGCGGAGCAGGCCTTCTGCAGGCTCGCCGACGCCAAGGCGTTGCAGAACTCGCTGTTCATCACCTCCATTCTCTACGCCGTGCCGGCGATCTTCTTCCTGCTCTGCATGAAGACGCTGCAGAAGGACCTGGTGGCGAAGTAGCGCCAGTGCGCGTAAAGCTCGGGGCGTCATGCGGCGCCTCGACCTTCGCCCTGCCAGGAAGCTGCGCAACCCGCAGCGCCACTTGCGCCAGCTGGCGCTGTGGCCGCAGCGTATTGTCGAAGGCTTGCCCATGCCCGACCAGCTTGCGGGCGAGCGGTTCTGGAACTTCAAGGTTCCGGTGTTTTCCAAGCTGGTCGATCCGCCGCACGCGACGATCGAAGCCCGGCGCGCCTGCATCGCCGCGATCTTCGCGGCGGCGGAAGCGATCGAGCGGTCGGAGCGGCGGCCGGGGAATTGCCGCGTGGCGTGCCTCGTTTCCACGCCCTCACTGTTCCAGTCCGAGGTAACGCTGTTTTTCGATGAGGATTACTTCCACACCTTCCTGCCGCCGGAAGAAGCAAGCCGGCATGTGTTTGATGGCGGATGGGTCGAGGCCGAGCCGGCGGCTGAAGACGAGATCCGCGCCCTCGCGCCAGATGCGCCAGAAGGCCTGGCGTTCAGGGGCGGCGTGCTTATGCGGCAGTACGATCCGGTCTGGGGGCCGGAGCCGGTCGAGGGATCGACCTGGGTTTGGGCATATCCGAGACGGTGAGCCCCAGAAGGAAACCGCCCCGGAGTCCGGAGACCCCGGGGCGGCGCCGTCGCGGGCGAGTAGCCTTGCGAAACGGAATTCGGATCAGCCGGCGAGGCGCTG
>CAZTMG010000104.1:5096-10054 GCA_964614815.1 uncultured Rhizobium sp. | reverse complement strand
CCCGCAGGGCCGCGCCGAACCATGCGCCGATCCGCCTCCCACGCCTGCGTTGGGAACGGTGAAGGCAGGAGGCGCCGGTGCATTGCCTCCCTCAGTCGCCACGCGACTGGGGGAGACGGCATGCGCGCAAAAGCGCGCATGACGGAGGGGATCTCGCATCCACCGCGAGGCCAGGCCCGCGCTTCCCGCATCGCGTCCCGGATCGTCTCCGGCGGCGCGGCGCTGCGCGTCGCAGTCTCACCCTAGCCTGACCCCCAGCCCAGGCCCGCACCCCGCCCATGGCGGGGATCGCGCCCGCGCGTCTATTTCTTCCTTTCATGCGTATAGAGCGTCACGGCCATCAGCGTGAACATGAACAGGCTCATCACGGCGATGACGCCCGGTACGACAAACGGCGTAAGGTCCATCCTGCTTCTCCTCAACTCTCGCTTGCCGTGCAGGACGGCAGGCGCATCAGGTTGTCCGCGTCACACGCGTAAGTCCGGCCATCGAGCGTTGCGCGCCATTGCCATTTCGCCGGAAAGCGCTCCGGGTCTGTGATCGAGATGGCGCTCGCATCCGGGGCCTTGATCGCAATCGCGGTCGCCTGCTGAAGTTTCGGGGTCATCTCCTCGATCGACGCGCCCGCGCAGGCCGAAAGTCCGATCGATGCGCCTGCGGCCAGCCACAGTCCTTTCATCGCGCAGTCTCCCTGGGTTGCCGTCAGCAAGACTAGGCAAGGGCGGTCCGCACGGATCTGACGCAGATCAAGGGCTGATTCTCCCGTCTCATGGACGTTGGAAATCTCGTCATTGCGGCAGGAACAGAGGCATGACCGCCAGCCCCCCATGCACTCCCATGGCTGGCCCCGCTTCGCCGGCTCGGCTAGGGTCTGGGCAGGTCTACAGGCTGCCGGAGATCACGTTGGAGTCCCTGTTCAAGGACGATCGCTTCCGCATCGTTCCGGAAACCATGGTCGATGGGCTCATCGTCATCGACGCCGGCGGCATCATTCGTTACGTGAACCCGGGCTGTGTAAACCTGTTCGGCTATACGGCCGCCGACCTCATTGGCCAGAACGTCTCCGTCCTGATGCCGCAGCCCTACGCGTCGGCCCATGACGGCTATATTCTCCGACACCGCGAGACCAGGGTGAAACGCATCATCGGCATCGGTCGCGAGCTGCAGGGCCGCAAGGCCGACGGTACGATCTTCCCGATGTATCTCTCTGTCGGCGAGGCCGAGACGGCCGACGGCGCGATCTTCGTCGGCATCATCTATGACCTGACCGAAAAGAAGCGTGCTGAGGAAACCATCCTCCATCATCAGAAACTCGACGCCATCGGCCAGCTCTCCGGCGGCATCGCGCACGACTTCAACAACATTCTCAGCGTCATCGGCGGCAATCTCGAAATGATCGCAAACGCCGAGCTTCCTCCCGCCGCCCGGCGCGCCGTCGCACGGGCCCAGGATGCAGCCGTCCGGGCCGCCCGCATTACCCAGCGTCTCCTCGCCTTCGCGCGGAAGCAGCCGCTGACGCGCCAGCCGCTTGATCTCAATACCGCGCTGGAAGACATGTCCGAAATGCTCCAGCGGGCCATCGGCAATGGCGTCACGGTCGAAATGCATCTCGACTCCAATCCCGGCCTTGTGGACGCCGATATCGACCAGTTCGAAACCGCTATCCTCAACCTCGCCCTCAATTCACGCGACGCCATGCCGGAAGGCGGCGTCATAACGATCGAGACCGAAGGCGTACGCTTTGACGACAATCCGCGCACCGCCCAGGACGCCCCTCCGGGCGATTATCTTCGCGTGTCCGTCTCGGATACCGGAACGGGCATGACGCCGGATGTCCTGTCCCGCGCTATCGAGCCCTTCTTCACGACAAAGGAAATGGGTGCGGGGACCGGCCTTGGCCTTTCGATGGTCTATGGCTTCATGAAGCAGATCGGCGGCCACGCTCGCATCTACAGCGAGGTTGGCCGGGGTACGCGCGTTTCGCTCCTGTTCCCGCGTACATCGGCTGATGCGCCGCCCCGGCAGGACTCCGCCGACGCATCGACGCCGGAAGGCAGGGGTGAAACCATCCTTGTCGTGGAAGATGATGCCGACGTCCGCCTTGTCACCGTCTCGCGTCTCGAAAGTCTCGGTTACAAGGTGAAGGTCGCACGCGACGCCGCCAGCGCGCTCGAGATCCTGGCCAGCGCGCCCGAAATCGCACTCGCCATCATCGACGTGGTCATGCCCGGCGGCATGGACGGCCACGCCCTGTCAGACGAAATCGAACGGCGCTGGCCCGACATGAGGCTGATCCTCACGTCTGGCTACTCTCCCCGCATGGCCGCCGGCGCCAGCAGGAAACACTCCTTTCTGCCGAAACCGTCCAGCCGTTCCCAACTCGCACAGCTGGTCCGCCGAACGCTCACATGAGGCGCCGCGGCGCCTATGTCGATCCACTCCACCTTACAGGGCAGGCGAGTACATACCCCTCGCCGCGCACAGTCTGGATCAGGTTTGGCTGGGTCGCATGGCGTACCAACTTCCGCCGCAGTCGGCTCACCAGGGTATCGATGCTCCGGTCGAAGGCGTCCCAGTCATCCTTGTTCATCGCATCGGCGATGCCATCCCGTGTCAGCACGCGATTGGGCCGCCCCACGAACGCCGCCATCAGGTTGTATTCCGCCCCCGTCAGTTCGACGCGAACGCCAGAGGCTGTGCTGAGATCCCGCCGCGACGGCGTGAGCACGAACGCATCGAAATGCGCCTGCCGCACCCCGGCCGCAAGTTCGACTCCTGTCGCCTGGGCCGATCTTGCCCGCCGCAGCACGGCGCGTACGCGGGCCAAAAGCTCGCGCATCTCGAAAGGCTTCGCCAGATAGTCGTCAGCGCCGATTTCAAGGCCGACAACCTTGTCCACCATCGACCCCTTCCCGGAAAGGATGATGATCGGGAGCGATGTCTTCGCGCGCAATTCTCCTGCCAGCGTCAGTCCGTCTCCGCCCGGCATGTTGATATCGAGCAGCATCAGATCAGGCGGAGCCCGCTCCAGCATGGCGCGCGCCTCCGCAACATTCCCGGCATGCCGGACGACATATCCTTCGGCTGCAAGGAAATCGCCCAGCGTCTCACGCAGTGCGGCGTCATCGTCGACTATCAGGATGCTGTCCTGTACGGGCATAACCTCCGCACCTCGCCTGCCAGGATGGGCCAAGGATAGCTTCGGCCCATGCCCCAATCCGTTGAGGCCATCCATGCCGCGGACTGTCAACCATTTGGCCGCGCATATGCGCCGCAATCTCAACTTGGCCGGTCGTCTTCAAGCAGCACCCGCGCTGCGTCGCCCGCCGGGTCATCGAACTGTCCCGACCGCAGCGACCAGAGGAAGGCCGCCAGCGCCACGCAAGCCAGAAGAATCGCCGTCGGCAGCATGAAGAACAGAACATTCATGTCCCAGCTTCCTTCCTCTTGCCGCCGCCGTCCGAGATTCGCAGCGCATTGAGCGTCACGATCGCCGAGGACGCCGACATCGCGACGGCCGCGACGACCGGCGTGGCCCACCCTGCCAACGCTATCGGAATGGCCAGCAGATTGTAGACGGCGGCCAGCCCGAAATTCTGTCGCATGCGCGTCCGGGCCTCGCGCGCAATCAGGATTGTTTCGACCACGGCGTCAGGATCGCCAGCCGAATAGACGCAATCCGCCGCAAGTCGTGAAACGTCCAGCGCCCCGCCCGGCGCCAGCGAGGCATGCGCATTGGCCAGCGCACCCGCATCGTTCAGCCCGTCCCCCACCATCAGCACCTTCCTGCCTGCCGCCTCCAGCGCCGCAACATGCGCCGCCTTCGACAGAGGCGTGGCGCTGGCGGTCCACATCCCGATTCCAGCCGCCTTGGCCGCACACGCTACACGCGCTGACTCATCCCCGCTTACCAGCTCGACCGTAAGCCCCATCGCCAGCAGTCGTCCAATCGCCGCTTGTGCGCCTTCCCGCATGATGTCTTCAAATGCGAACGCCACGGGTTCTTCGCCTTCAAACGCGAACCACAAGCCGCGCCCGTCGCCCTTTGCCCCGACGAATGCCGCCTGGCCCAACCTCGCCTTTCGCCCATGAATAACGCCCTCGACGCCTTCTCCCGGATACTCGACAACCTTCGCCGCCACTGGTCCCTTGCCAGCCGCCTCAGCGATCGCGCGCGAGAAGGGATGGCGGCTTGCCCGCGCCAGCTGCGCTGCATTTTCGAGATCGGTCCGATCCCAGTTTCCGGCCAGCAATGTCGGCTCGCCCAGGGTCAGCGTCCCAGTCTTGTCGAACACGACATGATCGGTCATTGCAATGCGCTCCAGCGCATCGCCGGACGCCAGATAGACGCCCCGCTTGAACAGCCTGCCCGCCGCCACGACCTGAACAAGCGGCGCAGCCAGACCTAACGCACACGGGCAAGTGATGATCAGCACGGTTACCGCCACAAACGCCGCCTGCGTCAGCGTGGCTCCCGCCGCCAACCAACCAACAAAACCCAGAAACGCGACCGCATGGACCTGCGGCACATAGGCCGCCGCGACCTTGTCCGCGATCCGGCGGTAGGCAGACTTCTTCTGTTCCCCGGCTTCCAGCAGCCGCGCCACCTCCGCCATCAGCGACTTTTCTGCGGCCGCCGTCGCCCGCACGCGTAGCGGCGCAGAGAGATTCACGGCGCCGGCATGCAGCGTCTGGCCAACAAACGTGGCTCTCGGCTCCATCTCGCCCGTGACCAACCGGAGATCAGCGTCGCTCACGCCGGAGATCACCTCAGCGTCTACAGGCAAGCGTTCGCCAGCCGCAATTATCAGGATATCACCGGGTTGAACATCGCTCGCACGTACGGTTTCGGCGTCCCCATTCGCCGACAATCGTGTCGCTGACGCTGTCCGAATCGCTGCGAGCGCGTTCGCCGCCGCATAGGCTCGCCGCCGCAGCCGCGCATCGAGAAATCGCCC
>CAZTMG010000104.1:0-5069 GCA_964614815.1 uncultured Rhizobium sp. | reverse complement strand
CATGACGGCAGCATCGAAATATGTGTGGGCGCCGCCAGTTGCCGTCGCATGAACGCTCAACGCCAGCGATAGAAGGATTGCCAGCGAGATGGGCGCATCCATGTTCAACCGACGAAGCTGGATGGACCGGAATGCTGACACAAAGAAGGTCCAGCCCGAGAAGACTGAGGCGGGAATGGCGACCAGCGCCGCAAGCCAGCGGAACATCGCCATTGTGCCCGCGTCCATGTCCTCGCCAAACCACATCGGCTCCGACAGGAACATCACATTGGCGGTCGCAAGTCCTGCAACCACCATCGCTGTCAGCAGCGCACGCTCCTCGCGCAACGCCATGGCCTCGGGCTTTCCGGCGTCATACGCCACTGCTCCATAACCAAGACCTGTAACCGCATCGATCACCCGCCGGGGGGGCAACCCGCCGCGCCAGGCGACATGCAGCCTTCCCGTCGACAGGTTCAGCCGTGCTGTCTCGACACCGGGAAGGTTTCCGACCGCACCCTCGATCCGTGCAAGGCACGATGCACACCTTGCGCCGTTGACAACGATGTCGAGAGAGCGAACGCCTTTCATGTCCGTCACAAATGCGGCTGGATCCTGAACGACGCCCGGCGTCGCCTGGGGCGTCGGCCCGTTCGGGCAGCCTGCTGCCGCCACGTTCATGGCAGCACCAGAGTCTTGTGCGCCTCGAACACGGGAGGCATGACGCGATCCGGGCTCACCTCGATGATGGCCTCGACCCTGCCCGATCCAGCCAGACCCGCCGGCATCGCATACGCCCCGGGCGTCCGCTCGATCAGCCAGACCTTTTCTTTCTCGTTGCGAGCGCCGGCCGCGTGCAGCCGAACGCTGACCGCGACGCCGTCCAGCGGCGCGCCAGCGGCGTCCTGCAGCTTCACCAGAAAGGTCGCGTTATCGTCCGCCAGTCCCGCCTGAAGGCTCCAGCCCAGCGCCCGCTGCGCATGCCGGCGCGCCAGCTCCTTGTTGTCATCGTGGCCCAGCACATACGCGTTCTTGACCCGCTCGCCCGGATGCGATCGCACAGCCAGCGCGATGAACGCCGCGTCGACCGTGATAACCACGGCGAAGAAACCAATCAGCATCCATAGCACATGGATGCCTCTGATTTTCGCCCTGGCTCCCGCGCTTGTCATCGCCATCTCACCTCTCCGGTCCATCGAATCGCGCCCATGCCGAGACCGTCGCCCCTGTCGCCGGATCGGTCAGCACAACGCGGATATCGTGCGCGCCCGGAGCCTCCGGCGCTGTCACCAGCAGACGCAGCCGTTCGACAGCATCAGGTTCGACCCGTACATGGCCTGCGCCGGCGCCTTCGCCGCCTCCAATCACCTCGACCCCTGCGCCGGGCAGCCCCTCCACACGGATGGCAAGCGTTCGGCTGGCGTGCGTCTTGTTGACGACCTTCAGCGTGTAGGCGTTCCTGTACCCTCCTGTGGAGAGATGCACGAAGGGCGCGCCACGATCCTTGATCACGGACAATTCCAGATTCTGGCGTGACGCCAGCCCCAGCATCATGATCAAGCCGGTTGCAAGCAGCACGATGGTGTAAACGATGATCCGCGGGCGCAACATGCTGAACGGCTTTTCCGGCTGCTTCATCCAGCGTCGCACGACATTTTCGTCGGTGTCATAGGCGATCAGGCCTGTCGGCCGGCCCACTTTCTTCATCACGCCGTCGCAGGCATCCATACAAAGCCCGCACCCGATACACTCCAGCTGCAGCCCCTTGCGGATGTCGATACCCATCGGGCAGACAACCACACACTGCTTGCAATCGATGCAGTCTCCGCGCCCCTCCCAGCTATCGCCCTTCTTGTGCGGGCCGCGCGGATCGCCTCGCTCGGACCGATAGGTGACCTGCAGCGTATCCTTGTCGATCAGCGCCGACTGGATACGCGGCCACGGACACATGTAAGTGCATACCTGTTCGCGCATCGTGCCGGCCAGCGCATAGGTTGTCCCTGTTAGCAGGGCGGCGAATACATAAGCCGTCATCGGCGCCCGGCCAGTGAAGAAGGTCTGCGCCAGCGTGGGCGCATCGTGCCAGTAGAGGATGAATGCTCCGCCTGTTGCGAATGCGATCAGCAGCCAGACGATATGCTTTGCCGTCTTCCGCCAGGCCTTGTCGAAGGACATGGGCGCCCTGTCGCGCATCATGCGCTCGTTGCGATCCCCCTCGAAAAAACGCTCCACGACAAGATAAAGATCGGTCCACACCGTCTGCGGGCAGAAGTAGCCGCACCACACTCGCCCCAGAAGCGCCGTCACGAGGAAGAGCCCCACTGCAGCCAGGATCAGCAGTCCGGTTATGTAGAATACTTCCTGCGGCCAGATCTCGAGCCAGAAGAAATAGAACTTGCCCCCCGCGAAATCGGCCAGAACGGCCTGATCCGGAGCGCCCGGCGCACGCGACCAGCGCAACCATGGCAGCGCGTAGTAAACGCCCAGCGTCAGGATGAGCAGGACCCATTTGAGGGTCCTGAATTTCCCCGAAACCCGTTTCGGATAGATCTGCTTCCGTCTGGCATAGAGCACCACAGGCTCATCGCCGTCGGGAGGGGGCGGCGTTGAACTGGCGGCCCTCCGCCGGTCGATGAGCGTGGCCGCACCCATGCCTATTCGCCCCCGCCCAACGAATGTACGTAGATCGCCAGAGCCCGCACCGTGGCGGGATCGAGGCGATCCGCCCACGCGGGCATCACGCCGCCGCGCGGCCCGAAGATGGTGCGGCGGATGGAGGCGACATCGCCGCCATAAAGCCACTCCTCGTCCGTGAGGTTTGGCGCGCCCTGTGTGCGGTCGCCTCGCATGTCGGAGCCATGGCAACTGGCGCAATTCGCATCATAGAGCGGGCGCGCCCGCGCAGCTGCTGCTGCATCGGCCGACTGCCGCGAGGCCTGGCGAACGAGCTGCGCCAGGTCCTCGATTTGTGCAGTCGTCAGGAACCCATCACGGCCGAACGCCGGCATGTCCTTGACACGCGCCTGCGGGTGACCCGAACGAATACCGAACTTCACAGTCTGCTCGATCTCGTCGAGAGAACCGCCCCACAGCCATACATCGTCAGACAGCTGGGGATAGCCCTTCGCGCCGCGCCCGCCTGCGCCGTGGCAGGTCGCGCAATTGTCGCCGAAAGCACTCTCGCCGAGGCCAAGCGCCAACTGGCCCAGTTCCGGGTCCCGCAGGATCGCGGCTGCGTCCTGCACCGCAAGCCTGGCGCCCAGCGTCGCTCGTTCCGCCTTCGCATCGGCAATCTTTTCCGCCACCTCCGCCCGATCCGATTGTCCGAGCACGCCCCGCGTGTGGCCCTGCATCCCGGGCAATGCCGGCCAGGCCGGCATCAGCACCCAGTAGACAATGGAGAACGCGACGGTCCCCCAGAACACGAACCGCCACCAGCGCGGCAGGGGATTGTTCAGTTCCTTGATGCCGTCCCATTCATGGCCAGTCGTCTCGACACCGCTGTGGCTGTCGATCTCAGACGAGCGGTCGGTCATCGCCGTGCTCCTTCTCGTTCATCGGGAGTTCAGCGGCTCGCTTGAATCGGGCGCCGTTCCGCGGCCAGAGCGCGTAGGCCAGCACGACCAGAAAGATCGCCACGAAGTAGAGAGTCCCGCCCGTCTGGGCGAATGACGACAGGTCTTCATGGTCCATGACATCACCGCTTGTTATCGAGATCGCCGGCTTCGTACGTCGAGAAATCGACCATCGTGCCCAGCACCTGGAGGTAGGCGATAAGCGCATCGAGCTCTGTCGGATCACCTGGCGCGCCATCGAAGTCGCGCACATTCACCGTCCCCCCTCGGCCCGACAGCTTGTCGTAGTCCGCCCGAAAGCTGTCGACATCATAATCACCGCCCGCCTGGGCGCGCGCATCGTCTGCGGCCCGTGCGATCATGGCGTCGGTGTAGGGAACGCCTGCCAGCCGCAAGGCTTGCATGTCGGCGGCGATCCTGGACAAATCGACCTTGCGGCCTTCCATGAAAGCATAGGGCGGCATGATGGATTCCGGCACGAGACTGCGCGGATCGATCAGGTGTTGTTTCTGCCACTCATCGGAGTACTTGCCGCCGACACGCGCCAGGTCAGGCCCCGTGCGCTTGGAGCCCCACTGGAAGGGATGGTCGTACATGCTTTCGGCGGCAAGCGAATAGTGGCCGTATCGCTCGACCTCGTCCCGCAGAGGGCGGATCATCTGCGAGTGACAGGTATTGCAACCTTCACGGATGTAGATGTTCTGCCCTGCAAGTTCGAGCGGCGTATAGGGACGCATGCCCTCCACCTTCTCGATGGTGTTCTTCAGGTAGAACAGGGGCGCAATCTCGATCAGTCCCCCGATCGCCACGACGATGAGAATACCGACGATCAGGATGAAGGTGTGCCTCTCGAAAAGCTTGTGGTTCCGCATCAGCCAGCCTGGACGCGACGCCATGCAACTCTCCTATTCTGCTGGTTGAAGGTTTGCAGGCGCGGCGGGCGTCTGCCTGCGATCCTCGGCGGGAACATGGCCGCGCGCGGTCCGGTAGAGATTGTAGGCCATGATCAGTGCGCCGATCAGGTACAGCCCGCCGCCCAGGGCCCGGATCACATACGATATGTGCTTGGCGCTGACCGTCTCGATGAAGGAGTAGGTGAGGAAGCCGAACTCGTTGTAGGCGCGCCACATCAGGCCTTCCATGATACCCGATACCCACATCGAGGTTATGTAAAGGACAATGCCCAGCGTCGCGATCCAGAAGTGCCATTCAACCAGCGCAGTCGAGTAGAGCCTGGGGCGTTTCCAGATCCACTGCGTCAGGCAGTACAACGCGCCGAACGACACGAAGCCGACCCATCCGAGCGCGCCCGAATGCACGTGGCCGATCCCCCAGTCGGTGTAGTGCGACAGCGCGTTAACTTCACGCACAGACATCGCCGGTCCCTCGAACGTCGCCATGCCGTAGAAGGCCACGGAGACGACGAGCATCCGCACGACCGGATCCGTGCGCAGCTTGTCCCACGCGCCCGACAGCGTCATCAGGCCGTTGATCATGCCGCCCCAGCTCGGCATC
>CAZTMG010000103.1:9856-10085 GCA_964614815.1 uncultured Rhizobium sp. | reverse complement strand
ATGTTCGTGGCCGAGACGGCCGAGGAGGAAACGCTCTCCCTCAAGCCGATGAATTGTCCGGGCCATGTCCAGATCTTCAAGCAGGGCCAGAAATCCTATCGCGACCTGCCGATGCGCATGGCGGAGTTCGGCGCCTGCCACCGCTATGAGCCCTCGGGCGCGCTGCATGGCCTGATGCGCGTGCGCGCCTTCACGCAGGACGATGCGCACATCTTCTGTCGCGAGGACC
>CAZTMG010000103.1:0-9846 GCA_964614815.1 uncultured Rhizobium sp. | reverse complement strand
TCGGAAACGGCGCGTTTCATCACGCTCGCCCGGTCGATCCATGCGGATTTCGGGCTGGAGACGGATCACATCAACCTGGCGACGCGGCCTGCGGTTCGCGCGGGCTCGGACGAATTCTGGGACAAGGCCGAGGCGCAGATGCTGTCGGCTGCGCGGGCGGCGGGCGTCGAGCCGGTGATCGCGGAGGGCGACGGGGCGTTCTATGCGCCGAAGCTGGATTTCGTCATCAAGGACGCCATCGGCCGCGAATGGACGTGCGGCACGATCCAGCTCGACTACGTCCTGCCGGAGCGGCTGGATGCGGAATATGTCGGCGAGGACGGCAACAAGCACCGTCCCGTGATGCTGCACCGGGCGATTCTCGGCTCGCTGGAACGCTTCATCGGCGTGCTGATCGAGAACTATGCCGGGGCGTTCCCGATGTGGCTGGCGCCGGTCCAGGTCGTGGTCGCCTCGATTTCCGAGGGCGCGAATGCGTATGCGCAGGAGGCGGCCGAAGAGTTGCGCAGGGCCGGCCTGCGCGTAACGACGGACCTGCGCGGGGAGAAGATCAACTACAAGATCCGCGAGCATTCGCTGCAGAAGATCCCGGTGATCGCCGTGGTCGGAGCCAAGGAGGCGGAGGAGCGAAAGCTGGCGCTGCGCCGCTTTGGCAGCCAGGCGCAGAGTGTCGTGACGCTGGACGAGGCGAAGCTCGCGCTGGCTGAAGAGGCGCTGCCGCCGGACATCAGGCGGGCGAAGGCGGCGGGATGAGCGGCGGCGGGGCGACATCCGCCAGCCTGCGGCAGGCAGCCCCCTCTATCTCGCTGGCCTTGCCGGCGATCCGCTTCCCCCGCGCGGTGCGCGAGCCAGGATGCGATCCCGGTGCATGTCCATGACCGGCGCGCGCGAGATCATCGACCATGCGCGCGTGCTGGGGCTACGGCTGCGGCTCGGGCTGGCGTCGCTCAAGGATATCGAGACGTGGGCCGACGGGGCGATCCTGCAGCCTGACGCGCCCGGCGAACTGGCGGACCTGTGCCTTGCGACGCGCGCAGGCGAGCGGATCACGCAGCGCATCCTCAACGACCTTGGCGGCGAACCTGGTGGGCTCGACCTGATGAAGGCGCTGGGCTCCCTTAAGGTGATGGAGGCGACGCAGGACCAGCTCCGGCGGCTTGCGGACAACCTCCATCCCGTCCTGACCGCTATCGACGAGCAGGGCAACCTGCCGCAGCTGTTGCGACCCGCTCTCTCGCTGGCGAACGCATTCTGGGAAGCGCGTATGCGCGGCGCCGAGGCGATGGAGGCGGTCGCGGACAGCATGCGCGACCTGATGCATGCGGTGAAGGAATATGCGGCGGAGTTGCCGGAAGAGAAGCAGGCGGAGGCCGCGCCCGAGACGCATTCCGTCTCCGCCATCGTGGTGACGTATCATACAGGCAAGGCGCTGTTCGACTGTCTCGCGGCGTTGATGGACGAAAGCGCGATCGACGAGGTCGTGCTGGTCAATAACGGCAATCCGTTCGAGACTCTGGAGCAGGTCGAGGCGCGGTGGGGCGCCTCGCCGAAACTGAAGGTGACGGGCGGCGGCCAGAACCGTGGCTTTGCGGCTGGCGTCAACCTCGGCGCGGCGAGCGCACGGGGAGACCGCCTGCTGGTGATCAATCCGGACGCCGTGCTGCAGCCGGGGTCGATCACGGCGTTCGAGGTCGCGCTGGCGGGCGCGGCCGAGCCGGCGATCGTGGGCGGCAAGATCTTCGGCGAGGACGGCCGGGAGCAGCGCGGCGGACGCCGGCGCAGGCTCACCATGCGGTCGGCGGCGGCCACCTTCCTGGGGCTGTCATGGCTGCGCGTGCTGAATCCGGCGTTCGTGAACATCAATCGCCACATGGAGCCGGAGCCTGACGGGCCGACGCCGATGGACGCGGTAAGCGGAGCGCTGATGTACATGTCGATGTCCAGCTTCCGGCGGCTGGGCGGCTTCGACGAGGGCTACTTCATGCATGTGGAGGACCTCGACCTGTGCCGGCGGGCCGAGGCGGATGGCGGCTCCGTGATCTATACGCCGTTTGCATCCGCGCTGCATTACGGCGCCACGAGCGATGCGCCAAAGCTGCTGGTGGAGAAGCACAAGGGAGCCGGCTTCAGCCGCTATTTCATCAAGTTCGCCGAGACGCCGGGGGAGAAGCTGGGCGCGCGCGTGCTGGGGCCAGTGATCGCCTTCCTGCTGGCGATGCGGGCGCGGCTGACCGGCGGATCGACGCGGCGCCGTTAGGACGCCTTCGCCAGCGGGTGGGCGGCTTCCAGCAGGTCGCGCAGTTCGTCCGTGACGACGTGGGTATAGATCTGCGTGGTCGATATGTCGGCATGACCGAGCAGAAGCTGGACGGCGCGCAGGTCCGCCCCGCCGGAGAGAAGATGGGTCGCAAAGGCGTGGCGCAGGGCGTGGGGCGTCACGCGCTCGACGGCGATGCCGGCCTTGATGGCGAGGTCCTCGAGGATCTGGCCGAGGCGTCGGCGTGTCAGGCGGCCTGTGGCGCCGCGCGAGGGAAAGACAAAACGCTGCGCCTTCGCGCGCACGGCGGATTTCGGCAGGAAGGTCTCGCGCACGGCCATATAGTTCTTGAGCGCCGTCATGGCGGGCTTGCCGAGCGGCGTGATGCGTTCCTTGTCGCCCTTGCCGCGCACGATCAGGACCGTGGCGCCGGGAGCTGGCAGGGCCGAGAGCGGCAGGTCGCAGCATTCCGAGGCGCGCAGGCCTGCGCCATAGAGCAGTTCGACGAGGCAGAGGGTGCGGAGGTCCGCAGGTTCTGGGCCCTGCGCTGCGTCGATCAGGCGGCTCATCTCCTCGCGCGAGAGCACGTCCGGCGGTTCGCGCCGCGCAGCGGGACCGTCGAGGCGGGAAGTGGGGTTGTCCTGTCGCTCATTGTCGCCGAGCTGGAAGCGGTAGAAGCGGCGGAGAGCGGAGAGTCGACGCGCAACCGTTGCGGCGGACATGCCGCGCTCATGCAGGTCGCGCACGAAGGCGGCGAGATCACGCTCCCCGGCCTGAACGAGGGAAGTGCGGTTGGCGCGCAGGAAGGTTGAGGCGTCTTCCAGGTCGCGGCGATAGGCCTCGATGGTGTTGTCCGCCGCGCCGCGCTCGGCGCGCAGCGTGTCGAGAAAGGCGTCGATGCGGCGGTTGTCCAGCATGCGCCGACGCTAGCGTCGGGAGATTTATGGGAAGTTAGTGGGCCAGCTTCGCTGTTCACAACTCGCTGCGCCGCGCAGCGGCGCTACAGCGCCTTCCAGGGCTGCAGGGCTTCCAGCGCCAGCGCGCCGGCGTCGTCCTGGAGACCGATCGCGCGAAGCTGGGCGAGCAGGTCGGCGAGGCCGGCGAAGGAGATGGCGGAGGTGTCCGTGCCGAGCTGGGCCAGTATGGCGAGGGCGGCCTCGGCGTTCGCCTTTGCGTTGGCGGCGGCGGTGATGCGGGCGATGGCGGCGTCCGAGACGCCGCGGCCGGCCGTGCGCTGGCTCGCCAGTGCGGCGCGCTGGGCGGCGGAGAGATCGCGGCCCATCCCAAAGGCGAGGAACAGGGCGCGGGTGTTCTCGATGCGGCGGACGGCGAGTTGCTGCTCGCCGGCGCTTGGCGTTTTCGCTGTCGCCGTTGCGGCTGGATCAGGATAGGGCGCGGCGGCGATGAGTCGATCGAGGATGGCGCCAGGCCTGTCGCCCGGGCCGACGGCATAGGACAGCATCAGATCAATGCGGGCGAGCGCCCATGCGTCCTGCTTGTCTGCAGACAGGGTGGCCAGATGTCTGCGCCAGTCGGCGGCGAGCCTGACATCGCCTGCAACCAGCGCGGCGCGGGCCAGTGGCTCGGCATAGGGGAGGGTCGCCTCGTTCCGCGGCAGGGCCTTGATGGCGGCTGACAGCGCCACGGCGATCAGGCGGCCGTCCTCCGGCGTTTCAGCGGCGCGCAGGGCGGCGACAAAGGCGCCGGCGCGCTCTTCCGGGCTGGCGTCCTGACTGTTCGCGGCAGCGATGGCCTGCGCGATGTAATCGGGACGCGGGGCGGCGCGCGGCCTTGGCGCGTTCGCAGGTGGCTCGTCCCTGAGAGACAGGATCGCGAGCACGTCGGCCGGCTTGAGCTTGCCGGCGGCGAAGGCCGGACGGAGGGCGGCGCGGCGCTGCTCGTTCGTGGCGGACCTGTCGAGCGCGATGGCGGCGGCGATGTCGCCCGGCGCTGCGGCGAGCGTGTTGGCGGGAGCCGAGAGCTTCGCAGCGACGGAAACAGCGGCTTGCAGCGGCGTGGCGTATCTGCCGTCCGGTTTCCTGACGTCGGGCGAGGCGATCGCCGGCAAGGCGGCGATCAGCCAGACGCCGAAGGCTTCATCGGCGCGCGCGACCTGCTCTGCGGCGAGGTTTGCGGCGGCGGCGTCGCCCTTCAGCGCAGCGCACACGGCGCGCAGCGGCATCCAGCCTGGGTCGGCAGGCGGCTTTCCGGCGAGCGCGCCGCAGGCCTGGTCCTGTCGCCCCTGGAGAAGATCGAGTTCGGCGGCCTGGCGCTCGCCCGTCCTGCCCCACTCTGTGGTTGCGAAACGCTTGCGCAGGTCGGCGGCATGGGCGCTCTCGCCAAGGAGCTCCAGCAGGCGCAGGCGTTCCGGCGCCAGCGCGTCGCCGCCCTCCGGCCCCTTTGCGCGCGAGGAGAGGATGCGGCGGAGAAGCATGCGGCCGGCGGGCGAGAGATCGCGGGGCTGGATCGATGCGAGGATGGGAGCCAACGTCTCCGCGCTGGTATTGGCCCAGAAAGTGGAGGGGACGGCGCCGTCCGCAGCCGCGATCCAGCCGACGCCCCATGAATCGACGGCGGCGGGGGGGGCGGGGGAAACCTGCGCCGCCGCCGGAAGCAGGGCGGTCAGCGACAGGGCCAGCAAGCCGGCAGAGAGGCTATTGCGACGGCGCATTGCCGCCTCCGCCCGATTGCGGGCCGACATTCTCGGCGGGAACGCGGACCTCCACCTGAACGGGTTTGCGGGATTCGGCCTGTCCGGCGAAATAGAACAGGGCGCCGACGATCACGACCACAACGATGCCGCCGAGGATCGCATACAGCTTGAGCGGGACCGGACCGCGCCGCCGTGAAAATCCTCCGCGAGCCATGACCTGCCTCCCATTGCGCCAACCGGTCCGGAGTCAAGCAGACATGGCGGCAGGGGTCCAGCGCGCGAGGCTGCGCGCATGGTCTGGCCGCCGGCCCGTACATTGCCCCGGACGCCTCGGCCGGTATAAGCCTCCGGTTCGGGAAACAGGGCAAGTCATGTCTGCGCAACAGGGCGAACCGGAAAGCGGGGCCGGGCGGGCCGCCGCCGAATCCGGCGGACCCCGGCTGGCGAAGACCATCGCGCTCGTCGGAATGATGGGCGTGGGCAAGTCCACGGTCGGCAGGAAGCTGGCCGAGACGCTGTCGGCCGCCTTTGTCGACAGCGACGAGGAGATCGAGAGGGCGGCGGGCCTGACCGTCCAGGAAATCTTCGAGCGGCATGGAGAGCCGGAGTTCCGGCGCGGTGAGCGGCGGGTCATCGAACGCCTGCTGAACGGGCCGCCCATCGTGCTGTCGACCGGCGGCGGCGCCTACATGGACGCGGACACACGCCAGCTTCTCCGGCAGAGGGCCGTCACGGTGTGGCTGCGCGCCGATCTCGACCTGATCTGGAAGCGTGTGAACCGGCGCGACACAAGGCCGCTGCTGAAGCGCGAGAATCCGCGCCAGGTGCTGGCCGACCTGATGGCGGCGCGCGAGCCGATCTATGCCGAAGCGGACATCACGGTCGAATCCGGCGACGGACCGGCGGCGGACGCGGTGAAGCAGATTCTCGACCAGTTGGGGATGGCATGAGCGCAGACATCAAGACGGTGCATGTCGACCTGGGCGAGCGCGGATATGACATCCTGATCGGCGAGGGCCTGATTGCACGCGCGGGCGAGCTGGTCCGGCCGCTGATCCGCAAGCAACGCGACCGTGTGTTCGTGGTGGCGGACGGAACGGTCGACCGGCTGCATGGCGAGACGCTTCGCGCCGGCCTCGCGAAGGCAGGCCTGGACGGGCGGACGACGACCCTTCCGCCCGGAGAATCCTCCAAGTCGTTCCGGTATCTCGAGGACACGCTCGATTTTCTCATCAGCAACGGCGCCGAGCGCGATGACCTGATCCTGGCGTTTGGCGGCGGCGTGGCGGGCGATCTCACCGGGCTGGCGGCGGGACTGATGAAGCGCGGCGCCCGCTTCGTGCAGATCCCGACGACCCTTCTGGCCCAGGTGGACTCATCCGTCGGCGGCAAGACCGCGATCAACAGCCGTGCGGGCAAGAACCTCGTCGGCCTGTTCCACCAGCCCGTGCTCGTTCTCGCCGATCTTGGCGTGCTCGACACGCTCCCGGAGCGCGAGCGGGCGGCGGGGTTGGCGGAAGTGGCGAAGTACGCACTCATCGACCTGCCGGATTTCTTCGACTGGCTGGAGGCCAATGCCGCGAAGCTGCGGGCGGGCGACAAGGCTGCGATGGCGGAGGCGGTGCGCATTTCCTGCGCCTCCAAGGCGCGAATCGTGGCGATCGACGAGACGGAGCAGGCGGAACGGGCCCTGCTCAATCTCGGCCACACCTTCGGGCATGCGCTGGAGCGCGCCAGCGGGTTCGGCCCGGACCTGCTGCATGGCGAGGGGGTCGGTGTGGGCATGGCGATGGCGTTCCGCTATTCCGTGAAGCTGGGCGTGTGTCCGGGTCAGGACGCCGTGCGCGCCGAGCGGCTGCTCAATGCGCTGGGGCTGTCGACCCGGGTGAAGGACCTGCCCAATCCGCACAAGTACAAGGCGTCGGAGCTGCTGGCCCACATGGCGCACGACAAGAAGGCGAAGAACGGCAAGCTGACGCTGATCCTCGCTCGCGGGATAGGGAAATCCTTCATCCATCGCGATGTGGATACCGGGCCGCTTCTGGCCTTCCTGGAAGCCGAAACGGCTTCCTGACCAACCCAGTCTGGGTTAGAGTTACCCTTAGGGTTAACTCTGGGGTCTGCGACGAATGACTCTGGCTGAGCGTACGCTGGCGTTTGCCGCCCAGGCGCCGGAGCTGCTCACCCGCAAGCAGTTGGGCGAAGGGCTGATGTCCGTTCTGGCGGAGGTCAACGCCAGCAGGTTCGCCTGTCTCTACCTGCGGCGCGAGCATGGCGAGCTGGTGATCGACAGGTCGATCTCCAATCTGCCGCCGGCCTGGCTGAAGCTGTATCTCGAGCGGGGCTATGACGCCACGGATCCAGTGTTCCAGTGCGTGGTGCGCGGCGGGGCTTATGGCTACTGGAACGAGCTGACGGGCGGGATGGTGCTGGGTCGCAGCGGACGCGAGGTGATGGGCGCGGCCCGCCAGTTCGACATGAAGGACGGCTTCACGAGACGCGTGACCCTCGATTCCGGCGGGGTCGCCGTGGTGATGGCTGCGGGCGAGGATCTGGAGCGGAAGCCGGAGGCCCGCGCGGCGCTGCGCATGGCGTTCGACATCTTCGCCAATGAGGGCGCGCGGATGCTGAAATCCGAGGCGATCGTCCGTCCCGCCCATGACGCGAGCCAGCCGTCGCCGAGATTGTCGCGGACACAGCTCAAGGTCCTGATGATGCGGGCGGAAGGCCTGTCCAACAAGATGGTGGCGCACGCCTTGAACCGTCACGAAAAGACGGTCGAATGCCATGTGACAGAGATCCTGCGCCGGCTGGATGCGCGGAACATGATCGACGCCATCCGGATCGCCACGAAACAGAAACTGATCGTTTGAGCGCGGCATACGGGGGCAAAATTCGGGGATTCCCCCAGTTCAAAAACGCCGGGGAAGCCGTCAAACCGACCCAGGATGGGCTTTCAGGCAAGGCCCTGGGTTGACAGCGGCCCCGCGCGAGCGGGGCCGTTCACGTTTCCGGGGCCTTCGCGGCTGGTCAGGCCGCGTCGATGTGCAGGGCGTGGAGGCCGGCGGCGAATTCCGCCTTCAGCGCCTCGTTCACCGCCCGGTGGCGGGCCAGCCGGGTGAGGCCGGCGAAGGCCGCCGACCGGATCTTCACCGCATAATGGGTCTCCCCGCCGGGCGCTGCGCCGGCGTGCCCATGGTGAAGGTGGGACTCGTCAACTATATCAAGCTCGGTGGGGGAAAAGGCGGCTTCGAGCGCAGCCCGCATGCGCTCGGCGCGGCTTGTCAATTCTTGCGGCATTAACGAACGCATCCCAAGATCAGGACCATGTCGGCCGCCGAAGACTACATGCGGGACTACCGCGTCAAGTTCGTCGATATCCGCGTCAACCCTCCGGGCGGACGGCGGAAGCCGGGCGCTTTCGTCCGGCGCTGCGAACACAAGGGCTGCGACGAGCTGGGGCTATGCAAGGCGCCCAAGCCGTTCGCCGCGCGGATCATACAGGTTCCGGGCCAGAAGGCGGCCGAGGAAGACCATCACTGGTTCTGCCAGCGCCATGCGGCCGAGTACAACGAGCGCTACGATTTCTTTGAAGGGATGACCGAGGCCGAGATTACGGCTTTCCAGGCTTCCGCCGGCCATGGCCACAAGCCGACCTGGAGGATGGGCGGCGGGCCGATCGGGGCCGAGGGCCGCGCCGCGCGCATGAACAATCCGCGCGCCTGGCGCGGGGCGAAGGACTGGCTCTACAACGGCCACGCCGGCAAGGGGCAGGCCGCGGAAGCCACACGGGGGCGCACCCGCCTGCAGACCCGCGCGCTGGACGAGATGGGCCTGCCGCACAACGCCGAGTCCGCGCAGATCCGCGAACGCTATGGCGTGCTGATCAAGCAGTACCATCCCGACAGCAATGGCGGCGACCGCTCGATGGAGCACCGCCTGCACGTGGTTATCCGCGCCTTCAAGGCGCTGAAGGCGTCCGGCCTTGCCTGACGGCGGGGCCGAGGGAATGGCGAGTTGCGGATAGTGATCAGGATTCCCAGGATAGCCCCGCCTGGGGTCAACTGCTCCCTATCCGCTACTCGCTGCTCACGACGTGCTGGCGCGAAGCGCCTTACATCGGCCTGGGTTGCCACAGCTCCAGCTTGTTCCCCTCCGGATCCATGATGTGGGCGAATTTGCCGTTGGCCTCATCGGGAAAGGTCTTCACCGGCGTGACGCCATGCCGGGCCAGTCGCGCCAGGACGCCGTCGAGATCGTCGACGGCGAGGTTGATCATGTAGGGGTTGGCCGAAGGTTCGAAATAGGTGGTGTCCGCCTTGAAGGGGGAGAAGACCGTGCCCGCGCCGGGATGGGCCGCCATCGCCTCCGGCGTGAAGACGACGCCGCCCCAGTCCTGCACATGCAGGCCCAGCACGTCGCGATACCAGGCGATGAGCCCTGCCGGATCCTTCGACTTGAAGAAGACGCCGCCAACCCCGAGAACCTTCGCCATGCCGTTTCCTTCCATCGACCGGTCGGGGCCATGAAGGACGAGACAGCGCCGCGCGGCAATCGCCCGAAGGGATGATTTTCACGAAAGGCAAGCGAAATCAGGGCGTGTTCAGGGTCTGCTGCGCCGACTTGCTGCGTTGCAATGTATCCGCCGGTCCGCCTATATCAGGTTCAAGGATACGAGAGATTTTCCACCCATGGCCGTGACTGACGCTTCCGACGCCCTGATCCAGCTCGCGCCGACGAAGGAGCTCGACGCGAAGAAGACGTTCGGGGTCGATCTCGACTGGAAGGTTCCCGCCTTTGCGGAGCCGTCGGCCTACGTACCCGATCTGGACCCCGCCTACCGGTTCGACCCGACCACGACGCGCGCGATCCTCGCGGGCTTCAAGCACAACCGCCGCGTGATGGTTCAGGGCTATCACGGCACCGGCAAGTCGAC
>CAZTMG010000102.1:0-10131 GCA_964614815.1 uncultured Rhizobium sp. | reverse complement strand
GCCCTGAAAAGCCGACGGAAGATTTTTCCCGACCTGTCGGAATCCAGACGCGCGCATCCCCCCGAAATTGGCCGCCGAAGGAAAAGGCCCGCTCGGATGAGCGGGCCTTTCCAGACGGGAGGGACCGGCGCCTAGAGATCGATGTCGGCGTCCCGAAGGTCGCGCGTGGCGTTGGCGCGGGAAACGTTGCCGGCCGCGAGCTCGGCCTTGTCGAGGCCGCCATCCTTGTTGAGGTCGAGGTCCGCGAAGCGGGCCTTCACGGACGCCATCGTGCCGGTGAGTTCGTCGATCTGCACCTTGCCATCGGCATTGTTGTCGAGCGCGCCGATCGTCCTGGACTCCATCAGCTTGGCCTGCAGGTCGTTGCGGATGTTCGACGTGGTTTCGTCAGCCCAGCGATAGTTGACCCGGAAGTACATCATCTCTTCCCAGGACTGCTCGCCCCAGGTCACGTTGATGGTGGGATCCGGGTTGGCGGGGTTGTGCTTCGAGTTGTCATAGATCCACTTGGCGACCAGCTTGGTGCCGGCCTTGATGTGGATGGGCTCGACAGGATCGTAGTCCCTCTGCCAGTTGAAGTCGTACTTGGGCAGGGAGAGCAGGATCTCCTCCTTGCCGTCCGGCGTGACCTGTTTCAGCTCGACCGACCAGCCGCGATAGTGGGCATGCGGATAGAGCGTGTAGAGATAGGCGTCGGCCGGGAATTCGAGATAGGCGATCTCGGTGTGGCGCGCCTCGCCCTTCGGGATCTTCAGCGCGAAGTCGGAGATGACGGCCGAGCGCTTGATGAACTCCGGGGCGGACTTCAGCGTGTAGTAGCCGATCTGCGTCTGGTCGTTCGCGGCCTTGCCGGTGGTGGTGTAGTGCATCGAGAAGGACAGCTTGCCGCCGGCCGGAACCGGGGCGCCCGCACCCGCCGCGATCACCTGCGGCTCGGCCCCCGGAGTGTAGGAGCCAACGGAGCCGCCCGGAATCCGGGGCGGCGGGGAGCCGCGGTCAGGCGAGTGGTTCGAGGTCACATGGTGAAGCACGGTGCGGTCGCCCGGCTTGATGGCGATCGCCTTCAGCCAGGTGTCCTGCTTGAACGGGTTGTCGACGCGCATGTTCTGGTATTCGACAGTGCCGGAGGCGGGCACGTCGAACGCCGGGAGGGTCACGATGACATCCGGCTGGCCGAGGCTTTCCGGCCATTCCGGAGCCTTGCCGGCTTTCTCCTTGAGCACGTCCGGCCCCGAGCCGCGCGGCGCGCCGGCGCGGAGCCAGTGGATCAGCGTCTTGTTCTGCTCGGCTGTCAGGCCATGGTCGTTCTGGAAGCGGCCAATGTGCGGATCGGCGAAGTAGGGCGGCATGCGTTCCGCCATCACCGATTCCTGGATCATGGGGGCGAAGGCCTTCACGACGTCATAGCTGTCGAACTTGAAGGGGGCGATGCCGCCTTCCTGGTGGCAGGCGACACACTTGGCCTGGATGATCGGGGCGACGTCCTCCGAGTAGGAGATGTTCGCGTGCTCAGCGGCCTTGCCGCGTTCCGGGAAGGCGATCGGGGCGCCGCCCTTCACCGCGATCCGCGGCGCGGCGACGGGCTTGCCGGCGAGAACCGACTTGATGGCGGCTTCGGCCTCGCGCGCCGGGCCATGATACGCGACCTTGAAGCCGGTTTTCGGTTCAAGCACGAAAACCTCGCCCTCGCGCTCGATGCCGAGCTGCTCGCCGACAAGCTGCAACTCGTCCATCAGCACGGGAATGGTGAAGTTCTGGGACTTGACCTCTTTCGCGGTCTCTTCGCGCGACTGGTCGAGGTTCGAGTTGATCATGTAGAAGAGGACGCCCTCATCCGCATACTCGGCCTTCAGCTTCTCGAGCGTGCGGGCGGCCTCGCGCGAGACCTTGCCGCCGTTCGTCTGCGACATCAGCACGATGGCCGGGGCGTACTTGAAGTAGAACAGCTCGTGGGCGAGGCGCGTTGTGTCCGTGAGCTGGAAGTTGCCGACCTTTTCCGGGACGAGGCCGGTTGTCGGCGCCGGGGCGGCGATCACGCTGCTGACGCCGGCGATGGCGACGACCGCGGCGATCGCAGTCGAGACGAGAACACGTTTCATTCCAGCTCTCCTCCTGGCCCCGTTGCGCGCGGGCGGCGCACGGGAAGTCTCATTGTGATGTAATCCCGGTTCCAATATCCGTGCGGGCGAAAAAACCGTCAATCGGGACGGCCCGGTCTGGCGGCGAAAACCGCCTGTTTTCCGGTCACATCCGCGATAGCGGCGCGTTAGCGGCCGGCGGGCGCAACGACAGTCGATAAGCCCGGCCGGGTATTACGCCCGGGGAAGGTGGAATCAGGACGGCCCGGAGCCAGGGTCCGGGCCGTCTGCAAGTTCCGCCGGAGGACGGAGATCAGGTCCAGCGCAGATCCGCCTGGACGACGGGCAGGGTGCGGATGCGCTTGCCCGTGGCGGCGAATATGGCGTTGGCCACGGCCGGAAGGACCGGCGGCAGCGCCGGCTCGCCCAGACCCGTGGGGCTGAACGACGTGATGTGGAAGTAGCTGTCGATCTGCGGCGCCTGGTCAATGCGCAGGAGCGGCATGTCGTAGAAGTTGGTCTGCACCGTCCGGCCTTTGTCGAAGGTGATCTTCTGGTGCATCTCGGAGATGCCGTCGATGATCGAGCCCTCGACCTGGTTGTGCGCGTTGAGCGGGTTGATGATCTGCGAGCCGACATCGCCCACCGACCATACCTTGAGCACGCGCCAGGAGCCGTTCTGCTCGACCTTCACCTTGGCGACCTGGGCGAAATAGCCCTGGTGCGAGAAGTAGAAGGCGACGCCCATGCCGACGCCCTTCGGCAGGGCGCCGCGGTTCGCCCAGCCGGACCGCTCGCCGACAATACGCACGACGTCCTTCATCCGGTCCGGGTTCATGCCGGTGCGGTTGGCGCCGGCCGGAACCGGAAGGCTCAGCAGTTCCAGGCGGAAGGCCAAGGGGTCCTTCCCGGCGGCGTGAGCCACCTCGTCGAGGAAGGACTGGTAGGCGAAGCACACCGCGTTCGACGTCGGCGCGCGGAGCGGGCCAGTGGGCATGCCGCCCATCATCATCGACTGGTCGTAGGCGTGGTTCGGCACGTAGTTGGCCGGGAATTCCTGCGGCGGACAGTTTGCGCTGGCCAGCATCGTCATCACGCCCGCATCGTTGGGACGGCCGAAGGTGATGAAATGGTTGGTGAACGCGACGAGGTTGTTGTCCTTGTCGAGGCCGGCCCTGAAATTGTGGTAGCCGCCCGGACGGTAGGGGTCGTGCTGGATGTCCTGCTCGCGGGTCCAGATAAGCTTGACCGGGATGTTGCCGGCCTGTTTCGAGATGATCGCGGCCTCGACCGCGTAGTCATTGTCGAGCCGCCGGCCAAAGCCGCCGCCCGCGCGGATCATGTGGATCGTGATCTTGTCCCTGGCGACGCCAAGGGCGTTCTGGATCAGGCTGAACGCGCCGTTGGCGCCCATGTCGGGACGCTGCGTCGGCGCCCAGACCTCAACCGTGCCATCGGCCTTCGCGTGGGCCGTGCAGTTCATCGGCTCGAGCGGCGCGTGAACGAGGAAGGGATAGGAGTAGCTGGCCTCGAGCGTCTTGGCGGCGGACTTGAGGGCCGCGGCGGCGTCGCCAACCCTGGAGAGGCTGGACATCGGCGTCGCCTTGGCGAGTTCCTTCGCCCTGGCGTCGTACTGCGCGGTCGACTCGTCCTTCGAGACGCCTTCGTCCCATTCGATCCTGAGTTTCCTGGCGGCTTCCTTCGCGGTCCACCAGTCGTCAGCCACGATGGCGACGCCGTCGAGCAGGCCCATCTTGGTGGGAAGGTTGCCGACCTGCCTCACCACGAAGCAGTCGACGATGCCGGGCAGGGCCTTGATCTCGTCCGTGTTGGCCGAAATGACCTTGCCGCCGAACACGGGGCATTTCTGGTAGTAGGCGTATTTCATGCCCGGCAGGACGGTGTCGATGCCGAAGATCGGCTCGCCGCGCACGATCCTCGGCGAGTCCCAGTTGCGCATGGGCTTGCCGATGATGCGGTAGTTCTTCGGGTCCTTCATCTTCAGCGAGGCCGGGTCCGGCGCCGGGAGTTTCGCGGCGTCGGCCACGAGATCGCCATAGGGGATCTTCGCGCCCGAGGCGGCGTGGACGACCAGCGAGGGCTCGGTGGTGAATTCCTCCACCGGCTTGCCGAGGCGGGCGGCGGCGGCCTGGATCAGCATGGCGCGGGCGCCGGCGCCGACCTGCCGTTGGGGGACCCAGTGGTTCGGCGTGGCGAAGGAGCCGCCGGCGATCTGGTTGCCATACCTGGCGTCGGCGTCGGCCTGCTCGATGACGACCTTCGACCAGTCCGCGTCGAGTTCTTCCGCGATCAGCATGGGGAGCATCGTCTTGATGCCCTGACCGATTTCGGGGTTCTTCGCCATGATGCGGATCGTGCCGTCCGGCGAAATGGCGACATAATGATCCATCGCAATCACCGGGGCGGCGGGCCTGGCCGGCTCGGCGGCGATGGCGGGGGCGCCGTCGGTGGTGTCCGGCGGGGTCATGCAGCCTGCGAGAAGGAGGCCGCCGCCCGCAGCGGACGCGAACAGGAAGAAGCGGCGCGAGGTTTCGACTTTCAAGGTGCCGTCAGCCATGGATCAGACCTCCCGCGAATCTCTGGTGTCGACACCCGCGGCGGTCTTGATCGCCTCGCGGATGCGCTTGTAGGTGCCGCAGCGGCAGGCATTGCCCTGCATCGCCGTATCGATGTCCTTGTCGGTGGGGTTGGGATTGGCGGCAAGGAGGGCGGCGGCGGCCATCACCTGGCCGGCCTGGCAGTAGCCGCACTGCATCACGTCCACATCGAGCCAGGCCTTCTGGACGGCCTGCCCCACTTTCGTCTGGCCGATGCCCTCGATCGTCGTCACGCGCTGGGCGCCCACGGCGGAGACCGGCGTCACGCAGGCGCGCGCGACCTTGCCGTCGAGATGCACCGTGCAGGCGCCGCAGGCGGCGACGCCACAGCCGAACTTGGTGCCGACGAGGTTCAGCTTGTCCCGGAGGACCCAGAGCAGCGGCATGGCGCCGTCCGCCTCGACCGTTTCGGTCTTTCCGTTCACGTTGAGTGTGTAGGTTGCCATTTCGAGCTCCGCGGGCGTGTTCCGGAATGCTCCCGGCTCCTCCGCCCTGTATGTCTAACCCGCGACGCGCGCGCCCCCTGTGGGAGAGGACGCCCTTGGTGCGACTCCATAGCGCGGGAGTTGGTGAACGCCAATCACGCGGGAAGTGAGCGTTCGCTCTTTCCCGCGCCGATCGACTACACGCTTGCGCGATCAGGCGGCTTTGAAATCAGGCGCATACGCCGACTTGAGAACTGTTCGCAGGGCTGTCGCGCCGAACAACTCGTCGCTATCGTCAGCCGCAAACAACGCACAACGGCCCGGAGCCCCGCGGTTCGGGTCCGGCTCAGGGCAGCTTCGGTCCCCAGTCGGGCTCGTAGGCGTCGCCCTGGGTGTCGAGGCGTTGCGGCGGGGCGCCGGCGAGGTTGGTGACGGCGATGCGGGAGCGTTGGCCTTCGAGACGGGCGAAGGCGATGCGGCGGCCATCGGGCGACCAGGCGGGATGAAGGTCGAGCACGTCCTTGCCCGGCGTGGTGAGGGGGCGGGCGTCTCCGCCGTCGGGGCGCATGACGTGGACGGCGGACTGGCCGCCCACGCGGCGGGTGTAGGCGATCCAGGCTCCATCCGGCGACCAGGCTGGCGTGGCGTAGCCCCCGCCCTCGGCGGTGATCTGGCAGGCTGCCGCTTCGGCCCCGGCGCAGGGCAGAGGGGAGCCATCGACATTGGCCACGAAGATCTGGCTGGCGCCGGCGCGTTCGGAGACGAAGACAAAACGCTTGCCGTCAGGCGACAGCGCCGGTTCGGCATCAAGGGCCGTATCGTCGGTGAGTCTGGTTTCCTTACGGGTGGACAGCGCCATCAGGTAGATGTCGGTGTTGGCGCCTTGCCTGCGGCTGTAGACAAGCGACAGGCCGTCGGCAGAAAACCGCGCGTCTGCGTTGGGCTGCGGGCCAGCGGTGAGCGGCGCCCGCTGGCCGCTCTGCAGGTCGTAGATGATGGTTGTGCGCTGCGCCTGCGTCGGCTTGCCGGGCGCGGGGGCGTCGGCGGAATAGACGATGGTTTGCGCCACGGGAGAGAAACGCGGCGAGGCGAGGCCCGCAACGCTCTCGATGATGTTGCCGGAGTTGGCGCCGTCGCTGTCCACGGCGCCGAGGCGGGTCTTGCCGCCCGATTCGGCGGCATAGATGATGCGGCTGTCGAAGCCGCCCTTGCCGCCGACGAGGGCGATCATCACATCGTCAGCCACCTTGTGCGCGCCGCGCCGCCACTGGTCGGCGGGCAGGCGGTATTGCGTGCCGATCATCTGCTTGCGTGCGGCGATGTCGTAGAGGCGGAACTGGACGCTGAGCGTATTGTCCGTCCTGGTCTCGACCTTGCCGAGCAGGAGGGCGCCGACGCTGGCGCCGCTCCATTCCGTCCAGACCGGGAGAGCCGCGATGTCGGCCCTGAAGGCTGAGATGGCCGCGGCGTCCGGGGAGGCGAAGAGGCCGGTGGAGGCAAGATCGGCGCGGATGACGTCGGCGATCTTCGCGGCCAGCTCCGTATCGGCGGGCGTTGCACTGGAGAAGGCGGGGGCGGCGACCGAAATGGGTTTGTAGTCCGCGCTGTCGGGATTGAGCGGGAAGGTGAGCTGTGCGGGCGCAGGCTCGCCGGGCGCTGACGTCACGGGCTGGCCGCCGATGATGATCTGCGCGGAGGCGGGGGCGGCAAGCGCCAGTGCAAGAACAAACCCGCAGAGGCCGGCCAGATGCTTCGACATGCTCGTTTCCCCGGAAATTCCGCCTGTTTGCGCCCCGCATAGCGCGATGCGGAGGCGTTCGCCACCGCCAAAGGCGCCCCCGCCCTGAACGCATCCTTCGAGACGATTGGCGCTTTGCGCCAATCCCTCAGGATGATGAGGGCGGTGGACGCCGCAGCGGTTTCTTTGACGCTACAGTCACCGTCCTCATCCTGAGGGCGCACGTAGTGCGCGTCTCGAAGGATGAGTTCGATGTCCCGATCGCGCTTACTGCCCCCTGAACACAGGCGCGCGTTTCTCGACGAAGGCCCTGGCGGCTTCGGCGTGATCGGCGGTCTGGGCGGAACGGGAGTGGTTCAGCGCCTCGGTGTCGAAGGAGAGCGCCAGGTCGCCGCGTTCGGCGGTGTTCAGGTTCTTTTTCATCAGGCCGAGCGTGATGCGCGGGCCCTTGGCGAAGCGCTGGGCGAGAGCCATGGCTTCGCTGGCGAGGTCGGCGCCATCGACGGTGCGGTTGACGATGCCGAGACGCTCGGCCTCTTCGGCGAGGATGACGTCGGACAGGAGATAGAGCTCCTTCGCTTTCGCGACGCCGACGAGCTGGGTCAGGAAATACGTGCCGCCGAAATCCCCCGACAGGCCGACCTTGGCGAAGGCCGTGGTTATCTTCGCGCCCCTTGCGGCGATGCGGAAGTCGCAGGCGAGCGCGATGGACAGGCCGGCGCCGGCGGCCGCGCCGGGGATGGCGGCGATGGTGATCTTCGGCATGTCGTGCAGCCAGCGCGAGATCTCCATCGACTGGCGCAGGGCGTAGGCGGCCTGCTCGGGCGAGCGGCCATGGTTGGCGCCGCCATCGGTGGCGGCGAAGCCCTTGACGTCGCCGCCGGCGCAGAAGGCGCCGCCCGCGCCGGTGACGATGACTGCGCCGACATCCGGATTGGCGGCAAGGCGCGGCAGGGCTTCCAGCAGGCCGGCCAGCATGGGCTGGGACAGCGCGTTGCGGGCCTCGGGACGGTTGAGCGTGAGAACGGCCACGCCATCCTCGATCGTTTCCAGAACGTCTGCCATGGCGGGTCTCCCTCGTTATCCGGCAAGAGGGATAGGACCGGGCCGCAGGGCGCGCAAGCATCGCGCCCGGGGCCGGCGCCGGTCAGACCAGCGCGATCGCCCTGTTGCGTTCGAGCGGTGAGAAGGCGCCGAGCGTGATGTCGGCCGAGCCGCAGACGGGGCAATGCAGGTCCGGCTTCAGCACGGCGACGTCGGTTGCGACGCCAAGGTCGAGCGCGAGCGGGGCCGGGTCGATCGGCGTCCTGCCATTGCAGTCGTGGCAGGCAACCAGGATCAGCTGATCGTTGTCGAGCAGGTCACGGAAATTCATGTCGCCCCACCGCAGCTTCCAATCGCCCGGCTGCGCCTCTCCGGGCGCTGTTCAGGCGGCCATGGACAAACCCTGCACCGCCGGCGGGCAAAAAGCGAATCGGAAATGCGTCAGCGGCCGGGGCGCTGACTCTGCAAGCATTTTCCGGATCCGTGCTTGAGTCACGCATCCGCTTGCGCATTGTAGGGCGATGACGACGTCGCCCGCCGAAACGCTTGCCCGACAGCTGAGGGCCGCCACGCGCATCGTGGTGTTCACGGGCGCGGGCATCTCGACCGAAAGCGGGATTCCGGACTTCCGCTCGCCGGGCGGTGTGTGGTCGAAGATGAAGCCCATCCATTTCCAGGAGTTCGTAGACTCCGAGGCGAAGCGCCGCGAGGCGTGGTCGCGCGTGTTCAGCGGCGCGGCAGGCTGGGTCGGGAAGGAGCCGAATGCCGGGCATCATGCGGTGGCGCGCCTGATCGCGAGCGGGCGCGCCTCCTGCGTCATCACGCAGAACGTGGACAATCTGCACCAGGCCTCGGGCGTGCCCGCGAGCAAGGTGATCGAGCTGCATGGCAACGCCAGCTACGCCAAATGCCTCGCCTGCGGGCTGCGTCACGAACTGGAGGAGCTGAGGCCGATATTCGTCGAGCGCGGCGAGATACCCGCATGCCGCGCCTGCGGCGGGCTGGTGAAAACCGCGACGATCTCGTTCGGCCAGCAGATGCCCGAAGAACCGATGATGCTGGCCGAGGGCGAGACGCAGCTCTGCGACCTTTTCCTCGTGCTCGGCTCCTCGCTGGTGGTGACGCCGGCGGCGCTGTTTCCGGCGCGGGCGAAGCAGTATGGCGCGAAGCTCGTCATCGTGAACCGTGACGACACCCCGCTCGATCACATCGCCGACCTCGTCCTGCACGAGGAGATCGGCCCGACGCTGACGGCGGCGCTGCGGGAGATGGACTGACCGCCGCCGGCGGGCGCCCCCGGGCCTACCAGGCCAGCTCCTTGCCGTTCCAGGCGAGGAACCTGCCCGTGGAGGCGAGATCGAGCCTGTCGACCAGTTTCTGGATCTGGGAGGCGCTCTGGTCGGGCGTCAGCTGCGCGCCCTCGCCGCCCATCTCCGTCTTCACCCAGCCGGGGTGAACGATGAGGACGGGGATGCCCTGCGGCTTCAATTCGCTGGCCAGTCCGCGCATGAGCTTGTTCACCGCCGCCTTCGAGACGCGGTAGGCGAGCGAGTCCGAGGCGGCGGATTGCACCTGCCCCATCTGGCTCGACAGCGTGACGATCTTGCCGCGCGCCGCCTTCACGTTCGGCAGGAAGGCGTTGGCCACGCGCAGCGGCGCGATGGCGTTGACGTTCAGCGTCTCCATGAGGCCGTCGAAATCCATGTCGGTGGCGGACTGGCGCTCGGGCCCGCCGACGCCGGCATTGTTGATCAGCACGTCGATCGGTTCGGCTTCGAGGCGGCGGCGCGCGCGGCCGATCCCGGCGGGGTCGGCGACATCCATCTCGATGACGTCGATCCAGTTCGGCATGGCCTTCGCCAGCTGGTCGAGCTCGAAACGGTCGGATGTGGCGCGGACGCCGGCGAACACCTTGTCGCGCCGGCCGGCATACGCCTTCGTCAGGGCGAGGCCGATGCCGCGGTTTGCGCCGGTGATAAGGACGACAGCCATGCTCGAACCCGCGCCGGGTCCTGCCCGGCCTTCCTGTCAGCGTGTGGGAACCGGCGTCTCGCCGCGATAGTCGTAGAAGCCGCGCCCGGCCTTGCGGCCGACCCAGCCGGCCTCCACATACTTTACGAGCAGCGGGCAGGGGCGGTACTTGGTGTCGGCGAGGCCATCGTGCAGCACCTGCATGATGGACAGGCAGGTATCGAGGCCGATGAAATCGGCCAGCTCCAGCGGGCCCC
>CAZTMG010000101.1:2604-10181 GCA_964614815.1 uncultured Rhizobium sp. | reverse complement strand
CCATGGTCACGGCGAACTCGGTGAACAGCCGGCCCATCTGGCCCTGCATGAACGTGATCGGCACGAACACCGAGATCAGCACCAGGGTGATCGCAATGATGGCGAAGCCGACCTGACGCGAGGACCGGTAGGCGGCGACCAGCGGCGTCTCGCCATACTCCTCTATGCGGCGATGGATGTTCTCCAGCACCACGATGGCGTCGTCCACCACGAGGCCGATGGCCATGACCAGCGCGAGCAGCGTCAGCATGTTGATCGACAGGCCCATCGCCATGAGCACGGTGAAGGTTGCGATCAGCGAGATGGGCACGGTGACGGCGGGTATCAGCGTCGCCCGGAACGACCCCAGAAAGACGTAGATCACGCCCACAACGAGCACGACGGCGATGCCGAGCGTGATGAACACCTCGTTGATGGCTGCGTTGACGAACACGGACCCGTCGAAGTTGACCAGCAGGGTCATGTCCTCGGGCAGGGTGGAGGCGACTTCCGCGGCGCGCTCGCGGGCGATGCGGGCGACTTCAACCACGTTGGCGGTGGACTGCTTGACAATGCCGATGCCGACCGTGTCGCGGCCATTGCCGCGGAAGATGCTGCGATCCTCCTCGGCGCCGAACTCGACCCGGGCCACATCGCCAAGACGCACGACCACGCCGTCGGATCCCTTCTTGACGACGAGCTGGGCGAATTCCTCCGGCGTGCGGAACGGCCGCTCGATGCGTGCGGTGAAGATCAGGTCCTGCGAGGTCAGGCTGCCTGCAGGCGTTTCGACATTCTCGGTCCGAACCGCACGCTCGATGTCGCCTACCGTCAGCCCGCGCGCGGCGATGGCGCGCCTGTCGAGCCAGACGCGCATGGCCGGCGTGCGCTGGCCGCCGATCTGGATGCGCGCGACCCCGTCGATGGAGGAGAACCGGTCGATCAGGTAGCGCTCGATATAGTCGGTGAGCTCGAGTGTGTTGCGCTTGTCGCTCTGCAGCTGCAGCCAGAGGACGATCTCCTCCGAGGCGTCCGCCTTCTGGACGTCTGGCGGGTCGGCCTCCTGCGGCAGCATGCGCAGGATGCCGCCGACTCGGTCGCGGACGTCGTTGGCCGCCGAATCCATGTCGCGCGAAATGTCGAACTCGATGGCGATGGCGGACTGGCCATCCTGGCTGGTCGAGTTGATGAACCGGATGCCCTCGACGCCCGCAATCCGGTCCTCGATGACCTCGGTGATGCGGCTTTCGACGACGTTGGCGGAGGCGCCCTGATAGGTCGTGCGGATCGAGACGATCGGCGGGTCGATATCGGGATATTCGCGCAGGGCGAGACGGGTGAACGCGACGACGCCGACCGCGATCAGCAGCAAGCCGAGCACGGTAGCGAATACGGGTCGCTTGATCGAAACGTCCGAAAGCAGCATGGCGCGGATCTCCCGGCGCTATTGGGCGAGACCGGTCTTGTCCGAACTGCCCTGACCCAGTGCGATGCGCGCCGCCTCGCCCGAAGCGGCCGGCGGGCCGGAGCGGACCCGAACCGGGCCGCCCGGGCGGACCTTCAGCACGCCGTCGGTGATGACCAGGTCGCCCGACTTGAGGCCGGCGAGGACTTCGACGACGCCGCGTTCGCGCGTGCCGAGCGTCACTTCCGTTTTCACCGCGACCGGCTGCTCCTTCGACTGGTCGACCACATACACGAAATTCTTCGAGCCCTCGGCGACGACCGAGATCTCGGGCACGGCGAGCGACGTGCGCGGCCTGGATACCAGTTGCACGCTCATCGACATGCCGGCTTTCAGCGCGCCGTCATTGTTCGGCAACGTGGCGCGGACCTTGACGGCGAGAGTTACGGGATCAACCGCATTGTCGATGGATGTCAGCCGTCCGATAAAGCTGCGGCCGGGTATGTCCTTGGTCGTCGCATTGATGTCGAGGCCGGGTCTGAGGTCGTTGAGGTAGATCGAGGGTACGCCGAACTCGAGTCGCATCTGGCTGTCATCGATCAGCGTGGCGACCGCCTGGCCCGGCGAGACATAGGCGCCGGGGCTGATCTGACGGAACCCGAGCACGCCGGAGAAAGGCGCGACCAGAACGCGGTCGCGCAGGCGGGCCTGGATCGCGGCGACATTGGCCACGGCCGCTTCGTACGCCGACTTGGTGCGTTCCAGCTCCAGCTGGGCGACGGCCTCGGCGGAGGCAAGGCGCTGGTTGCGCTCATAGACCAGCTTGGCGTTCGCCTCGGTGGCGCGGGCGGCTTCGAGCTGAGCGGTTTCCTCGTCGTTTACAAGCGTCATCAGCACCTGGCCGCGGGCGACGCGCTGCCCGTCCTCGAAGAACACGCCTGTCACGCGATCGGCGGCATTGGCTGTCAGCACCACGCGCTCGCGCGGTTCGAGCGTGCCGAGCGCTTCGATGCGGGACGAGAAGACACGCGACTCGGCTGCGACGGCTTCAACCTGGGCTGCGGGACCGCCGCGTCCCCCCGGTCCGCCAGGTCCGCCGGGTCCGCCGGGTCCGCCTGGCCCGCCGCGCCCCTGCGGTCCGGCGGCGGACGCCATGTCGCCATGGCTGCCGCTGTTGAGCGCGGCGAAGGCGACGCCGCCGATAGCCAGCACCGCAACCGCGACGGCCCCCGCGACGACCTGTTTCCTGGTTAGCGCCATGAACCTCAGACTCCGCCACCACACTACACGCCCGCCCAACTCCCGGCCATCCTCGGCCGGTGCGGTCGGTCAGGTCTTCATACGCGCTGTTACAACTTCCCCGTCTGCGGCGCGCCGACACGGCGTGCCAAAAACGGATGACGTTTCCGCGATGTAGCGGCCGGTTCCTGTGATCGAACAGAAGCTGACGAGCCCGTTGAGCCTGGACCATAGATGCTGCGGCTTGACATTCGGTCAACGAGTCCGCCCCAAAGCCTTGAAAACAACGGTTCAATTAGCCGTGAAGGCTGGCGGAGGGCTGACGGAACGCCCGCCGGGGAGGCGAACCGGACGCCTTGCTTGCCCTTCAGTTCCGCCGGGCGCGAATCCGGTTGACAGCCCTTGCCCCCGGGACGATGTGGCCGGCACGTGGCTTGGGGCTCGGGAAGGATCGGGACGAGGGGAGTGACATGCGTTTTCCGTTTCGGGCGAGGACCTTTCAGGCGCTGCTGATGGCCTCGACCGCCATCGTCCTGGGCGGAGCAGGGTGGGCGCAGGAGACGTCCCAGGCCGACACGCCGCCGACCGGCAATGACGTGGTGGTGATCGTCGGCACCCAGATCGTCGGGGCGAAGCCGACCGACGCCTTGCCCGTCACCGTGGTGGGCGAGGCGGAGCTCGACGCCATCGCGGCAAGCTCGGGCGACGATCTGTTCCGCTCCATCCCCCAGCTTGGCGACGTGGCGTTCAACACAACCCGGACAATCGGCAGCCTCAACGACGCGCGGGGGGACACCGCCTCCATCAATCTCCGGGCGCTGGGCACCGGCAACACGCTTGTCCTGCTGAACGGCCGGCGGATGGTGAACCATCCCGGCACCCAGGCCGAGAACCTGGTTCCGGTCGTGACCGTCAACACCAACTCGATCCCCACCATGGGGATCAGCCGCGTCGAGGTGCTGCTGGACGGCGCCTCGGCAATCTACGGCGCGGACGCCGTGGCCGGCGTCGTCAACACGGTGCTGAAGAACGACATCGAGGGTTTCACGCTGGACCTGACCTATGGCAGCGAGGACGGCGCCTCCGCCGACGAGCTGACCGCCGCCATGGAGTTCGGCCTGTCCTCCGACGACGGGCGGACCAACCTCTCCGTGCTGGCGTCCTATTTCACCCGCGATCCGATCTTTGCGCGGGATCGGGATTTCACGGCCAACTCGAATCTTACCAGACGCCTTCCGGCGGACTGGGCGGGCGACGCCGCCGCCGCCAGTTTCAACAACACGTCCATAACCTCGGCCTGGGGCATCTTCGACCGCTTCACGCCGGGCAACATCCTCGTCAACGGGACTCCGGTGACGAATGCGGCGGGGCAGTTCCACATCCGCCCGACCTCCCTGGGCGGCTGCGCGACGCTGCTGTCGCCCGACATCTGCATCGCCACGACCTCCACCCGCCCGCAGCAGACACGCTACGACGTCAGCCGCGACGCCACCGTCACCAACGGCGTCGACCGCTACAACGCCTTCGCCTTCCTGAACCATGAGCTGGATGGCGGCATCGAGCTGTTCGCGGAAGCCGGGGTCTATCTCGCCGACTCGGTCGGCTATCGCGAAGCCGCCCCGATGCTAGGCGCCGCGCCGATCGTCGTGCCGGCGTCGAACTACTACAACCCGTTCGGCAATGTCGGCTCGCCAAACCGCTTGCCGGGCTATACGGGCCCGGGGCTTGATCTCGTGCTCGGTTCGCTGACGGGCACGGCGGCCTATCGTCCGATCGACGCCGGCCCGCGCAAGACCGAGGTCGAGAACCTGTCATCGCGCGCCCTGCTCGGTCTGCGCGGCGACTGGGATGGCTGGAACTGGGAATCGGCGCTGCTCTATTCCTCGGCCGCGACCGAGGACAAGGAGAACCGGGTCTCGAACACGCTGTTCCAGCAGGCGCTCGCGCGCTCGACGCCGGATGCGTACAACCCGTTCAACGGCGGCTGCACCGTCGATCTCGCCGCTGGCGACTGCACGCCGAGCCAGATCGCCGCGATCCAGTCGATCACCGTGCCGGTCTACCGCCGCAACAACACGTCCATCGCCTCGTGGGACTTCAAGCTGTCGCGGCCGGACCTGTTCGCGATCTGGGCCGGCGATGTCGGCGCAGCTTTCGGCGTCGAGGCCCGGCGCGAGACGTTCAGGGACGACCGGGACCCGCGCCAGGACGGCACGGTGATGTTCAGGGACGTCGTCAGCGGCCTGACCACCAACGACCTCATGGGCAACAACCTGACGCTCGACACCCGCGGCAGCCGCACCGTGCAGTCGGCCTATGCCGAATTCCAGATCCCCCTGGTCTCGCCGGAGATGAACATTCCGCTGGCGCAGGCGGTCGACCTGCAGCTGGCCGTTCGCCACGAGAATTTTGACACGTTCGGCGGCGTCACCAAGCCGAAGGCGGCGCTGTCCTGGCGGCCCTACGACTTCCTGATGTTCCGCTCGTCATGGTCGGAAGGCTTCCGCGCGCCGAACCTGCAGCAGCAATACGAGACGGGCCTGCTGCGCTCCAACAACCGCTCGGACCTGATCCGCTGCGAGGCTGCGGTTCGCCAGGCCGTCAACAACAACCTTCCGCCGCCGGTGTTCACGACCAACTGTTCCGCCAGCGTGCCCGGCACGGTCCAGCCCGTGACCTCCAACCGCGCCGGCAGCGCGGCACTGGAGCCGGAAGAGTCGACCAACACCACATTCGGCCTCGTGTTCGAGAGCACATTCCTTCCCGAAGCGTGGGGCGCGATCACCTTCACCGCAGACTGGTGGCGTGTGGAGCAGGAGAACGTCATCGGGATCTTCGGCGACGACAACCACATCCTGCTCGACTACGTCCTCCGGCAGGCCTGCGGGCTCGATGTGTCGGCGCCCGGCTGCACCAATCCCGCCGTCATCCGCAACGCGCCGGATGCTGACGACATCGCGGCCTTTGCCGGCACGGGCCTTGCCCCCGTCGGCGACATCGTTCTGGTCAACGACAACTACCTCAATCTCGACCAGCGCAATGTCGAGGGCGTGGATCTCGGCCTTTACTACACGCTGGACGACACGCCGCTGGGCGACTTCGCGTTCCGCGTGAATGCGGCGTATCTCTCCGACTTCTATCAGGAGGTCTCGCCCGCCGGTCAGATCATCAACGCGGCTGCGGCGGCCGGCGAGATCCCGTCGCAGCTCACCGTCTCGGGGCAGGGCGATCTCGTGCGCGACTTCGGCCGCCCGGAATGGCGCTACACGGCCTCGCTGACATGGCGGAAGGAGGAGTGGGGCGCCGGCTGGTTCACCAGCTATGTCGGCGACGTCTATGACGACTTCATCATCCACAGCCAGACCAACCAGCCCTGGATCATCGACGACTACCAGACGCACAATCTCTATGTTCAGTACGAGTTCGGCCATACGACGGACTCGCCGACACGCCTGCGGCTTGGCGTCAGGAACGTCACGGATGAAATCCCGCCGCTGGCCGACACGAACTACGGCTATCTCGGCGACCTGCACTCGCCGCAGGGCCGGTTCGTCTACGCCAATGTGCGCAAGACGTTCTGATCCGGCGGGTCAGCGCGCGAAATAGTCGATCAGCGCGTCGGCGGCGGCTGCGCCCAGCGCGCGCGCATCGGCGGCGGAAATCTGGTCCCACAGCTCGACGGTAAGTCCGGGCGCCTTCAGCGCCTCCAGCGCCCAGCCTTTCGACGTGCCGCCATTCGGGTTGTGGGCGTAGCTCCATTCAGGCGGCTGGCTCAGCTTCGTCCTGAACGCCTCTTCGAGGAAGGGCAGGAAGGCGATGGTCGGCGACGCCGCATCGCGCGGCGGGGCGTAGATCACCGTGCGGTCGGTGGAGTGGAAATCCATCATCGACACGACGCGGCGGCCGCCGGCCTGCGCCATGATCCACGCCGACAGCGCCTTCGTCTCCGGCTGGGTGAACTTGCCCCAGTCGCGGTTGAGATCCAGCCCGCCGGCGTTGAGGCGCCAGTGGCCGTTGTCGACGCCATCGGGGTTCGGCATCGGCGCGAGGATGATGCGATGCCGGCCGCGGAAGGCGCGCGCGTCGGCGTCGTTGCGGGACACCAGACGCTCGACAAAGCCGCGGAAGGCTTCCTGTCCGCTGGTCTCGGGCGGATGCTGGCGCGTTAGGGCGACGATGGTCTGTATGCCGCCGCCGCCGACGAAGCCGACCAGCGGCCGGCCTTCCAGCGACTTGCCATACTCCATTTCGCTGAAGCCATGACCGGCGAGCGTCCGGCGCGTCCACTCGACATTGTCGGCGGCGTTGGAGAGCGGCTGGCCTGCGATCCATGTCGCCCCCTGCGGCAAGGCGAGGCGGAGCGTCGCGCGTGTCTTGCGCTCGTTGAGCGTGATGCGATCGGCGTCGAGCTGGCGCCATCCGGCGGCGTCGGTGCGGACCCAGGGCGCGTAGCGATGGGTATAGTCCGTGTAGTCCAGCGCCAGCGTGACGTCGCGGGGCGCATCAACGTTGAGGCGGAAGGCGTACCACGGGCTGGGGTTGATGCCCTCGACGACGGCAGGTTCATGGTCGACCTGCACGACGACCAGGCCGTCCGGCGCGATCACGCAGCGATGCTGCCCGCCTGCGGCGAAGTCGGCGTCCACACGCAGGCCGGGCGCCGAACAGAGCGCGGGAGCCTGGAAGGCGGGCAGGGCCGGGAGGGCGGGGACATACTGGCAAGCGCCCGCCAGCAGCAGCAGGGCGAGACCTGCGATCGCGCGCCGGCGCGTCATTCCGCATCTCCCGCCATGCGCGCTTCGGCCAGCCGGTAGCCGAGAAGCTGGTTGGGGAAGGAGTAGTTTCCTTCGTGGCACGCGTATTCGTAGATCGGGCCGGGGATGGCGTTGAAAGCAACCTCGCCGCGGATGGGCGCGGTGAACGCCTCCGGCTCGTCGATCTCGAAGGTGTAGAG
>CAZTMG010000101.1:0-2586 GCA_964614815.1 uncultured Rhizobium sp. | reverse complement strand
GATGCGACGGAAGCGCTCGATCAAGGTGATCGTCTCCGGCGCGCCGCGGAAGGCGAGGCCGGGGCGGAAGTTCGTCGTCTCGACCACCAGCGTATCGCCTTCATAGCGGCCGATGGAATCGCCCATCCATGGGCGGATGCTGTCGGGGCGGTGGGCGCCGCCGAGCGGAATGATGCGGGCGTCGTGGATCATCTCGACATGGATCACGACGTGATCGGCAGTCTGGATGATCTGGTAGTTGTTGTTGTACCCGACCGGCATCATCGGCGGGCCGAGCAGGGAGCCGTAGTCGCGCAGGCAGCGCTCGGCGAGCGTCAGCCCTTCCGGGTTGTCGCCGCGCATGTAGCCGACGCCGCGGGGATAGGCGGCCAGGCGATCGGCGCGGGCGGCGCTGGCCTGCGGCGTGAAGGGGGGAAGCTGGCCGTCGGCGGGGGCGACAAGGAATGAGGTGCGCGTTTCGCCCCCGACCTTCATCGCGTCCGCGTCAGCGGCGGCGGCCTCCTCCGCAGTCATCGTCAGGCGCGAGCCATATCTGGGGTCGCGTTCGAGCGTTGTCGATGTGGCGTGGCTCCAGAAGCCGGAAAGATCGGGCTGGCCATGGCTGTTCACGGGCGGCGAGTACGCCTGCGCCAGCGCGGCGGGCGCGAGGGCAAGCGCGAGCGCGATGCAGGTGATCCCAGCCTTCATGGCGCCGACAGTGCCCGGCTGCGCAGGTCCGGTAAAGGGCGATGAGGAAAACTGCGCGACAGGAATAGCTGCCTGACGCGGCCGGGAGGCGTACACAGGCGCAAACAGGGAGTTCCGGACGCATGAACAACGTTGTGGTGCTTGCCGCCTGGTCGGCGGTCGCCGGCGCGCTGATTCCCGTGATGGCGGCCATGCAGGGGACGCTGGGGCGGACGATCCAGTCGCCGCTGCACGCCTCGCTCATCGCGGTGGGGATCGCCTTCGCAGGGGTCGGGCTGGTCGTGGCGCTGCTGCGGCCGGCGACGCCGGCGGGAAGCCTGCTGGGCGCCGTGCCGGCCCATGCCTGGCTCGGCGGGCTGGCCATGGCCTTCTACGCCCTCAGCGCGACGTTGGTGACGCCGAGTTTCGGCGTCGGGAATTTCGTGATGTGCGTGGTGATCGCCCAGCTGGCGATGGCGACGCTGATCGACCAGTTCGGCCTGTTCGGCGCGCCGGTTCATCCCGTCGACCTGAAGCGGATGGCGGGGCTTGCGCTGCTGGGCGGCGGCGCCGTGCTGGCGGCGATCAGGTAGCCGGGCGGATCTGGGCGGGATCGTAGTAGAAGCGCTCGCTGCGGATGCGGTCGCCGTCCCATACCTGCATGGCGACCTCGTTGAGCACGCGCGGGCCGAGACCGTGCACGTCGAGGTCGATGATCCAGTTGATGAAGACGATGTCGCCATTCACCGCGAAGTTCTCGACCTTGCGTACGCGGGTCGAGCCGTAGCGGAGGAGGATCTCCATCTCGTTGGCGATGAGGCGGTCGCGACCCTGGCGAACCTCGCCGAAATTCTCCTGCATGCTGGCGTCGTCATGGTAGAAATGCATGAGGGCGCCGACGAAGTCCTGCTGCTCCACTCGGGCGATATAGCTGCGCAGGCGGGCGGTGGTGGGCATGCGGAGAACCTGTCGGGAATCAAGCCGGCTTCTGAAAACCCAAAATGGGTTTAGACTGATTAGCCAGAGAAGGTTCAAATAAGTTCAACCAGCACGTGTATACAGGCGGTGCGGCCCGATTTCGCAGGCGTCCATGCATCTCCTTGATTATGCGAGACTTATCGCTTCAGCGACGGGGCGGAACAACCGGGAGGGATGACGACAGCCCGCCATCGACCGGCAGGACTTGGCCGTTGACGTAGGAGGCGTCGTCGGAGGCGAGGAACAGCGCCACCCTGGCGATCTCCTCGGGCTGACCGGCGCGGCGCAGGGCGTTGAGCTGACCGATCCTGTCGTCCGTGCCTCTCTCGCGGGCGCGATCGAAGAGGGGCTTCGTCATGCCGGTCTCGATGAGGCCCGGCGCAATGCCGTTGACCCGCACGCCCGTGCCCGCAAGCTGGTTGGCGGCGAGCGAGACGAGGGAGATGACGCCGGCCTTCGAGGCCGAGTAGGCGGGCGATCCGGCGCCGTTGCGGATGCCGGCGACGCTGGCGGTGCAGACGATGGCGCCGCCGCCCTGGCGGATCATGTGCGGGGCGCCGAGCTGGATGGCGAGCATCGGGCCGATCAGATTGACCTGCAGGATGGTTTTCCACTGGTCTTCCGTCTGCTCGAACAGGCCGGGCGTGCCGCCGGAAATGCCGTCGTTGGCGTAGATGACGTCGATGCGGCCGTTGGCGGCGAGCGCGAGGTCGATGAGTTTCTGCACATCGGCGGAGGCGCCGGCGTCCATCTCCAGGGCGACGGCCTTGCCGCCGGCCTTGGCGATGTCGGCCACGGTGTCGTTGACGGCCGCGGCCTTGTCCGCGGCGATGACCGAGGCGCCCTCGGCCGCGAAAAGTCTTGCGGAGGCGCGGCCGATGCCGGAAGCGGCGCCAGTGACGATGACGGACTTGCCGGTGACACGGGCCATGCGGGTTGCCT
>CAZTMG010000100.1:0-10241 GCA_964614815.1 uncultured Rhizobium sp. | reverse complement strand
AATTCGTAGCCAACGCAAAATCCCGATTCACGTTATTCGCCCGCCGCTCTAGAAGCACATATCTGACGGAGCGGGCGGCAACCCGCGCATCGCGGACAGACAGGTGATCCATGCGGACATTCAGTCGCGACAGGAAGGGGACGTCTGCGGTCGAGTTCGCGCTGGTCGCGCCATTCCTCCTGCTCCTCGTGGCTGCGATCCTTGCCTACGGGTCGATCTTCGCCACTTCGCTCAGCCTGCAGCAGATGGCCGCCGAAACGGCGCGCGCGACGATTGGCGGCCTGAGCGACGCCGAGCGCCTGTCGCTCGCCCAGGCAAAGTTCAACGACATTTCAGACCGGTTTCCGATGCTTGATGGCGCGAAGGTGTCGTTCGCGTTCGACAATGGCGGCGCAGGGAAGGTGAGCCGCCTGACCTTCTCCTACGACATGACCGGCCATCCCGCCTATGCGCTGGACAAGCTGTTGCCGTTGCCAGCCTCGCCGCTCACCTACAGCCTGATTGTCACCGATGGCGATGGAGCCGGCGCGTGATCGCCGGTCTGGCGCGCGACCTTGCACATGACCGGCGCGGTTCGGTCGTCACGGTCTTCTCCTTCAGCGCACTGGTCCTCGCCCTCATCACCGCCATCGTGATGAACCAGGTGTCCTTCTACATGGCCAAGCGCAAGCTCCAGTCCGCTGTCGACATGGCCGCGCTCATGATCATGAAGTCTGGGGATGTCACCACGGCCGCTGCAAGGTCGCTGATCGAGGCGCAACTGGGTGCGAAAATCTCCAGCATCAAGGTCACGCGCGGCAGCTACGATCCCAACGCCGCAATTCCCGCGCACAGCAGGTTCGTTCCCGACGGATCCCCCCACAACGCGGTCGAGATCAAGGCCTCGATGCCGGCGGCGGAAGTGATGTTCGGCGGCATGATCCCGGATTTCGCGATCGATGCAACGGCGCGCGCCGCCCGCCGCACCAGCGCCACCATAGCTGTCGGATCGCGCCTCGTGCGGGTCGAAGGGGGCCTCAGCGCAGCGCTGCTGGATGCGTTGCTGGGCTACAAGGGCAAGCTGACGATAATGGACTATGAAGCGCTCGCATCGGCCGACGTCGACGTCGGCCGTTTCCTGAGCGCCCTGAACGTCACGGCAGGCATCAAGGCCGTGACCTTCGACGACGTGCTCAAGGCCCCGGTGTCGGTGCGCCATGTCCTCGATGCAATGGCGGCTACAACCGATGACGGCGATGTCCTGGTGCTGTTGAAGAAGGCGGCCCCCGCGGCCGGGAACAAGGTGCAGCTGTCGAAAGTCATCGATCTCGGCAGCATCGGCGGGCTTCCCGTGGACGACCTTCTGGCTGGACAGACCTTTCCTGTCAGCGTGGGGGAGTTGCTGACTGCTTCCGCCGCGCTCTCGGATGGCGATCACCAGGTCGCTGTGGATCTCGCCAGCGTGCTGGGCGACAAGTCCATCGCGAACGCCTCCCTCTACGTCGGCGAAAAACCCCAGGTGCTCGCTTATCTTGGCCGGGCTGGCGAAAATAACGAGGTTGAAACCTCGCAGTTCCGGCTGGATGTGGGCGCCCTTGGCCTTAACCCGCTCACGGCCGTGAAGCTCGATGTCTCCCTCGCTGGCGCCGAAGTGGAGATCGACGACATCAAATGCAAGCCGGACGGCGCCGCCGAAGTTGTGCTCAAGGCGAAGACAGAAGCCGCCAGCGTCGGCGTCAAGGCGTCCGTCCTGCCCCGCATTGCGGTGAAGCTCGGCAAGGACGAGTCGAAGAAACTCACCTTCACCAGAACCGATATCGACGCCCAGACCTACAAGCCCGTCCGCTCCGGCCTCGGCTTGCAGCTGGGCGGCCTCTCCGTCGCGCAGAAGCTGTTGTTCGACCCGGTCGACAAGCTTCTCGAGAAACTCGGCCTTCACGTCGCAGAGGCCGATGTCAAGGTGATCGAAGCTACCTGCGGCTCGGTCGGCCTTGTTCACTAGGCAGGAAGCGTCCCAGGCTCCCAGGGTCCACTGAGGTCCCGGAAGGCTGCTCCCCCTTCCGGGACCTGATTTTCCTTACGGCCACTTCACCAAGGGCGGCATCGACGAGAGGATGCTCGCGACGTTGCCGCCGGTCTTGAGGCCGAAGGTTGTCCCGCGATCGTAGAGCAGATTGAATTCCACATACCGGCCGCGCCGCACGAGCTGCTCCTCGCGCTCCGTCGCCGACCAGCTCTCCGCCATTCGCCGTTTGACGATCCGCGGATAGATATCCGCGAAATGCCGACCGACATCCTGCGTGAAGGCGAAGTCCTTCTCCCAGTCGCCAGAGTTGTAACGGTCATAGAAAATCCCCCCGATACCCCGCGGTTCGTTGCGATGGGGCAGGTGGAAATACTCGTCGCAGTGCTTCTTCATCGCGGGATAATCGGTCCCGTGCGCGTCGCACGCCGCCTTCATCGCCGCGTGGAAATCGACCGCGTCCGGAAAGTCCTGCTCCCGCTGATAGGCCAGCAGCGGCGTCAGATCCGCCCCGCCGCCGAACCAGCTTTCGGACGTCACCAGCATCCGCGTGTTCATGTGCGCTGCAGGAACGCGCGGGTTCGCCATGTGGGCGATCAGGGAAATGCCTGCCGCCCAGAACTTTCCGTCCGACTTGTCCGCACCGGGAATGGTCTTCGCGAACTCCGGAGCGAAGGTTCCGTAGACGCAGCTCACATGCACGCCGACCTTCTCGAACAGCCGACCCTTCATGATGGCCATTGTGCCCCCGCCGAGATCCTCGGCGCAGTCGCCCCGTTTCCACGGCGTCTTCTCGAACCGCCCGGCCTTGCCGGAATAGAGCGGAGGGCCCGCCTCATCCTCCAGCGCCTCGAACCGCGCGATGATGTCGCCCTGCAGTTGCAGGAACCAGGAATGGGCGCGGGCCTTGCGGGTCTCGATATCGGTCTTTGTCATGGCGGGTAGGTAGCGCCGAGGGGGAGGGCGCGTCCAGCGGTCGTCGTCAGGCCCGGGGCGCGTCGAGGCGCACCTGGATGCCGTCCACAACCACAGTCGCCTTCACTCGCGCAATATCCCCGCGAACGGCGGCCGCAAGACAGCGCGGATAAAGCAGGTGCTCGGCCTTCAGCACGCGCGCGGCCAGCGCGTCGGGCGTGTCGCCCGGCAGGACGTCGATCTCCGCCTGTCCGAGAACCGGGCCCTCATCCACGCCTGGCGTCACCTGGTGCACCGTGCAGCCATGAACCGTGTCGCCCGCCTCGAGGCAGCGCCTGTGCGTGTCCACCCCCGGATACTTGGGTAGCAGCGAAGGATGGATGTTCATCAGGCGCCCGGCCCATTCCGTCACGAACCATGGCGTCAGCACGCGCATGAACCCCGCCAGGGCCACCAGCTCGACGCCCGCCGCCTTCAGCTCGGCGTCTACCGCGCGCTCGAACGCCTCGCGGTCCTTGCCATAAAGCTTGTGGTCGATAGTGGTCGCCCCAACACGATATGCCGCCGCCTTCTCCAGACCGCCAACGCCGGGCCTGTTCGAAATGACGATGACGGGCTCGTACGGGCAGTCGTCCTGCTGCGCCGCCTGCAGCAGCGCCTCCATGTTGGTGCCGCGGCCAGAGATCAGGATGCCTAGCCTCTTCGGTGTCACGCGCATGGACTCAGGCGCTTGCCAGCTCGCCGATCACGAAGGGCTCATGCCCTTCCATTGCCAGCCGCTCCATCAGCGGATTGGCCGCCACCGGATCCACCGCCAGCACGATGCCGACGCCGCAGTTGAACGTGCGGTGCATCTCGTCGTCCGACAGTCTGCCGACCTGCTGAAGCCATTGGAAAACCGGCGGCGGTGTCCAGGCCTTGTAGTCGATCTTCGGAACGAGATGGTCCGGGAGCATGCGCGGCGTGTTTTCGGTCAGCCCGCCGCCCGTGATGTGCGCTAGCCCCTTGATCCGCTTGTTGCGGATCAGCTGCAGCAGCGCCTTCACATAGATCGTCGTCGGCGCCAGCAGCGCCTCGCCCAGCGTCTTGCCGGGCTCGAAAGGCGCGGGAGCGTCCCAGCCGAGGCCCGAGCGCTCTACGATCTTGCGGATCAGCGAGTAGCCGTTCGAATGCGGGCCGGACGAGGGCAGGGCGACCAGAATGTCACCCGCCTTCATGGCGTCGAGCTTCGGCAGGATGTCCTCCCGTTCCGCGGCCCCGACGACGAAGCCTGCAAGGTCATAATGTCCGGGTGCATACATTCCCGGCATTTCCGCCGTCTCGCCGCCGATCAGCGTGCAGCCCGCCTGCCGGCATCCTTCGGCGATGCCCGAAACGACTTTCGCGCCCGTGGCCGGATCGAGCTTTCCGGTGGCGAAATAATCGAGAAAGAAGAGCGGCTCCGCGCCCTGCGCCAGCACGTCGTTCACGCACATGGCGACAAGGTCGATGCCGATGGTCTCGTGGCGCCCGGTGGCGAAGGCCAGCATCAGCTTGGTGCCGACTCCGTCCGTACCCGAAACAAGAACCGGGTCCTTGAACCCCGCCGCTTTCAGGTCGAACAGCCCGCCGAATCCGCCGAGGGCGCCATCGGCGCCGGGCCGCCGCGTCGAGGCGGCCAGCGGCTTGATCGCATCGACCAGCGCATCGCCGGCATCGATGTCGACGCCTGCGTCGCGATAGGTCAGGGGGGTGTTGGAATCCGTGCCGCTCATGCGCGGCCACTAACACGAGAATTCGGTTTATCGCCAGCATGACAAGGCGATCATGCACAACCTGCCTTACATTGGCCGGAAGGCGCTGATAGGTATGCCGCCCATGAGCATAATCGCCAGATTCGTTACGCTTATTGTTGCTTCCGCCGCGCTTGCCGGCGTCGCCTTGGCGCAGAATCCAGTCTACCGGGTGAAGGACCTGGTGGCGGACGCCGTGGCGCCAAGCGCCGCCGAAGCCAGTCTTCAGGGCAGGAACGAGGCGCGCCTCGTCGGCGCCCAGCGCCTGATCGAACGCCTCACCCTGCCGGAAGACCGGTCCCGCGCGAGCCAGCCGATCGAAGCCTCCGCCGTCGCCCGCCTCTATCGCAGCTACCAGACGCAGGGCGAGGTGAAGAGTTCGCCTGTCGCCGGCGGCATCCGTTCCTCCGGCGTGGTCACTTGGATTTTTCACGAGGACGACGTGCGCGCCTACCTTGAACAGCGCGGCGTTCCCTTTGTCGACCAGCAGGCTGCACTCGCGCTGATCGTTCCCGTTGCCGCCGCCAATGTGAATGCTGCGGACTGGGCGTCAGCCTGGGTGACGCGCACCGCGACCGGCGTCGTCGGCAAGTCCGACGATACCTCGCTTACGCCCTACATCGCCTCGACACGCGCGTGGCCGCAACGTCCCTCGACGTCTGACATACAGTCCGAACTGGCTGAGACCCGCGCCGACCATGGCGTTATTGCCGAAGCCTACATGCAGGGTCCGCAATACTATGTCCGCCTGACGGACATGCGGGCCAGCGTGCCAAATCCCACGATTGGCGTCGTCGGTCCGTTCGTCAGTCTCGCCTCCGCCCAGGCCGGTGCAGTCGCAGAGCTGGAACGTGCGTGGAAGGCTGCTTCCGTCGTGCGTTCGACCGGCGCGACAAGTGTTTCGGTCGTCGCCCGCTTCCAGGACCTGCAGCAGTGGACGCGCATCCGGAAGGGACTCGAAAGCTCGCGCCTGGTGCGTGATCTCGACATCGAGTCCATCAGCGTCTCCGGCGCGGACATAACCTTCTCCTATGCCGGCAGGCCGGACCAGCTGGCGGCCGACCTCCGCTCGCGCGGGGTGGACCTGCACACTGGCGCCGGCGGCGGGTGGGAATTGCGGGCTTCGGGATCGCCATGATTTCCAGCCCGTCGGGCGGCGCACGACATCCCGGCCAGCTCTTCCTCGACTTCCCGAAGGCTGACGAGAGCACGCGGCCCGTCATCGAGACGGGGTCATACGCCACAGTCGTCACAGCGCTCCGCCGCTGGCGTCTCTGGCCTGGCCGTCAGTTTGCAGTCGTGGGCGAACGTCGGTCCGGCCGCACCCGTCTCCTCCGGCTCTGGGCCGAGGATGCCGGCGCCGCGCTGGTGACGGGCGAGGCGCTGGCGCGCGCCGACATCGACGAGATCGCCCGGCTGTCCGTGTCGGCGCTGGCGGTCGACGATGCCGATCATCCCTCCGCCGCCCCCGCCCTCCTGGCTGTTCTTAACCTCTGCCGCGACCGCCTCACCCCCCTCCTCCTCTCCGGGCAGGGCCAGCCCGCCGGCTGGTTTTCCTCCCCCCCCGACCTCCGCTCCCGCCTCGCCGCGATGCCCCTCGCCGCCATCGATTCGCCGGATGACGCCACGCTTGCGGCCCGGCTGCGTGAGGAATGCGCGCTTCGACATCTGAATATTCCAGAAGAATCAGTGAACTACCTTTCCAGGCGGATGGAGCCGTCCTGGGAGGCTGTTGGGCGCGTCGCCGACCAGATCGCCCGTACTCCTGGCCGCGCCGAGGGGCTCAGGTCGGCCCGTGCGGTCCTTGTCGCCCTCGGCATGGACCCGGGCTGAGTTCTGCCGGCCGGGCAAAAGTTCTGTAATCTCTTGCTGGTACGCAGGTCCCCATGGCCGGCGCGAGACCGGCCGAGGACACTGGGCGATGATGGCAGACCGAACGGACAGGTCCGGGCGCACACGAGCGCGTGAAGCCGTGCCCAAGAGCCGGGAGGCCCAAGGCGTCACCTCGCCGCTGGCGGGGTCGCCGGAGCGATTCTTCAATCGCGAGCTTTCATGGCTCAAGTTCAACATGCGCGTGCTGGAAGAGGCGGAGAACACCCGCCATCCGCTGCTTGAGCGGTTGCGTTTCCTTTCGATCTCCGCGAGCAACCTCGACGAATTCTACATGGTTCGCGTGGCCGGCCTTCGCCAGCAGGCGCGAACCGGGATCACGCGCGCGAGCGCAGACGGCCTGACGCCCGCCCAGCAGCTTCAACGCATCGCTGTCGAAGCTGGCCATCTCATGGCCGAACAGCAGCGCATCTGGATGACGATCCGCGCCGAGATGAAGCAGGCCGGCCTCGCCGTGGTTGACCCCATCGACCTCTCCGAGGCCGACACCGAATGGCTGCGTGCGCGTTTCCTGGAACGAGTCTTCCCGGTCCTGACCCCGCTCGCCATCGACCCGTCGCATCCATTCCCCTTCCTGCCGAACCAGGGCTTCGCGGTGGGCTACAACCTGCATCGGCAGGAGGACGGCGCACGCCTTCGCGCCCTCGTGCCGATCCCAACCCATGTCGAGCGCTTCATCGAGTTGCCTGCGACTGCAAAAAGCCGCCGCTTCATTGCGCTCGAAGATGTCATCACGCTCTTCCTCGACAAGCTGTTTCCTGACTGTATCTCGCACGGTCGCTGCATTCTGCGCGTCATCCGCGACAGCGACATCGAGATCGAGGAAGAGGCTGAAGACCTCGTCCGTGAATTCGAGATCCTGCTGAAACAGCGTCGCCGTGGACGGATCGTGCGTCTAAAGATCGATCGTGGTGCGCCGGAGGACCTCAAGACCTTCTTCATCGAGGAGATCGGCGCAGAGCCGATGGATATCGTCGAAGTCGACGGCATCATGGGCATGAACCAGCTGCGCGAACTGATTGTCGATGATCGACCCGATCTCGTCTTCCGTCCGTTCGAGCCACGATTCCCCGAACGCATCCGCGAGCACAACGGCGACATTTTCGCCGCGATCCGCGTGAAGGATATCCTCGTTCACCACCCGTACGAATCATTCGACGTTGTCGCCCAGTTCCTGCGTCAGGCCGCGCGCGACCCGGATGTCGTCGCTGTGAAGCAGACGCTCTACCGCACCTCGAAGAACTCCCCGATCGTGGCTGCGCTGATCGAGGCGGCGGAGGCGGGCAAGAATGTCACCGCTCTTGTCGAACTCAAGGCTCGCTTCGATGAGGAGGCCAATCTGCGGCTCGCGCGCGATCTTGAACGCGCTGGCGTGCAAGTGGTCTATGGCTTCATAGAGCTCAAGACCCACGCCAAGGTTTCACTGGTCATCCGTCGCGAGGCGGGAAGCCTCCGCGCCTACACGCATGTCGGCACAGGCAATTACCATCCGATCACGGCGCGGCTCTATGATGACCTCTCGCTCTTTACCGCCGACGAGGTGATCGGCCGCGACGCGGGCCGCCTCTTCAACTATGTCACCGGCTATTCCAAGCCGAAGCAGATGGAAGCGATGGCCATCTCACCGGTGAACCTCAAGACCACGCTGCTGCAGCTTATCGAGGACGAGATCGCCCACGCCAGGGCCGGACGCCCGGCGCAGATCTGGGCCAAGCTCAACTCGCTGGTCGACGAGACGGTCATCGACACGCTCTACAGGGCGAGCCAGTCCGGCGTGCAGATCCAGCTGGTGGTTCGCGGCATCTGCTGCCTGCGGCCCGGCGTTCCGGGCCTGTCGGAAAATATCGAAGTCCGCTCTATCGTTGGTCGTTTTCTCGAACATGCGCGAATCGTCTGCTTCGGTGCTGGTCATGGGCTGCCGTCGGACGAGGCGAAGGTCTTCATCACCTCTGCGGACTGGATGGGCCGAAACCTCGACCGCCGCGTGGAAACGCTGACGCCGATCAAGAATCCCACGGTTCATAATCAGGTCCTGGACCAGATCATGCTGGCGAACCTCAACGACCGCGCGCAAAGCTGGACGTTGCGCCCGGATGGACGCTATGTGCGTAGCGCGACGGGCAGGGGCCGCCAGCCCTTCTCGGCGCACGAATATTTCCTAGAAAACCCCAGCCTGTCTGGCCGGGGAAGCGCGCTGCGGCTGGCCACGCCGCCGCAGCTCAAGCCCAGGGGCTAGGACCGGCTCGCCGGCCCGGCCTCTGCCAGACAAGGGAGCAGAGGCGCGCGGATGGCGGCGACCGCATCATCCAGGACGAAGCAGGCTGCAAGGGCCGTTCGCTGGCGTCGCATCGGCGTCATGGATGTCGGCTCGAACTCGGTTCGTCTTGTCGTTTATGATGTCCGCGGGCGCGCCATGCAGCCCCGCTTCAACGAGAAGGTGCTCGCCGGTCTCGGTCGTGGCCTGGGCTCCACCGGCAGACTGAATCCCGAAGGGGTCGAACTGGCGATCGCCGCCCTTTCCCGTTTCGCCTCCATCACGCGCGCCCAGAAGGTCGAGGCGCTCTTTCCCTTCGCCACTGCCGCCGTCCGCGAAGCCGCAGACGGCAAGGAGTTCGTCGAGCGCGTGAAAAGGGAAACCGGCATCGTCCTGCGTGTCCTTTCCGGCGCGGATGAAGCCCGTTTTGCGGCCGAGGGCGTTCTGGCCGGAACTCCGGGCGTCGATGGCGTCGTCGGGGACCTCGGCGGCTCCAGCCTCGAACTCGCGCGTCTCCCCCATGGCCGGTATGAGAGCGGCTCCACCTATCCGCTCGGCCCGCTCGCACTCGACATTGGCGGCGCGTTCAGCGAAGAGAAGGTGATGTCCCGTGTGAAGGATATCCTCTCCGGCGCGGCTGAGCTGAAGAAGGCCGGCGACATGTTCTTTGCTGTCGGCGGCGCCTGGCGCTCGATTGGCACGATCCACATGGAGCTGACGCGCGCGCCGCTGCACATGCTGCAGAATTATGAGATGGACGCCGCCGACCTCTCGAAGCTTCTCTCTGAACTTCTCGCCGGCAAGAAGCACGCCGAGCTTGTCACCGAGGTCGCCCGCAAGCGAGCATCCACCATTCCCTATGCCGCCGCCGTGCTGAAGGCCGTGATCGACATCGGCAAGTTCAAGACCGTCATGATCTCCTCCTATGGCGTACGCGAGGGCATCATCTTCGACAGCCTTGATCCCGCAGAGCGCGAAGAGGATCCGCTTGATGCCGGCCTCGACGCCCTGATTGCGGACGAGCAGGCCGCGGAATTCGGTCGCGCCCTTGCCGAATGGGCGAACGAGGCTGCTCCCTACACACTCAATGCCCGCCTGACCGCCGCCGCCTGTCGTCTGGTCGATATCGGCGCCCTGCTGCACCCGGACCATCGCGCCGAACTGGCCTTCGACCTTGTCGCGCGTGCGCCGCTCTCCGGCCTGTCGCATCGGGACCGCGCCGCCCTTGCACTGGCCGTGGCCTCCCGTTTCAAGCGCGGCGTCCGCAACGATGTCAGCGAGAAGCTGCTGGACCCCAATCTGGCAGGCAGGGCGCGCGCCCTCGGCGCCCTGATGCGTCTGGCTGCTGACGTTTCGGGTCGCTCCGCCGCCCTGCTGCAGCACGCCCGGCTCGCCTGTGACGGCGACA
>CAZTMG010000099.1:0-10297 GCA_964614815.1 uncultured Rhizobium sp. | reverse complement strand
TCAGTCGCGAGAGATAGCCCTCGGCGGCGTGGTGGGGGACGCCGGCCATGGGGATGGGTTGGCCGTTATGCTGGCCGCGATGGGTCTGGGTGATGCCCAGCACCTGCGCCGCCGTGATCGCATCCTGGAAGAACAGCTCGTAGAAATCGCCCATACGGAAGAACAACAGCGCGTCCGGGCAGCGCGCCTTCATGTCCAGATACTGGGCCATGTAGGGCGTCGCGCCCTCGGCCGAGGGCGCCCCGCCGCCAGAAGGGCCGGCTGGCGGAGCAACTTCCTGCTCATGCGAAGGGGAATCCCGCCCTTTCACGCTTGATTCAAACCCCGTTTGCGGCTGAATGCCCGCCTGTCTCGCCGGACGCCAGCGTCTTCGGCGAGACCTGCCTAGTGACCCGCGACGCCGCTCTCAAGTCCCAAAGCCCCAAGTTCGACAGATGACCTCGAAACGCCCCAGCTTCACCGACGAGGAAGCCCTCGCCTTCCACCGTTATCCACAGCCGGGGAAACTGTCGGTGACGCCGACAAAACCGATGGCGACGCAGAAGGACCTGTCGCTCGCCTATTCGCCGGGCGTGGCCGTTCCGGTTCTCGCGATCGCGAAGGACGCCAACCTCGCCTACGATTACACCTCAAAGGGCAACATGGTGGCCGTCATCTCGAACGGCACCGCCATCCTGGGTCTGGGCGATCTCGGCCCGATGGCGTCCAAGCCGGTGATGGAGGGGAAGTCCGTCCTCTTCAAGCGCTTTGCCGACGTCGACTCCATCGACATCGAGGTCGACGAGAAGGACCCGCAGAAATTCATCGAATGCGTGCGCGCGATCGGGTCCACCTGGGGCGGGATAAATCTCGAGGATATCAAGGCGCCCGAATGCTTCATCATCGAGAGCGAGCTGCGCGAGAAGCTCGACATCCCGGTCTTCCACGATGACCAGCACGGCACCGCCATCATCGCAACCGCCGGCCTGATCAACGCCTGTCTCATCACCGGGCGCAAACTCGAAGACGTCAAGGTCGTGATCTCGGGCGCGGGGGCGGCTGGCCTGTCCGTCGCGGGCCTCATCCGCCACATCGGCGTGAAGCGCGACAACATCCTGGTGGTCGACCGGCAGGGCGTGGTCTATGAGGGCCGCACCGAAGGCCTGGACCAGTTCAAGTCCGCCTTCGCGGTCAAGACCAGGAAACGCACGCTGGCCGAGGCCTTCGAAGGCGCCGACGTGTTCATGGGCCTCTCGGCCAAGGGCACGGTCACGCAGGCCATGGTGAAGTCCATGGCGAAGAATCCGATGGTCTTCCCCATGGCCAACCCGGACCCTGAAATCACGCCGGAGGAAATCCGGGAGGCCCGCTCCGACGCCATCATCGCCACGGGGCGTTCCGACTATCCCAACCAGATCAACAACGTGCTCGGCTTCCCCTACATCTTCCGCGGCGCCCTCGACGTGCGCGCACGCACCATCAACGAGGAGATGAAGGTCGCCGCCGCCCGCGCGCTGGCGCAGCTCGCCCGCGAGGATGTGCCCGACGAGGTCGCCGCGGCCTATGCCGGCGCACGCCCCAGCTTCGGGCCGGACTACATCATTCCCGCCCCGTTCGACCCGCGCCTCATCTGGTATGTGCCGCCCTTCGTCGCGCAGGCCGCAATGGACACGGGCGTGGCCCGCAAGCCCATCGCCGACATGCAGGCCTATCGCGACTCGCTGGCCCAGCGTCTCGATCCGGCTGCATCCTTCCTCCAGCGCATCTACGGCAAGGTGCGCAGCGAAAAACGAAAACGCATCGTGTTCGCCGAAGGCGAGGAGCCGGCCGTGATCCGCGCCGCCTGGCAATTCAAGACCCAGGAGTTGGGCGATCCCGTGCTGGTGGGCCGCGACGAGCAGGTGACCCGGAACATGCAGCTGCTCGGCATTCCCGCCGGCGAGATCACGATCACAAACGCCCGCGTGTCCGACCAGAACGAGACCTACACCGACTTCCTGTACAGGCGTCTCCAGCGCAAGGGATACCTGCAACGCGACGCCCAGCGCCTGATCAACCAGGACCGTAACGTGTTCGCGGCCGCCATGGTCGCGCTCGGTCACGCCGACGGCATGGTGACCGGCGTCACGCGCAACTACGCGACTTCGATCTCCGACGTCCTCATGGCGATTGACGAGCGCGAGGATGTTCGTCCGATCGGCGTCTCGATCATCATCGGCAAGGCCGGCCCGATGCTGATCGCGGACACAAGCGTCACCGAAATGCCCGAAGCGGAAGACCTGGCGCAGATCGCGCTGTCGGCCGCGGGCGCGGCCAAGACGCTCGGCTTCACGCCGCGCCTCGCCTTCCTGTCCTATTCCACGTTCGGCAACCCGCCGGGCGAGCGCATGGCCAAGGTCCGCGACGCCGTCGCCCTCCTGGATGCGAAGGGGGATGTCGGCTTCGAGTATGATGGCGAGATGGCCGTCGACGTGGCGCTCTATCCGGAGGCCCGCAGGCTCTATCCCTTCTGCCGCCTGACAGGCCCGGCGAACGTGCTGGTGATGCCGGCGGTCCATTCTGCGGCGATCTCGACGCGCCTTGCCGCCGCCCTTGGCGGAGCGACTGTCATCGGACCGCTCCTGTTCGGGCTCACCTCCTCGGTCCAGATCGCCCAGCTCGATGCAACGGCGCAGGACATCGTGAATCTCGCAGCGTTCGCGGCCTACGCCACGACCAGCTGAGCGGCCCCTATTCCGCAGCCTGCGCCGCCGACCGGGCGGCGAGCTTCTCGCGCCGCTGGCGGTACATTTCGACGAAGCACAGCGCCACGGCGAGAAAGCCGACCCACATGGCGAGGTGGAAGATATCGGCAAAGCGCATGGCCTGCGCATCGATTCCCATGTCCTTCACGGCGTCGACATATTCGCCGAGGCGCGGGCGGAAAATGACGCCGATCAGCAGGGCGAGCGAGCCGAAGAGAGCGTACTGCACGGCGGCGTAACGCTTGTTGATGATCGAGGACAGCCAGACGACATGGACGGCGCTGGCGAACCCGCCTGCAAGGTTCTCCATCGCGATCACGGTCGTGAGCTGGTTGATCTTGGGTCCGGGCGTCACGGACTGGAATATTGTGGCGCCGGTGGAATTCACCCAGCCGACAATGCCGCCGATAACCCAGTCAAACAGCGCGCCAAGCCGCGTCACCTGCAGGAACTCGCTTGTCCAGGCTGCGCCATACGCGAGATCCACATACAGGAGGTTGGTCACGGCCGCGAACACGGCGCCGACGACAAGCGCCCACATCCGGCCCATCATCACGACGCCAAGACCGCCCAGCGCGATGCCGGCCATCGTCATCGCCACGCCGATAAGCTTCTGCGCCACGGCCACGTCGGAATTCGAATTGCCGAGAATGGCGATGTAGAAAGGCTGCGCGAACGAGCCCCACATCGAATCCGCGATACGATAGGTCATCGCCAGCAGGAGGACCGGCAGCGACCACAGCCAGTAGCGCCGGACAAGGTCCGCCATCGGCGCGAGCACGCGCTCGAACAGCGCATCCGCGATCGAGCGGGGTTTCATCGGCGCCTCGACGACACCCGGCTTGCGCGCAAGCCAGAAGGAAACAGCCAGCGGCGCGCCAATGGTCAGGAGAAGGATCCATGGCGTCGCCGCATCGCGGAAGGCGGCGAAACTCGCGGACGGATTTGCGAGCGAATGGAACATGAAGCCGAGCAGGAGCATCGCCGAAATGGCCCAGCCCGCCGCAACAGGAACCGCCGAACGGGCGCGCAGCTTCTTTGTCTCTTCCGACATCTGGCCGGCCTCGTCGACGGGCGGCCTGAAGACGGGCTCGGGCGCAAACCATGTGGCCAGCAGCGAGCACGCCATCACCACCGCCATGATGGCGACCGTCGGCGCCCAGCCTGCGGCGGGATCGGCGACCGTTCGCCACATGTCGGTCAACAGAAGCGCAGCCGCGCCGCCAAGCAGGGACGCGAGCCGGTAGCCCATCTGCACCTGCACCGACATGCGGTCCAGCATCCGCGGGGTCTGTGCTGTCTCGATGCGCCAGGCGTCGATCACGATGTCCTGGCTCGCCGACGCGAAGGCGGCCACCACGCCGAAGATCGCAAAGAGGACAATGTTCTGGCGCGGATCGACGAAGGTCATGCCGAACAGGCAGACCGCGATCACGATCTGGCAAAGGCCCATCCACGCCCGACGACGTCCCGCCGTCCTGGCGAATGGCGGCACGAGCCAGTCGAACATCGGCGCCCAGATGAACTTGAAGGCGTAGAAGAGTCCGATCCACGACAGCGCCCCGATGGCGCCGAAGGACATGCCTGCATTTGTGAGCCAGACGCCCAGCGAGCCTGACAACAGCGCGAACGGCAGGCCCGAGGCAAAGCCCAGCCCGTACATCACGTATTCGGCGCGGGTGCGCTTCTGCTTGCCCTCGTGCGGGGGCGTTGTCGCGACATCGTCCATCATTCGGCAGCCTGTCGACGGGGCGCGGCCCAGCGCAGCGCAAGCTCGCGCAGCCGCGGCGGATCGATCGGCTTGGCGGCCAGCTGCGTCACGCCCGCCTCACGTGCGCGGTCTTCCAATTCGGGGTCGATGTCGGCCGTCAGGGCGATGATCGGGGTCTCAGCCGCAGGTCCGTCGAGGCGACGGATACGCCGCGTCGCCTCCAGACCGTCCATCACCGGCATTCGGATATCCATGAAGACAACCGAGTACAGGTTTTCATCCAGCCTTTCCAGCGCCTCGGCGCCGGTTCCCACGGTGTCGACCCGGAATCCCGCCGCCGTCAGCGCCGAGCGGAAAAGCAGAGCATTCACGGCATTGTCGTCCGCAATCAGCACGGTTCCCGCCTCGCCCGGCTTCTTCTCGTCCTCCAGCGGCTCGACGCGCGAACGGCCCGCCGCATGCAGGCCGACCCGCTCGATGATCGAGGAGGCTCTCAGGGGACGGATGAGATAGCCTGCACATCCCATTGCCTTGAACTGCTCGATGCGTGAGCGATCGCCAGGACGGAGCACGACCAGTGTCTGCGTCCTTCGGGCGACGGCCTCGATCCTCGCTGGCGGCCGCGCCGCATCGATGATGACGAGGTCGGCCTCGGCCGCATCCGTCGCCAGCGCCCCTTCACGGCCCAGCGCCGACATGCAGGCCAGCATCGAGGCGGGCGGCAGGTCGATCGCTACCTTCATCCGTCCCGGCGGCCCTGGCCTCGGCCGCGCCGTCGACGCAGCCGGAAGCGGAAGCGAAACCACAAACATCGCGCCATGACCATAGGACGAGTGGAGAATCACCCTGCCCTTCATCGCCTCGACCAGCCGTGCGACGATCGCCAGTCCCAGACCAACGCCGCCATCGCGGCGGGCGTCCCCCGCACTGACCTGGCTGAAGGCGTCGAACAGGCGCGCCCTGGCATGCTCCGGCACGCCGGCCCCCGTGTCGCGCACAACCAGCTCAAGCCCCAGCCCGTCCGGGCCCGGCCGCGCCTCGATCAGCACGGCGCCGGCCTCGGTGAACTTGATGGCGTTGCCGGCGAGATTGAAGAGGATCTGCCGCAACCGGCCGGCATCGCCCAGAAGTCGCGGAGGAAGATCCGGATCGACGATGCCCGCAATGTCGAGTCCGGCCGCATGCGCGCGCGGACCCAGGAGTTCGGCGACATCCTGCACGATCTCGCTTGGCTCGAAGGGCGCAATGTCGAGCGGTATGTCGCCCGCCTCCATGCGCGAATAGTCCAGCACATTGTTGAGCAGGTCGAGCAGCCGCGCTCCAGACTTGCGTATGGCGGCGGCATAGTCCCGCTGGGCAGGCGACAGGTCCGTCTCCTCCAGCAGCGCCGCCATGCCCAGAATCCCGTTGAGCGGCGTGCGGATCTCATGGCTGACGGCGGCGGTGAAGCGATGCGCTGCATCCGGCGATTCACGCTGCTCCGACATCGCCAGCCTGAGGCCGGACACTGGCGCCGAGACACGCCAGTTGCGCCCGGCCTCGTCGACAAGCTGCGAGGCGATGGCCGCCGCCGGCAGAACGAATGGCGCGCGCATGCCGGCGATGAACCCGGAGAGCGGGCTCGCCGTCACGATGCGTCCCTTGCCGTCTACGACCAGGGCGACCCCCGGCCAGCTGCGCACAAGCGCGCCCATCAACGACGCCGGGCCGCCATCGCCGGAATGTGCGTGATCAGGGTTCGTGGTCATCGCGGCGACCCTGAAGCCTGCCGCTGACCAACCGATTAACGGCCGCTTTCAGCGGGCCATCAGGCTTGGCAGGTCGCCCAGATCGCCCCCTGCCGCGCGGGCGAACAGCTTGCGCGCCGGCGGAAGCATGCCAGCCGCTGCCATGGCCGCTCCGGCGGCCAGCCGCACAGGCAAGGCCGACGTGAACGTGCGTGCAAAACCTTCCATGGCCGCCGCCATGGCCACGACATCCGCGCGGCGCCAGGTTGTATAGGGAGCCAGCGCGCTCGCAGAGCCGATATCGAGGCCGGCCTGCGCCGCCTCCACGACCACATCGACCAGGGCCGCCGCATCCTTGAGGCCGAGATTCAATCCCTGCCCGGCCAGCGGATGGATGACATGCGCAGCGTCGCCCGCAAGCGCCACACGATGACCATCGAAGCGCTCGGCGACATGGAGGCCGATCGGAAAGGCAAGGCGGGGGCCTGCAAGCCGGGCGTCGGGCAGGAAAGCCCCCGCCTTCCTGGCAAGCTCCAGCTCGAAGCTGCGCGCGTCGAGCGCAGCCAGCGCTTCGGCGACGCGCTTGCTCTCGGTCCAGATCAGGTTGGCGCGATTGTCCTTGAGCGGCAGCACGGCCATGGGCCCGTTGGGCAGGAAGATCTGGCGTGCAGCGCCATTGTGCGGCCGCGCCAGCATCACCGTGGCGGAGATCGCCGCTGCATCATGGTCATGGCCCTCGAAGCGCAAGCCCGCCGCCCGGCGCACCAGTGAGTTGCGCCCGTCGCATCCCACCACCAGAGGCGCCGATATCCGGCGGCGCCCGAGGTCAAGCGTCGCCGCGCCCGGCCCGAACACAACGGTCTCGGCCCGCACGCCATTGAGCAGCGTGACGCCCGTCTCGGCCTTGCACGCCGCATGCAGCACATCGGCCAGCGCGCCAGCCTCGATCATGTAGCCAAGCGCCGGCTCTGAGCATTCCTCGGCGATGAAGGAAATTCCGCCGATCTGTCCCTCGGCCTCCACCTGTGTCACAGGCTCGGCGAAGCCCGCGAGCTCGTCCGCGAGGCCCAGGGCCCGGAAAATCCGCCAGCAACCATGCGCGATGAAATAGGCGCGCGTATCGGAACGCCCCCCATCCGGAGGCGCGGACGGATCTGCCGCCGCAGCCGTGAAGCCCTTCCGTGCAAGGGCCAGCGCAAGCGTCAGCCCCACAGGACCGCCGCCGACAATGGCGACGTCGCAACGCAGGGTATCGGCGGGTTGGCTCATTCCCCAGACATAGACCCTGACCGGGTCGGAGAAAAAGGGGCGCGGCCGTTTGGCCGCGCCCCGCTCCTGACCCCTCGCCCCGGTCGCCGCGCCGGCAGCGCCGGAGACGGGAAAGGGTCTGCAAGTGCTGCTAGTGGACCGACTCCCCATGCAGCGCGACGTCGAGGCCTTCATCCTCGGCTTCCTCGCTCACCCGGATGCCGATGGTGAACTTGAGAACCAGCAGGATGATCGCCGACATGATGCCCGAGTAGGCGACTGTGGCGCCGACGGCCGTCGCCTGAATGACGACCTGGTCGCCGACCGACACGCCGTCGCCCTGGGCGAAGACGCCCGTCAGGAGAGCGCCGACAATGCCGCAGACCGCGTGGATGCCGAACACATCCAGGGCGTCGTCGTACCTGAGGGCCTTCTTGAGGAACACGGCCCCAGCATAGCCGGCGAAGCCGCCCGCCGCGCCGATGACCAGCGAGGCCTGCGGCGAGACGAGACCGGCCGCCGGCGTGATCGCGACGAGGCCGGCGACGGCGCCCGAGGCAAGACCCAGCATCGAGGCTTTGCCACGATGCAGCATCTCGATGATCATCCAGACGAGAGCGGCCAGAGCCGTGGCGACCTGGGTGTTCAGCATGGCGACCGAGGAAGCGGCGTCGGCCGTCCATGCGGAACCGGCGTTGAACCCGAACCAGCCGACCCACAGCAGCGAGGCGCCGATCATGGTGAGCACGACATTGTGGGGCGCCATGTTCTCGGTCGGATAGCCCTTGCGCTTGCCCAGCAGGATGGCCGCAACGAGGCCAGCCACGCCGGCGTTGATGTGCACGACCGTGCCGCCGGCGAAGTCCAGCGCGCCAAGCCCGCCGATCCAGCCGCCGCCCCAGACCCAGTGGCACACCGGGCCATAGACAAGCACCGCCCAAAGGCCTGAGAAGATCAACATCGGGAGGAATTTCATCCGGTCGGCATAGGCGCCGGTGATGAGAGCCACGGTGATGATCGCGAAGGTCATCTGGTAGACGACCCACAGGTATTCCGGCAGATCCGCAGTCGCCGCATGGGCTGTCTCTGACGTCACCGCGGTCAGCATCACCAGATCGAAGCCGCCGAACCACTGGTTCATCGCCTCGTCGGCGTTCGTGCCGAACGCCAGCGAGTAGATGACGACCATCCAGAGCACGCTGACCAGACAGGTGATGGCGAAGTTCTGCGTGACCATCGCGATGACGTTCTTCTTGCGGACCATCCCGCCGTAGAACAGCGCGAGACCCGGGATCGTCATCAGAAGCACGAGCGCAGTCGAGGTCAGGATCCAGGCCGTATTGCCGGATTCCACCGCCAGCGGCTGCTGGCTGGCCAGCAGGTTGGTTGGCGCGGCCTCCCCTGTGGTCGCCTCTTCGGTCGGCGTCGCCTGTTCGGCAGGCGCCGCCTCGGGCGCAGCAGCTTCGACTGGCGTGGCGGCGGCCTCGGCCGGAGCTTCGGCGGCCGCCGGAGGAGCCTCTGCCGCGGGTGTCGCGGGCTGAGCCGAAACCGGGCTCAGCGCCGAAAGCAGGAATCCGGCCGCCAGTGCAGCCATACCGGCCTTGAGACCGCCCCCCCAAAGTGAAAGTCGATTCAATCGACTGATCTTGTTCAACATTTGTCTCCCCTGAGGTTGACCAGCAACCGGCGCAAAAAACCGCACCCGCACACGGACATGGTGATCCCGCAGATGCAGCATGGATTGGCGCTGCGGCGCCGCGCCCGGACAAGCAAACCGCCGTGCGGTCCTCCCGACTCGCCCTCCGATGCACAAATCTTGGGCGCCTCCCCGACGGCTCGCCCCTGATAAGGGCAAGACCTGCCGTCGGCCTGTCCGAATGCCCGCCAGGACGATCCGGCAGGGGCAAAGGCCGCTAGACCGGGCGGCGTGAACCGCCGCAAGGCTGGATCATGGGGACAGGCCCCGGATACGCGCTCCGCGTGTCCGGGGCCCTTTTTCCATCTCCTTTCCCTACAAGTCCAAACGGCGCCGTAACGATATTTTCCGGGCGGATTCGCATCGGGAGGGCGACTTGGTAGGACCCCGTTAAGTACGCGCGTCCCAGTGTCGGATCGCCTTCTGGACCCCATTTTCTCCAAGGACGACGGCATGCCGCATCCCCGTGCGCCCCAGGTCGAGGACGACGGTTACGAGACCCGCGGTTCGGGCACCTTTTCCCGTTTCCTGTCGGGCCTCGCCGCCTTCTCGGGCGGCGTCTTCATCTGCGGGGCGTGCTCGTCCTATTCCTCGGCCGATCCCAGCTTCAACATGGCGGTCGCCCGCGCGCGCGATCCGGCGACCGGCATCATCGCGGATGCGGTTCCCGAAAACATGTTCGGCCATGTCGGCGCCGCCTTGGGCGACCTGCTGATCCAGGGCTTTGGCTGGACCGCCATTCTCATCGGCTTCGGCCTGATGATCGGCGGCGTGCGCCGCGCCTTCGCGATCGGCCAGAAGGACCCCGCGGCCTGGATGTGGGGTCTGGCCGCCATCCTCTTTGCGGCCTGCTGCCTGGCCGAATGGCCGATCCCGAAATCGTGGGACATGTCGGCCGGCCTCGGCGGGGTCGTCGGCGAAGTGATGCTGGTCGTCACGTCGACGCCCTTCGCCGCGCTCAAGATTCCCGAACCGCAGGTCTGGGCGTCCGCCCTCGCCGGGCTTTGCACGATCCTGTTCGCGGCCATGGCGATGGGCCTGGGCGCTTCCGACGCGACCTCGCTCTGGCGCGCACTCACCCGGCGCCCGGACGAGGCTGAGCCGCAGCACCAGCCGCAGATTGCCGGCGTTCCCGCTCTCGCCTCGCGTCCCGTCGCGTCCGGCGGGCTTATACAGGGCGTGATGCGCCTGC
>CAZTMG010000098.1:7920-10310 GCA_964614815.1 uncultured Rhizobium sp. | reverse complement strand
AGGGTCATCATCGTTCCGGGCTATGGCATGGCGGTGGCCCAGGCCCAGCACGCGCTGAAGGAGATGGCCGAGAAGCTGAAGGAGGAAGGCGTCGAGATCGCCTACGCCATCCATCCCGTCGCGGGCCGGATGCCGGGACACATGAACGTGCTGCTGGCGGAGGCGCAGGTGCCCTATGACGAGGTGCACGAGCTGGAGGACATCAATTCCTCCTTTGCGCAGGCGGACGTGGCCTTCGTGATCGGCGCGAATGACGTCACCAATCCCGACGCCGAAACCAACCCGCAATCGCCGATCTACGGCATGCCCGTGCTGAAGGTGTGGAACGCCAAGACGGTGTTCTTCATCAAGCGCTCGCTCGCCAGCGGCTATGCCGGCGTCGAGAACCCGCTGTTCTTCAACGAGAACACGATGATGCTGCTCGGCGACGCCAAGAAGATGAGCGAGGAGATCGTGAAGGCGCTCTAGCATGATGGGGAGGATCGCATGATCCTGTATGGCCGCTTTCTGTCGCCGTTCGCGCGTCGCGTGGCGGTGTGGATGAACCTGCAAGGGCGCGCGTTCGAGCATGCGCCCCTCCCCCCGCGCGGCCCTGGCTCGGAGGCGCTCGCGGAAATCAACCCGATGATGCGTGTTCCGGCGTTGAAGCTCGACGACGGAACGGTGCTCATCGAAACCTGGGCGATCATAGACTGGTTGGAGCAGACGGCGCCGGAAGGCAGCCGCCTGATTCCAGTGTCGGGACCGGATCGCATCAGGCATCTCCAAGGCATCGCCCTCGCCAACACGATCGCCGAGAAAGCGGTGGCGCTTTCGGGCGAGCGCGTGCGCCGGCCGGTCGAGCTTCACTGGCTGGACGAAATCAGCAGGATCGAGATGCAGCTGGCCAAGGCGCTCGAGATCGCCGACACGCATACGCCGCAAGCTCCGTTCACCGGCGCAGCCAGCCCTCCCGCGGGCGTCGTTGCCTCGTATGTGGCAGGCTACGACTTTGCCGCGAAACTGTTCCCGGAGCTGGTAAGCGGGCGATATCCGCGCCTCGCGGCGCTGTCACAGCAGGCGAACGCATTCCCTGCCTTTGGCGCGACCCGTCCCTGAGCCGGCGAGCGGGCAAACGGCGCGCTGCTGTATGTCCGGCCGTCGGCAGCGCCGCTCATCCCTGAGGCGCCCGATTTCCCGTCGGGGACCGACAGCCCCAGTCGAGGCGGCCGACATCGCGGCTGGTTCCCATGTTGCCGCTGATCTCTCCCCAGAGGCGACGACCATCCAGCATGACAAGATCGAAGACGCTTTCGGTCATGCCGCGCGCCTCCCACGACCGGACCGGACGGAAGCGAAGCTCGTATCCATTCTCGCGCTCGGCATAGACGGCATTTTCGAGGAGGCAGCCGGTCTGGGCGAAAGCGGGCGTCGCCAGTACAGCGACACAGGCGAGCAGCACGGCGGAACGCATGGAAAGTCCCCCAGACGCCAGCCGGCAGATGCAGCCGGGGAGCGGTCAGCGCGGGCGGAGCTGCGCGAGGAGGCGCGAGGCGTCGTCGATCAGGGCCTTGAGCTGGCGACGATGGTCGCCGAACGCGGCGGGATCGCCGTCGCGTTGCGGCAGGCTGTCGAGTTCATGGCGATAGCGCGCGATGGATGATTTCAGGAACTGGATTGCGTCAGACTTGATTGCGGCGTTCATGGGAGTCGCCCTCTGTGCGGTGAGCCGACCCTGTCGGGAAATTGTATCAGAGTTTCATCAGGGTCTGCGTTTTGAGGCGCTGTGGCCTTCCCGCAACTTACGCGGCCCGGCCCAAACCGGATGACGCCGGAGGCGGCCTTCGCTGCGGGGCAGATGTCTCACACGGGGTGGAATCGCTGGAAAGCGGGCCTGTTCCGGCCGCGCTGGCGTCTGGCCAGCATAGGGGGTATAGGGCCGCCGCATGGCCACCACCCTCTCCCAGCCCAAGGTCGGAATCGTGTCGCTCGGTTGTCCGAAGGCGCTGGTCGATTCGGAACGCATCATCACGCGCCTGCGGGCGGAGGGCTACCAGATCGCCCCGGATTACAAGGGCGCAGACCTTGTGCTGGTCAACACCTGCGGGTTTCTCGACTCGGCGCGCGATGAAAGCCTCGAGGCCATTGGCGAGGCGCTGACCGAGAATGGCAAGGTGATCGTCACCGGGTGCCTTGGCGCGGAAGCGAATGTCATCACCGACCGGCATCCGGGCGTCCTGGCCGTTACGGGGCCGCATCAATACGAGCAGGTGATGGAGGCCGTGCATGCGCATCTACCGGCGCCGGACCATCCATTCGTGTCGCTTGTGCCGGAAAGCGGCGTGCGACTGACGCCGCGCCACTACGCCTACCTGAAGATTTCCGAGGGCTGCAACCACCGCTGTTCGTTC
>CAZTMG010000098.1:0-7907 GCA_964614815.1 uncultured Rhizobium sp. | reverse complement strand
GGGAGACCTGGTCTCGCGCCGGATCGACGCCGTGCTGCGCGAGGCGGAGCAGCTGGTGAAGGCCGGGGTGAAGGAACTGCTAGTCATCAGCCAGGATACCTCCGCCTACGGACTGGACGTGAAGTATGCACCGTACAAATGGCGCGACAGGGAGCGGCAGACCCGCTTCCGCGACCTGTGCGAGGGGCTGGGGGAGCTGGGCGTGTGGACGCGGCTCCACTACGTCTACCCCTATCCGCATGTCGACGACGTGATGCCGATGATGGCGGACGGGCGCATCCTTCCCTATCTCGACATCCCGTTCCAGCACTCATCGCCCAACGTGCTGAAGGCCATGCGCCGCCCGGCCAATATCGACCGTACGGCGGACCGGATCGCGAAATGGCGGTCGGAGGTTCCCGAGCTGGTGCTGCGCTCGTCCTTCATCGTGGGCTTCCCGGGGGAGACGGAAGAAGACTTCGAGCACCTGCTTGGCTGGCTCAAGGAAGCGAAGATCGAGCGGGCCGGGTGCTTCAAGTACGAGAATGTCGCCGGCGCGGCCTCGTCCGCCCTGCCCGGCCATGTGGCGGAAGAGGTGAAGGAAGAACGCTGGCATCGCTTCATGACGGTGCAGGCGGAGATCGCCCATGCGCGGGCGCAGGCCCAGATCGGCAAGACCATCGATGTCATCATCGACGAGGTGGACGAGGACGGCGCGGTCGGCCGCTCCAAGGCGGATGCGCCGGAGATCGACGGCTCGGTGTTCATCGGCGACGCGACGGGTCTCAAGCCCGGCGACATCATCAGGGCGAGCGTCCACGCCGGCGAGCAGGTGGATCTTTGGGCCGAGGCGGTGCGATAGCCCTTGGTTGACGCCCATCAGACAGCGCCTCCAGAGTCTTATTGTTTTTCGATAAAAACTAAGCTATTAATCAGGCGTGCAGCCATTCCGGGGTCAGAGACGCAAAAGGCCCGGCTCCGGCGGCTGACAACACAACAAGCATCACAAGGGCAAACCCATGCACCGCTCCCTCTTTGTCCTCCCCGCGCTCCTCGCCCTCCCGTTGGCCGGCTGTGTCGTCGGCCTGGCGAGCGGCCAACCCTATTCGGAGACGCTGCGCGGCAGCTATGCGAATTTCGACCGCGTCGATGTCTCGGCAGGCGTCGAGACGGTGGTGAGCCAGGGGCCGTTCGACGTGACGGCCGAAGTGCTGAAGGGCAATGGGTTTGACAACCTGATCGTCGAGGTGGCCGGGGACACCCTGCGCATCAGCAGGAGGCCGCAGATGTTCAACCCTGACCAGCCGCATTACCGCGTGACGGTGTCGGCGCCGACATACAGGCAGTTCGATGCGTCCTCCGGCTCACGGCTCGAAGGATCGAACCTCAGCCTCAAGGAGGTCATCGCGGAAGCGTCCTCCGGCGCAAGCATGTCGCTGACGGGCGCATGCACGACGCTGGAACTCAATGTCTCCTCGGGCGCGAGTTTCGAGGGCGAGAGTCTGCGCTGCGAGGCGGCGCGGGTAAATGCCTCCTCCGGCGCGAGCGCGAGCGCCTATGCGACGCTGCTGGCTGATGGCGATGCGTCCTCCGGCGGATCCGTGAGCTTCCACGGCAGGCCGACGCAGATTCGGAAAGAATCATCGAGCGGCGGCTCGGTGCAATTGCGCTGAGGCCCGCAACCATGACGCGCAGGATCCCGTTCCTTCCGATGGCGGCGATGGCCGCCCTTGGCGGATGCATGGCGGCCGGAGGCCCTATGGAGACACGCGACTATGCGCTCAGCGGCTTTGACAGCATCAGGGCCAGTGCGGGGATCGATGTGGTGCTGACGCAAGCCGGGACGTACGCCGTTCGTGCGGAAGCTCCCGAGGGACGGCTCGACTCGATCGTGATCGAACAGTCTGGCCGGGAGCTGACGGTCAGCCGCAGGTCCGAAATCTCCTGGTTCGGGTCGATGGGCCGTCATGTCGTGAATGTGTCGGCGCCGGCCTTCACGTGGATCGAGGCGTCGGGAGGGGCGGATGTGAGCGCGGTGTCGCTGCAGGCGGACATGCTCACGCTGAAAGCGACGGGCGGGGCGGACATTGACATCGACAATGCGCGTATCGGGGTGCTGGAGGCTTCGGTCGCCGGCGGCGGCGACATCAACATCGGCGGCAGTTGCACCAGCGCGACGCTGTCGGCCTCGGGCGGCGGCAGTTTCGACGGCGAAGGTTTCGACTGCGATACCGTGACGGCTTCGGCTTCCGACGGGGGCGACATCGACGTTGGGGCCAGGGTCTCGGCCAGCGGCTCGGCGAGTGCGGGGGGCCATGTCCGCTTTCTTGGCTCGCCCGCAAACGTCACGGCGGACGAATCTTCCGGCGGAGACGTCTCGGTCGATGCGCGCTGAACGCCGCAAGCCGGCGTGAGACGGCAACGTTTCCTTCGGATTCGCCAGCGCTATAGTGCGCGGGCTGACCCAGGGAGGCGAGATGGCAAATGACGGTGACGCTTCGGTCTCGGTCTTCAGGCCGGCGGCCTCGTTCGACTTGGAGAAGCTGACCGCGTCGTTCGTCTCCGGCGGGACGCGGTGGTCGTATGTCGAGGCGATCCTGGGGCTGCTGCTGTCGGCAGCGTCGGCAAAGGGGATGACGACGCCGGAATCCGAGATAGAGATACAGGCGCTGGCGCGGACATCGCGTGTCCTCAAGCGCCTGACACCCGAACAGCTGGCGGCGATCAACACGCGGATCTCGCGCGAGCTGAAAGGCACGAACGCCGACATCAGGGAGCTGTGCGAGGCCGTGCCGCCGGACATGCGGCTGACCGTTCTGGCGCAATGCGCGGGGATCATCCTGGCCGATGGCGACCTGACGGCCTCCGAAGCCAGCTTCCTCAACCGCATCACCGAGTATTTCGGGCTCAGGACCGAGGATGCGAAGCGGGTGATGGAAGTGATGCTGGTGAAGCACAAGTACTGAGCCGTTTTGCCTCCGCCGGAAAGGCTCATCCCGCTCCGGATTTGGTCCGGAGCGGGATCCAGGGGCGGCGTTCGCCTCTTCTTTTTTGTGTGCGGGCGATGGGCCGGCTGGGTGGTTCCTGGGACCCGATACGCGGTCGGGCCGAGCCCGCCCCTCGGACCTAGCGGCCCACGGGGTTGATGATGCGGATGCCGGCGTTGCGCGGCAGCCCAAGCTCGGCGAACGACCAGGTCATCCTGTGGCCGTCGGGGACCAGCGCCTTGCAGGTGTCGGGCCGGTCGCGGCGGAAACCGACGGAATATTCATTGTCGCCATGGTCGCGCACGACGAAACGGAAATCCTCCTTGCGGGTGCACCCGTTGGAATGCGCGACGATCGTGACCTCCGCCCCCCGCGGGCTGACCTCGGCCCCATAGACGTAGCCGAAGTCCCCGCCGCGGCCCCATTCCGCCTCCGTGACATCGGCATCCACGATCACGCAGCCGGCGAGCATGAGGGCGGCGGAGGAGGAGGCGAACAAGCCTGGTTTCGTCATCACTTAACCCCGTTGCAGTCTGTCGCGTTGAATATCGATATTCGATATGAACCCGCGATGAACGCGCTGACGGGGAAGGGGCGGGGCGTTCAATCCCGCAAGCCGGCGAGGAGGCGCACAAGGTCGACCTGGCGCTGGACGCCGGTTTTCCGATAGATGCTTTTCATCTGCTCGCGGACGGTGGATTCCGCAACGCGGCGGCGGGCCGCGATCTGGGCGATGCTGCGCCCCTCGGCGAACAGGCCGGCCACGTCCGCCTCGGCGGCGGTGAGATTGTAGCGGCGGCGAAGTTCGCCGGCGAGCCCGCGGCAGGCGGCGCCGAGACTGGTCAGGATCAGCATCAGCCGCGCGCCGACCAGGTCATCCAGGCCGGGGCCCGTGATCCGGGCGGCTTCGATCCGGATCGCCCGCTGCTGCGCCCCGCCCCGCAGCACCACGACAGCGGACGGCGGGGGAGGCTCGGCGCGGGCCATGGCGCAAAGCCCATCCAGCGCAGCTGCATCTGCAGCGGCGGCGGCGCGCAGACGACCCTTGCGCAGGTTGAAGTCGTCATCAAACAGGGCGACCGCGGCCGACGTGAGACCGATGACCATGCCGTCTTCGTTCAGCAGGATGGCGGCGGCGCCGATCGTCTCAAGACCCTCCAGCATGCCGCTGGCGCGGGTCATTTCCAGCCGGGAGATGAAGGCGGCGGCCCGGATGGCGGCATGGGCGACGCGGACAAAGCTGTGCGCCTCCACGGCGGCGATGGCCCCCTTGGCCTCGCTGCGGGCGGCGGCGCAGTACCATTGCTGGCCGTCGATGTCGAAACGGATGCCGGCATAGTTGGACATGTCCAGCGGCGTAAAAAACTCGTTGTAGATGGCCGACCCGCGACGCAGGCGCTCGTCGACATGCACATGGTCGAGGAAGAGCGCGCCCGTGGGCGTCTCGGCTTCGGCGCGGATGCGATAGTCGACTTCCTCCCAGCCGCCGCTGAAATAGCTGGCGATGGCCTCGCGCTGACGGGCGGAGGCAATGATGCGCGGCCGGGTGAAATCCGCGTTGACGAGACCGAAATAATCGTACCCGAGCAGGCGCCCCGCCTGCTCCAGCGCAGCGGGAAGCTGCGAGGGATCAAAGAGGCTTGCATCCAGTCGCGCCCTGGCGGCGGCTGCTGTCACGAACGTCTCCCCGGGCCGCCCGATGGCGGCGACTCCCGCAAGCGAGCCTAGCCGGTCCAGCACCCAGACGGCAATGTGCGGACTGCAGGCGGTCCGGCCCGCGTCATGGCGCCGCAAATGAAGCCAGAGTTTGTATGCAAATCAAAATCCTCAGAAACGGCGGGCATTTTTCCCGATCTGTGGATTACATGCGATTGCTTGACCTTTGGGGCATCGGGAGTCGATAAGCGGGCGTCCTCGGCCCGTCCCCCCCAACCCTGGGCCAAGGATGGAGGGGGCGCCGGGCAACCGGCGCCCCCGACTGCTTCGGCGCCGCGATTTCCAACTCAGGCGCCAGGTGATGGGCCCGTCCCCAGACAACCATCAGCCCGATCCTGATAGACGCTCGACCGCGGGGCGCCCATTCCCCAGATTGGGGATACGTGAAGGTCAGTCGATCTGGTAGTGCTCCGGCCGATAGCCGGGGTCGGGATAGGCCGGCTTCATGGCTTCGAGTTCTCCCCGGATCAGGCGGGCGGCAATCGCGTCGCGCCGGGATCGGCTGTCGGCGGGGATGACGTGCCAGGGCGCGTGCGGGGTCGAACACCGCTGCAACATCGTCTCGTAGGCGGCCTGATACTCGTCCCAGAGCTTGCGGTCCTCAAGGTCGGACGGATTGAACTTCCAGCGCTTGGCGGGGACTTCGAGGCGCTCGCGCAGACGCTCCCCCTGCTCTTCCCGCGAAATGTGGAGCATCAGCTTCAGGACGCGCGTGCCGTTCTCCACCAGCAGCTTCTCGAAGGCGTTGATCTGTTCGTAACGCTGCTCGACCTGTTTCGGCGGAGCGAGATTGCGGACCTTCACGATCAGCACGTCCTCATACTGCGAGCGATTGAAGACGGTGATGTGACCCTTGCGCGGGACGACATTGTGGATGCGCCAGAGATAATCGTGCGCCAGCTCGATCTCGGTCGGCTTGCCGAAGGCGTGCACATGCACGCCAAGAGGGCTGGTGTACTTGAAGCATTCCTTCGTCGTTCCATCCTTGCCCGACGTATCGATGCCCTGCAGCACGACCAGCAACGCACCGGCCCTGCAGGCGAACATGGCGTCCTGCAACACGTTGATGGCGAGGGCGTCTTCCTCCAGCGACGCCCTGGCGTCCTTCTTCGACCCGAACAGGTTGTCGCCGCGCGTGCCGCGATCCTTCAGCGAGAAGGACTTCGCCTTTTTGGGGTCGACCCGTGTCGCGTCACGAACGGCGTCGATGGAGGGTTGATCGGACATCGGGGGCTCCCTGCTGGCCGGGCGAGCCTAACGCCCGGGCGGCGTCGCGTCTCGCGTTTCACCCAGGAGGCGAACGACGCGCCGGATGGCGAAAGGGCGGCCCGTCGCCGGGCCGCCCTCTCCAGTGTTCCGTGCAAACGTCGTGGTTACGACGAATAGTATTCGACCACCAGGTTCGGCTCCATGCGGGCGGCGTACGGAATGTCCGTCAGGCCCGGCATGCGGACGTACTTGGCCGAAACGGCCTTGGGATCGACTTCCACATAGTCGGGAACCTCGCGCTCGGCCGATCCCATCGCCTCGATCAGGAGAGCCATGTTCCGCGATTTTTCACGGACCTGAACCAGATCGCCCGGCTTCAGCAGCATGGAAGGGATGTTCGCCTTCCTGCCGTTCACCGTGACATGGCCGTGATTCACGAACTGGCGGGCTGCGAAGATCGTCGGCGCGAACTTGGCGCGGTAGACGACCGCATCGAGGCGGGATTCGAGCAGACCGACCAGCAGCTCGGCCGTGTTGCCGGTACGCCGCGCGGCTTCCTCGTAGATCTTGCGGAACTGCTTTTCGGTGATGTCGCCGTAGAAGCCCTTCAGCTTCTGCTTGGCCATCAGCTGCAGGCCGAAATCCGACGGCTTGCTCGTGCGGCGGGCGCCGTGCTGGCCGGGGCGGGTCTGGCGCTTGTTGATCGGAGACTTGGGACGACCCCAGACGTTTTCACCAACGCGGCGGTCGAGCTTGTACTTGGCGTTCTGGCGCCGAGACATGGATACCTCAATTTCAGCACGCTCCGGCGGAGCCCCCATGGCGCCCGCGATTTCAACGGCGGCGGCGTACAACCCGTCATGTCCGCCCCTTTCAGGCGCGGAAGCGGCGCAAAGACAGGATCGGCGGGGGAAAGTCAAGTGATCGCTGACCTGTGACCATAGACAGCGTCAGGACACATTGCCCCGACGGCAATTGTCACATTAGAAGGACCGGTATGCTGCCTGGGAAGGGCGGAAAGCGACAACTGAGGAGACCCCCGTGAGATTTGCCCTGGCCCTGCTCGTTGGAACGGCGCTCGCAAGCGCCGGGATCGCCCACGCCCAGACGACCAACACGCCCGAAGCCCCGGCCGCCGCGGCCCCCTACAAGGCCCCGCGCACGGCCTTCGGCCATCCTGACCTGCAGGGCGTGTGGTCGAACGCATCGCTGACGCCGCTGACCCGCCCGGCCAAGCTCGGCGACAAGCTGACCTACACCGAGGCCGAAGTCGCCGAGATGGAACGCAACGTCCAGATCGAGATCGAGGAGGGCGACGCCCCGACCGATCCGAATGCGCCGGCCGAGTTCCGGCAGGCGTCCACGGTGACCCGGCCGGAGTTCCAGGCGGCGGGCGGCGATGTCGGCGGCTACAACCGCGGCTGGCTCGATCCGGGCAATCACGTCATGCGCGTGAACGGCGAAGGCCGCACCTCCATCCTCACCACGCCGAATGGCCAGTTCCCCGCCCGCAAGGCCGGCGCCTCCGTGGCGCCAGCCCCGCAGATGCCCCCGGGTTCCGGCGCGTTCGACACCTATGAGCGCCGGTCGCTGGGCGAGCGCTGCATCATCTCGTTCGGACGCAATGGCGGCCCGCCGATGCTGGCGAACGGGTTCTACAACAACAACTACCAGATCGTGCAGACGCCGGACGCGGTGGTGATCACGGTCGAGATGAACCACGATGCGCGGATCATCCGTCTCAACGCCAAGCACCGGAATGACGATGTGCGCCCCTATTTCGGCGACTCGATCGGCTGGTGGGATGGCGACACGCTTGTGGTCGAGACGACCAACATTCCCCGCGCCCAGCAATTCGCCGGATCGTGGGAGAACCTGAAGGTCACGGAGCGGTTCACCCGCGTGGCCGACGACCGCATCCACTACGCCTTCACCATCGAGGACCCCACGCTGTGGGATGCGCCATGGGGCGGCGAGTACGAGTTCAGGCCGCTGGGCAACCCGCTGTATGAGTAT
>CAZTMG010000097.1:1392-10478 GCA_964614815.1 uncultured Rhizobium sp. | reverse complement strand
TCATCCGAGTCGATAAACACCTATCGCCTTTCGATGCGGGCGCGGCGGATGCGACCGCTCCCACGCCACGGCCCGCTCAGTCCTCGATCCGGAAACGCATCCCTGCATTCGCCTCGAGTCGCGCGATCAGCTTCCGCCCCAGCGCGGCGCCGGGCGTCCAGACGCCCCCCGGCGTCTGGTCGGGTCCGACATCGCGCGCAAGGCAGAGGGCGCTCTCGGCGATCATCTTCGATGTCGAGCCATAGCCGGGATCCTTGTCGCCCGTCACGCTGGCGCGCAGGCGGCGCCCGTCCGCCGCCTCGCCGTGGAAGCCCACCTCGTAGAAGCCGGTCTCGCGCTCCTCCTTCGACGGGCCCTGGCCCGGCCTGGGCAGCACGAACCGGCGCAGCAGCATCCGCGTCGGCAGGAACCCCAGCAGCCATCCCTGGATATCGGCCTGCCGCTTCGCCGCCCGCGCGCGCTTCTCTCCCGCCGCGCCGTCGCCTGTCAGCAGCATCTCGTCATAGATGAAGTCCGCGCCCCACCTGTGCCCCAGCAGGAAGTTGGTCCGGTGCACGTTCTTCGTGTTGATCGACGCCATGATGAACGGCGCCGCCCACTGCCCGGACGAGGCGTCATGCTCCACCGCCGCCCCCGTCGGCTGCACCGGACCGACAAAGCCCTGCGTCAGGGCGAACGGATTGGCCAGCGTCGCGAGGATCGACGTGTCGCGCCTGGCCGCTTCCAGCGTCGCCATCAGGCTCGCGATCGTGCCGCCCGAAAAGCCGCCCTTCATCCGGCGCACGCGTCCGCGCACCCGCTGCATGGGGACGCCCAGCCGCGCTTTCGCCTCCTCCTGCAGATAGGCGACGCCCAGGTCGAACGGGATGGAATCGAACCCGCAGGAGAACACGATCCGCGCGCCCGACGCGCGGGCCAGCTCGTGATACTCCGCGATCATCGCCGCCATCCAGGCCGGCTCGCCGCACAGGTCGACATAGTCCGTCCCCGCCTTGACGCACGCCGCCACGAGCTTTTCGCCATGGAGCTGGTATGGCCCCACCGTCGTGATGATCACCTTGGCCCGGCGCGCCATGGCCTCCAGCGACGCGGATGCAGCCGCATCGGCCACGATCAGCGGCAGCTCCGCAGGCCCGCCGATTTCCGAACGCACCTGCTCCAGCTTCGCCTTGCTGCGCCCCGCCATGGCCCAGCGCACATCGCGACCAACACCGTAAGTGGCCAGAATGTGCTCGGCCACAAGGCGCCCGGTAAACCCGGTCGCCCCGTAGACGATGATGTCGAAAGTCCGCTCCCCCGGCATGCGCTTCCCCTACTGCGGCAGATGGAGCACCGGCAGCGAAATCGCGCTCGGTCTGTCCTTCTCCATGTAGATCGTGTTCCTCGCCACGCGTGTATTCACATCCTTGCCGGGATGGCCGCCCGTGTTCGGGTTCACGTCGATGCGCGGGTAGTTCGAGCTGGAGACATGCACCGCGATCCGGTGTCCCTTCTCGAAGGTCAGCGCCGTGTCCCACAGGTCTATGGTCAGCTTCTCCGGCGCGCCCGGCGTCATCATCTCGATCTGGTCCGGCATCCGCCCGTTGCGATAGCGCGTGCGAATGGCGCTATCCAGCACGATGGCCTCGTACCCGTCGGGATAGACGTCCACCAGCTTCACGGTGAAGTCCGTATCCGGCCCGTCGGTCGAGGCCCACAGATCCATCGTGACCGGCCCGGCGATCGCCACGTCCTTGTCCAGCGGCGGCGTCTGGAAGCGCAGATAGTCCTGCCGATTGCCGATCGGGCGCTGATCCATCGGCCCGCGGTCGAAGGTGAGGTTCGCCCCGCCGATCGTCGGAACCGGATTCTTCGGGTCGAACGTGTAGGTCCGCGATGACGACGCCTTCGTGGGAGCCGCGGTCGAAAGCGTTCCATCCGCCTGCAGGTAGTAGGTCGTCATCGCCGGCGCAGGCGGCCAGTCGCCGAACGTCATCCAGCGGTTCTTGGGGCTCGCCTCGCCCTTCCGCGCCGACGCCATCATGTAGATCTTGACCGGCGGTTCGCTCATGATCCCGTTGTCCACGCCCTTCAGCCAGTACTCCCACCAGCGCATCTCGCTGTCGGTCCCGCCCTGCGCGTTCCCGATCCCGCCGCCATTGGGATATTCGAGCCCGCCCGACAGCGGCCCGTGCCCGAACGGCCCCATCTCCAGCTTCTGGTTGCCGCGCGCGCCCTTCGCGCCGTGATGCTGCAGGTACATGAAGTTGCGGACATTGCCTTCGTTGAAGATGTCGTACCACCCGCCATACTGGTAGATCGGGATGTCGATATACTTGCGCTGGTCGCCGATCTCCGTGCGATCCCAGTAGCTGGAGGCGGGGTAGTTCACGGCGCTCTGCGCGATCACGTCCTCCGCCACGCCCTGGCCGCGGCTCCAGTCGCCGCTGTCCTTCTGCTTGAAGGCGCCGCCGATATAGGCGCCGGTCAGGCGCGTCGACGGCGCCACCACCACATACGCCGCCTTCAGATGCGGCGGGTTCATCGTCGCCGCCAGCAGGGAGGTGTACCCCATCGCGCTCGCGCCCGTGATGCCGATCGAGCCGTTGCACCAGGGCTGCTTCGCCATCCACTCGATGGTGTCGTAGCCGTCGAAGGCGTCATTGATGAAAGCCTGGTAGAAGCCTTCGCTCCGTCCCTTGCCGCGCACGTCCTGCACCAGGTAGGCATACCCCGCGTCGGTGTACTTTCTTGCCCCGGCCGGGTTCGCGAACATCGCATCCTTGCCGTAGGGCGTGCGCTGCACGATGCAGGGGAAGGGCCCCTCGCCCGCCGGCAGGTAGAGATTGCCCGCCAGCTTCACCTCGTCCCGCATCGGCGCGATCACCTCGGTCGCCCCGGCCGCGATCTTCTCCGGCCGCGCCCCGCGAACCGCAGGCTGCCCCTGCTGGGCCGTCGCGATGGACGTCAGCGCGCCCATTCCCGCCGCGAGAACCGAAACCGCCGCCGCTGCGGCCGCCGCCATCTTGCGCATGATCTCTCCCTGCCGGTCCGTTGGTCGACCTTGCGGGCAGTTTCCCGCCGCTTTCCGGCTGCGGTCAATCGCCCCGGCGCAAATTGCCCCTGCGGCGCCGGGCTTCCCATGGGCGCCCGTGCATGAGACTGCTGCGCCCATGGACTGGCTCTGGAAACCGACTGTCATCGCGATTCCCTTCTTCCTGGTCACCTTCATCCTTGAATGGTGGGCGGTGAAGGCTGGCCGCGTGCGGGGACGCTACGAAACGAAGGACGCCCTCACCTCCCTTGCGATGGGCCTCGGCAGCGTCGTGATCGACAGCCTGCTGGCGACCGTCGGCACGGGAATGCTGCTGCTGTTCTGGCCTTATCGCCTGTTCGAGTTTCCGGCGACATGGTGGAGTTTCGTGCTCGTCTTCGTCGGCTACGATCTGGTCTATTACTGGAAGCATCGCCTTGCGCATGTCGTGCGCTGGTGGTGGGCCGAGCATCACACCCATCATTCCTCGACGCACTACAACCTCACCACGGCGCTGCGCCAGCCCTGGTTCGGCCCGATGACCGGCCTGGTCATCATCGCCGCCCCGCTTGTCCTGCTTGGCTTCCACCCGGCCTTCATCGCGCTGTCGGCGGGCGTGAACCTCGTCTACCAGTACTGGATCCACACCGAGACGATCGGCCGGATGCATCCCTGGTTCGAGGCCGTGATGAACACGCCCAGCCACCACCGGGTCCACCACGCTGTCAATCCGCGCTATCTCGACGCCAACTTCGCCGGCGTCTTCATCGTGTGGGACAAGCTGTTCGGAACCTTCGTCCCCGAGCTCGACCATGACAAGCCGGTCTACGGCACGGTGAAACCGCTCAACTCCCACAACCCGTTCGTGGTCGCCTATGCCGAACTCGCCAGCCTGCTGCGCGACTGCGCCGGGGATGGCTTCCGTCCCTGGCGCTGGATCGGCCGCTTCCTCAACCAGCCCGGCTGGTCGCCCGACGGCCGGCGCCAGCGCTCGTCCGAACTGAAGGCCGCCTATCTCGCCCTGCGCCCCGACCAGGCCGGCACGCCGGGCCTGCCGGCGAAATACGCGCGGCAGACGGCAACGCCGCCCCGAACCGCGGCCGCAGAGTAGGCGCAGGGCCGCCTATCCCGCCGGCGCTGCGCATGCCTTGTTCGCCGCGTCCATCGCGTCGAGCGAGGCCATCAGGTCGCCGCCGTCATCGCCCCTGGCCACCTGGGCAAACGCCTCCGGCGTGAGCTGCGCCTGCAGGGTCTTCACCATGCAGTCGCAATAGGCCGGAGCGCCGCCATTGGCGGTGCATGCCTCATGCACCGCCCTGGCGTCGCCCGAGAGCCCGCCGCAGCCGCCAGGCAGCACGAGGAGCGCAAGCAAGCCCGCCGAGCGCCGCATCAGCCCGCCTTCACTTTCTCGATCCATCGTTTCACCCGCGCCTCCAGCACCGGCAGCGGCACAGACCCGCCGCCCAGCACCGTGTCGTGGAAGCCCGCATAGCTGAACTTGTCGCCCAGCTCCTTCTGCGCCAGCGCGCGCAGCTCCTGGATCTTCAGCATCCCGATCTTGTAGGCGGTCGCCTGTCCCGGCCAGACGAAATAGCGGCGGACCTCTGACTCCACCGCGCCCTTCGGGGTCGGTCCGTTGGCGAGGAAATAATCCACCGCCTGCTGCTCGCTCCAGCCTTTCGCGTGGATGCCGGTGTCGACCACAAGCCGGATCGCCCGCCAGATCTCCGCGCCGAGGCGCCCGAAATCGGAATACGGGTCGGTGTAGAATCCCATGTCCTTCGACAGCGCCTCCGAATAGAGCCCCCAGCCCTCCGCAAAGGCGCCATAGCCATACTGCGTGCGGAACTTCGGAATGCCGGTCAGTTCCTGCGCGATGGCGATCTGCATGTGGTGGCCGGGCACGCCCTCATGATAGGCGATCGCCTCCAGCGTATAGGTCGGCATCGATGTCATGTCCGACAGGTGCGCATAGAACACGCCGGGCCGCGACCCGTCCGGCGTGGAGGGGAAATAGTGCTGCGCCCCGCCCGGCTCCTCGCGGAAGGCCTCGACGCGCTTCACCACCAGCTTGGCTTTCGGCAGGATGCCGAAATACTCCGGCAGCTTCGCCGTCATCGCCGCGAGATAGTCCTCCGACATCTTGATGTACTGCGCGCGGCCTTCATCGGTGTTGGGCAGCTGGAACTGCGGCGACGTCCGCATGAAGTCGAAGAACTCGGGCAGCGCGCCCTTGAAGCCCACCTTCTCCTTGATCTTCTCCATCTCGCCATGGATGCGCGCCACTTCGGCAAGACCCGTCTCGTGGATCTGGTCGGCCGTCAGCGTCGTCGTCGTCTGCTGCTCCAGCGCATTGTTGTAGAACGCCACGCCGTCCTTCAGCGCCAGGGCGCCTTGCGCCTGCTCGCTGGTGTTCGGCCGGTCTTCCTTCAGCCAGGCGATGAGGCGTTCGTAGGCCGGCTTCAGCTTGTCGACCAGTGCAGCCTGCGCGGCCGTCTCGATCGCCTTCGCATCGTCCGCTGTCAGCTTGCCGCCTTCCTGCAGCGTCTTCAGCTCGGACTTCACATCCGCCCAGATCGGCGAATCCGGTCCCGCGCCGAACGGCGCCCCGGTGATCACATTGGTCGATTGCTGGATCGACTCGTCATAGGCGAACCGCGGCGCGCGATTGCCCTCCGCAGCCGCAAGCCGGGCCAGCTCCAGCGCCTGGTCGATCGCCCGGCCGGCTTCACCGATGCGCGCCACATAGGCCTCCATGTCCGGCTTGTCGGACACGGCGTGGAACTGCATCAGGAACTGCGGCAGGAAGACGTGCGGTCCGTCCTTCACGAAGATATAGGGGGAGCGGCGGAACTTCGCCGCCTTCTCCTCCATGTCCAGCGACAGCGCCCAGATGTCGAACGAGGTGCGCGCCTCCTCGTCCAGCTTCGCCGGATCGAATTTCGCCTTCATCTCGGCCACGGACGCGCGGCGCCACTCCAGCTTCCTGTCGATCGCCGCCTCGCTGAAATCGTCCAGCCTGTCGTACTGGTCCTTGCGGCCCTGGAAGGTGAGCGCGATGGGGCTCATCTGCAGCTCTTCCTCATACTCCGCATCGAACCACGCATTGATCTCCGCGCTGGTCTTCGCGATCTCTTCCGCGGTCGGCGCCGCCGGAGCGCCCGGAGAACACGCCGCCGCCAGCGCCATCACCCCAGCCGCAAACAGAAGTCTCATCACAACCCTCGTCCTGTTAAGCCCGCCCCCGTCCTTCGAGACGCCGCTCCGCGGCTCCTCGGGATCAGGGCTCACAACCTTCGCCGGCGCGCAGGCAACCCTCATCATCCTGAGGCGGCCCGAAGGGCCGTCTCGAAGGACGAGGGCGCAGCTCGCCAACCTCCCGGCGTCAGCCAGCAGCCTTCACCGTCTTCACCCAGGCCTTGACCCGCTCCTCCAGGATCGGCAGCGGCATGGAGCCGCCCCCGAGCACCGTGTCGTGGAACGCCTTGATGTCGAACCTGTCGCCCAGCTCCTTCTCGGCCTCGGCCCGCAGCTGCTGGATCCGGATCATGCCGATCTTGTAGGTCGTGGCCTGCCCCGGCCACAGCAGGAAGCGCTTCACCTCGCTCTGGATCGAGCTCCTGGGCCGCGCCGAGTTCGCCATCGCCCAGGCGACGGCTTCCTCCTCGGTCCAGCCCTTGGCGTGCAGGCCGGTGTCCAGAACCAGACGCACCGCGCGCCACAGCTCGGAATTCAGCCGCCCGAAATCGTTGTACGGGTCGGTGAACATGCCCATCTCCTTGCCGAGCGCCTCGGCATAGAGCCCCCAGCCCTCGGCGAACGCCGAATAGCCGTACTGCGTGCGGAACACCGGAATGTCCGTCAGCTCGTTCTGGATGGCGATCTGCATGTGATGGCCCGGCACGCCCTCGTGGTAGGCAAGACTCTCCAGCGCCCAGAGCGACACCGCGCTCATGTCGGACAGGTGCGCATAGAAGATGCCCGGCTGCTTGCCGTCCGGCGTCGGCGAGAAGTAGTGCGCCGCCCCGCCCGGCGTTTCCCGGAACGCCTCGACGCGCTTCACCACCAGCGGCGCCTTCGGCAGCCGCCCGAACTTCTCGGGCAGCTTCGCGTACATCGCCTTCAGGTATTCATCGGCCTTCGCGAGATACTGCGCGCGGCCCTCATCCGTATCCGGCAGGTAGAACTGCTTGTCCGTGCGCATGAACTCGAAGAACGCCCGCATGTCGCCGGCAAAGCCGGTCGACTCGCGGATCCTGTCCATCTCCGCATGGATGCGCTCGACCTCCTTGAGCCCCAGCTGATGGATCTCGTCCGCGGTCATGTCCGTCGTGGTCTGCAGCTTCAGCGAGGCGTCGTACCACTCCGCGCCCTTCGGCAGCGTCAGCGCGCCCGTCTTGCCGGACGGCGCATTGCCGATGTCCGACTCCAGCCAGGCGGCCAGCCGCTCATAGGCTGGCTTCACGCCCTCCTTCAGCGCCGCCGCGGCGCCGTCCAGCCAGGCCTTCTCCTGCTCCGGCGTGGCCTTGCCCGCCGCCTTCAGCGCGGCCGCCTTCTCCTTGACGTCCGCCCACAGCGGCGAATCCGCGCCCGCCCCGAACGGCGCGCCCGCGATCACCTTCCGGGTCTCGTCCAGCGTGCGTTCATAGCCGAACCTGGGCGTGCGGATGCCGTCGGCGGCGGCAAGCTTCGCCCGCTCCGTCGCCTGGTCGATCGCCGCGCCCAGCCTGCCGATGCGCGCGACCAGCGCATCCATGTCCGCCGGTTCGTCCACCTTGTGATAGGTGATGAGGAAGTTCGGCAGGTCCGTATGCGGCCCCCCATAGCCGAAGATGTAGGCGTGCCGCAGCCAGGCATGCCTCTCCTCCGCCCGCGCCAGCTCGCTCTCCCAGATCGCCCACGACGTCTTCGCATCGTCGTCGAGCTTCGACGGGTCGATCTGCGCCTTCATGTCGGCGACGCTCTGCCGCCGCCATTCCAGCTGCTTCAGCGCGTCGGCTTCCGAGAAGTCGCCGAGCTGGTCATACAGCTCCTTGCGTCCCATTGAGGTCAGCTGGAGCGGATTCATCTTCAGCTCTTCCTCGAACTCCGCATTGAGATAGGCCGTCAGCTTCTCGCTCTCCGCACGGATCTCCTCGGCTGTCGGTCCCGCCGGCGCCGGCGCGCACGCCGCCGCCAGCGCCATCAGTCCGGCCGCAAGCACAAGTCTCATCGATCTCTCCCTCGCCTCCCGTACGGGAAGGCCGGCCTCATAAAACCTCGGCCGGCGAGCGGCCTCGTCCTGAGGGATCGCGAAGCGATCGTCTCGAAGGACGAGGGCGGGCTCGGCAGCCTCTCGACGTCAGGCTGCCTTCTTCTGCGCCTCGATCCAGCGGTCGATCTTCCGCTCCAGCACCGGCAGGGGCAGCGCGCCGCCGCCAAGAACCTGGTCGTGGAAGGCCGGATAGCTGAAGGCGTCGCCCAGCGCCGCCCGCGCCTTGTCGCGCATCTGCTGGAGACGGATCATGCCGATCTTGTAGGCCGTCGCCTGCCCCGGCGTCGTGATGTAGCGGCGCACCTCGGAAGCGATCGCGCCCTCCGCTATCGACGAGTTCTCGGTGAAGTATTTCACCGCCTGCTCCTCGCTCCATCCCTTGGCGTGGATGCCCGTGTCGACGACCAGCCGGATCGCGCGCCAGAGTTCGCCCGAAAGCTGGCCGTAATGGCTGTACGGGTCCTTCAGGAAACCCATCTCGCGCGCCAGCGCTTCCGAATAGAGCCCCCAGCCTTCCGAATACGCGGTGTAGCCATACTGCGTGCGGAACTTCGGCAGCCGGTTCGGCCCCGTCTCGGCCTCCAGCTCCTGCTGGATCGAGATCTGCATGTGATGGCCCGGAAGGCCCTCGTGATAGGCGATGTCCTCCAGCATGTAGGTCGGCATCGCATTCATGTCGGAGAGGTGGGCATAGTAGATCCCCGGCCGCGATCCGTCGGGCGTCCCCGCCTGGTAGTGCTGCGCCCCGCCCGGCTCTTCCCGGTAGGGCTCCACGCGCTTCACGACCAGGTCCGCCTTTGGGCAGCCGCCCGAAATACT
>CAZTMG010000097.1:0-1382 GCA_964614815.1 uncultured Rhizobium sp. | reverse complement strand
AGCTCCTCCGGCGCCGGAACCCGCGCCAGCGCCAGCTTCATCTCCTCGATGTGCCGGGTCGCCCGGTCGATATACTCCTGCGCGCCGGCATCGTTGTTCGGCAGGTAGAACCGCCTGTCCGTCCGCATGAAGGCGAAGAACTCCTGGAGCGAACCCTTGAAGCCCGCCTCCTCCTTCACCTTCTCCATCTCGCCATGGATGCGCGCGACTTCGGCGAGGCCGAGCTGGTGGATCTCGTCCGCCGTCATGTCCGTCGTCGTCATCAGGTTCAGCATGGCGTTGTAGTAGGCCGCGCCGTTCGGCAGCGCGCCGGCGCCCTGCGCCGCGGGCGAGGCGTTCTTGACGTCCTCCTCGATCCACGTCGCGAGCCGGTCGTAACCGGGCTTCATCTTGGTCGCCATCGCCTCGACCAGCTGCGCGCCCAGCGCCACGCCCTCGTCGGGCGTGATCTTTCCGTCCTGCACGAGCCTGGCGATCTTCGCCTTGCCGTCCGCAAGCAGCGCCGAGTCCTTCGCCACGCTGAACGGCGCGCCCGTCAGGACGCGCGCGACTTCCGAACGCGTCATCTCGTATGCAAAGCGCGGCATGCGGATGCCGTCCGCCGCCGCCAGCTTCGCGCGCTCGATCAGCGTATCCAGCGTGGGGCCGATCGCCGCCACGCGCGAGATGTAGGCCTCCATGTCGGACTTGTCGTCGACACGGTGCTGGTTGATCATGAAGTTGACGAGGCCCGTATGCGCGCCATTGCGTCCGAAGATGTAGCGATGGCGCCGGAACTGCGCCTGCTTCTCCGCCCGCGCCAGCTCCAGCTCCCAGATTTCGTAGGACAGCCGCGCATCCTCGCTCAGCGTCTCGGGGTCGAACCTGTCCTGCATCTCCTTGACGCTCTCGCGCCGCCAGGCCAGCAACCTGTCCATCGCCGCTTCCGAGCGGTCATCCAGCTCGCCATAGCGGTCCTTGCGGCCCTGGGACGTCATCTCCTGCGGCGATTGCTGGAGCTCTTCCTCATATTCGGCATCCAGATAGGCCACGAGGTCCGCGCTGTTCTTCGCGATCTCCTCCGGAGTCGGCCCCGAAGGACCGCAGGCCACGAGCAGCGCGGCCATGGCCGCCGCGCCAAAAACAACCCTCATTCAGCTCTCCCGCCTCTGTTTTCTGCCCTGACCCGCCGATGATATAGCGTGATCGTTCCGCCGCTGTCATCGCCCTTCCCGAACCTGTCATGGCGGCCCCGCCGGGCGCACGCGAGACCTCACTGTCTGCTTCGAAGCAGGCGCAAGCCGCACGCTTCAGGATCCGCCCGCCTCCGGGAATGTGCAGGGCGCCTCCCGGAACCTGTGTGAATCCGGACACGCGCATTTCGGCGCGTGTTGAACGATTTC
>CAZTMG010000096.1:273-10498 GCA_964614815.1 uncultured Rhizobium sp. | reverse complement strand
CATCGGCGCGGCGACGGGCGCCATCGCGGGCGGCGTGGCGGGCGCGCAGGCCGACCGTAACGCCCCGCAGGCGGCAGGCTACGGACCCAATGGCGAGCCCCTGCTCTACGACCAGCACGCCCGCCGGTACTATTACGTCGACCGCCGGTCTGGCCGGACCTATTGGGCGAACGGAGAGTATCGCGGTTGAGGCGGGCCGAACGCGACGAGACAGGCGGGGGCGCTGCCGGCGGCGGCGCCCCTTCCGTGTCTGGAGAGGGAACCAGATGCAAGGGCCCCACGTTGCACACGCAGCGCACATGGAGGGAACTGGTCAGCGACACCAACATGCCCGACGCCGAAGAACGGCGGATCATGGAAGAACTCGACCGCGAGGTCTCCAGCAAGGGCGGGCTGGTGGCGCTGGTGGTCTGCCTGGTTGTCGCCGTCGCCCTTCTTGCGGCCGGCGCAATGGGTGTTTTCGGCGCAGCGACGATCCCCTGACTGTACGCTCATTAGCCAGCCTGATGGAAAGTCAGCACACATGAAGGCGATTACACTGTTCAACCCGAGATCAGGGTCTGTGCCGGCCGATGCGCGGGAGAAGATGACCGCCCTGCTCGCCGAACACGGAATCACCGACGCGGAGATGGTCGAAACGGATCCGGAGGATTGCACCGGACAGATACGCATGCTGGCGGAAAAGAATCCAGACCTGTTCATGGTATGGGGCGGCGATGGCACGATCAGGTCGGCGCTGAGCATCGCCGGTCCGATCACGGACAGGCTGCTGATCCTGCCGGGCGGGACGATGAACCTGCTGCCCAAGGCCATTCATGGCGAGAAGAGCTGGGACGAGATCGTGCGTGATGTCCTCAAGGCGAGAACAAGGCGGACACTGCCGGCGGGCGAGGTGAATGGCGAACTGTTCTATTGCGCGATGCTGGCGGGCGCTCCGGCGCGGTTTGCCGAGGTGCGGGAAAGTTTGCGGAAGGGGGATATCGGGGCGGCGGCGGCGGGGGCGGCGGAGGCGATCGACACGCTGAAATCGCTGCATCTCGTGGCCAGCTATGCGGATGGATACTCGTTTGTCGACAGCCGCTTGCCGGTGTCGAGCGTGGTTGGCGCGGTCATCGGCCCGCTGACCCGGACGGGAAGCGGCATGGAGGTGGCGTCCCTGGCCAACCCAACGGCGACCGGGGCGCTCAATGTGGTGTGGACATCCTTCTTCACCGACTGGCGCAAGGCCGATGGCGTGGAAACCGCGCCGGCGATATCACTCGACATCGGCAACGACGATGGCGGGGACATACCGATGATTGCGGATGGCGAACCCGTGGCGGCCGCCCCCGTGGCGCGCGTCAGGTTCGTGGAAAAGGCCTCGCAATGCCTGGCGGCGGCGTGACAGCGGCCTCGGTCCGCCTGCTGCACCTGTCCGACATCCATTTCGGGCGCGAGGACAGGGAAGCGCTGAACGCGGTCGCCGCCTTCGCGAGGAAGATCAGGCCGGACGCCGTGATCGTCGCGGGCGACATCACCCAGAAGGGACGCAAATCCGAATTCGCGGCCGCGCGGGCGTGGTTTGACGGGCTGGGCCTCAAGGTGATCGCGGCCCCGGGCAATCACGACACGCCGCTGCTTCACCTGCCGGCGCGGGCGATACGGCCGTTCCGGCGTTATGAAACCTACATGGCGGGCCTCGATGCGGTGGGGAAGCTGATCGAGCTGGCGGATGGCCGGGTGCGGATCGCGGCGCTGAACACGGCGCGCGGCGTGCAGGGACGGTTGAACTGGGCCGATGGCGTCATCGATCTCGGGGAGCTGGAAGAAGCGCTCGCCCTGCTGGCGCAGGGGCCTGCGGATGCGTGGCGGCTGCTGGTCTGCCATCACCCTTTCGACGAGCCGGCCCTGTCCCGGGTGTCCGTCGACACGCGGCGGGGCGGAGAGGCGCTGCGCCTGTGCGCGGCGGCGCATGTCGATGCGATCTTCACCGGGCACATTCATGATGCCTTCGCCCACGCAATCAGCACGACGCGGCGCCCGCTGGTGCAGATGGGGTCCGGCACGCTGTCCACGCGGCTGCGCGCCTCGCAACCTGGCTTCTGCGTGGTGCAGATCGAGGGCGATCGCCTGACGCAGGACGTGCTGAGCATCGACTCCGGCGGGCTGACGATCCGGCGCGGGTATGACTCGCTGGTGAATATCGTCCGCTAGTGGCCTGCCCTCAGGCCGTCTGCGCCTCGCGAATGGCGGACGCCTCTTCCGCAAGGCTTGCAGCGCGATCGAGTCCGATGACCCGCGGGATGACAATGCGGATGAAGCGGCCCCGGCCGCCGTCCATCGGTCCCTCCTCCAGCACGCCGCTCACCTGCTTCGCGAACGCGGCCATCAGGGTCGCGCCGATCCCTGCATCCTGTCCTGTCGGCGGAGGCTGATAGCCGACGCCATCGTCTTCGACGCTGAGCACTGTCTGGCTTGCGCCAGCGCAATAGCAGACCAGGATCCGTCCGCCGCCGCCGGGGCCCGCAGTCGGGAAGGCGTGCTTGACCGCGTTGGTGACGGCCTCGGCGGTGAAAAGGGCGAGCGGAACGGCCGTGTCCGCATCGATCCGGTCGTCATCGATCCGGCTTTCGATGCGGATGCCGCGTTCCTCGGCGCCGAGCGCCTGATCAAGATGAGCCGCAAGTTCGCTGAGGAAGGCGCGCGTATGGACGGCGTTGATGTTGTCGTGCTCGTAGAGCGAGCGATGGATCAGCGACAGGGCGCTGATGCGGGCGCGCGCATCGTCCAGAACGGCGATCGCGGCCGGATCGCGCAGCTTCCGGCCCTGCAGGCTGAGAAGGCTGTTGATGATCTGCAGGTTGTTCTTCACGCGATGGTGGATTTCCTTCATCGCGGCGTCGCGCGCGGCGATGGCGTTTTCCATGTGACGGGTGCGATCGCGAATGCGAATCGCCATTTCCTCCATCGCGTCGGCCAGCACGTTGATCTCGCCCGGCGCCTGGCGCTTGGCGCGCAGGGGCTGAACGGACAGCTTGCCGCTGGCGTAGAGCGCCGCGATCCGCCGGAGATAATCGAGCCAGCGCAGCACCAGACGGTCCATCGCAAGCCAGGCGGTGACCAGCGCCAGCAGCCAGGCGAGCAGCGGCAGGGCGAAATTGCCGAAGGCGCTAACATTGGCGAGGCTGATCGGCTGCGGCGTCGGCGCCGAAACCATGGCGTAGAGATCCTGACCGGTCAGCGGAACCAGGGCCGCCTCGCGGCTCTCGCCTGAGCGAGACTGGATCGTGAAGAAGGCGGATTTTCCCGGCTCCAGCCCATTCGAGACCCTTGGCGGCAGATCTTCCCAATGTGCGCTGACGAAGACATGGCCGGCGCGATCGGCGAGCGCGACTTCGTAGCCAGCCGGCAGGGAGGAATGGCGCAATTGTGCGGTGAGGCGGTTCACGGGCGTGCCGAGCGCGAGCGCGCCGGCAAAGCCGCCATCGGGATTGGCGCGACGCAGCGCCGATACAATCGTCCATTGGCGCGACACCGCGCCGAACACGGCGCCGGACTGCACGAACCCTGCTCCGGGCTCGCGCAAATCCTGGAACCATTCGTGTTCGCTGACGCTGACGCCCTCCGCGCCCTCCTGCGAGCTGCAATGGACGACGCCGTCCGCGTCAATGACGCCTATGGATGCATAGTTCGGCAGGGCTTCGAGAAGGTCGCCCAGGGTCAAACGGCAGGGGTCGGCGCCGACGATCGAGTCGAGGAGATTCAGGACGGCGGGCGCGGACCGGAGCACATCTTCCGCACTGCCTGCGGCGACCTGCGCCACAAGCGTCATTGTCTCGCGCCGATACTGCGCTTCCCGTTCAACATCCCCCGACCAGCGAATGCCGCCGATGACCAGCACTGGGGATAGCGCCGCGGCGAAGATCAGGAGCAGAAGGACGCGAAGCGACAGTCGTCGCGGCGGCTTCTCCTCGGTCGTCACTCCTTGTCCTCACCCCTCCCACCCGCAAGCGTTGCAGCCTGTTCCAGGATATCGTCGAACGCCTTTGACGCCTCGATCTCATGCTCCGAGGGCCTGCGCGTGCTGGCCTCGTTCAGCAGCGTCTCCAGAGCGCGCCGCGCGCGGCTGACCCGGCTCTTGATTGTGCCGACGGCGACCTGGCAGACCTGAGCGGCTTCCTCATACGCCATTCCGCCTGCGCCGACCAGAATGAGCGCCTCGCGCTGGTCGTCCGGCAGCTTGTTGAGGGCGGCGCGGAGTTCGAGAAGCTCCATGGGCGCCGTGGGATTGTCGCTGGCCAACAGGGTGTTTTCGGCAACCTCGGCGTCCAGCGGGGTGCTGCGCCAGCTGCGGCGCTTTTCCGAATAGAACTGGTTGCGCAGGATCATGAAGGTCCACGCCTTGAGACTGGTGCCCGGCTCGAACGAGTCGCGGGCCTTCCACGCCTTGGCGAGGGCTTCCTGCGCCAGATCGTCAGCCTGTGTCGGGTCCTTGCACAGGCTGCGGGCGAAGGCGCGCAGGTGCGGGATCACGGCCACCAGCTGGCTGCGGAAGTCCGCGCCGTCCGGGGCGTCGTCCTGCGCCTTGACATGCCGGGACCGCAAGGAGGGTTTGCCAATGTCGCCTGTATCAGCCATCACAGGTCCGCCCTTACCGCTTCGGCTTGCTGGCGGAATCGGGCTGGTCCGCGCTTGCGGTCGCGCCGGTCCGTCTTTCGTCGGCCTGCTCCAGCAGGTTGAGGAAATCGTCCGGAATGTCCTCGCTGACGACGTCGTCGTACATCTGCCTCAGGCGCCGCCCGATCGGGTCCTGCCGTCGCCTTGCAATTCGGGGGTCCACAGGCCTGGAGCCTGAATCGCCTCCGGAAATATCTCTACCCATGGCCTCTGCAGCTCTCAAATGACCCAGGGGCGTCCATCCGCCGCGAGCCCATAACGCCCCGGCCAGATGATGGTTCCGCAATCTTTCAAAAAACCGGGAACCGCCTGCCCCTGGCTGCGTTTGGGGTTCTTAACAGAGCCTGTATAGGACGTGCGGGAGATTTCATGAGCCTCGTTCAGCAACTCGGACCCCACCTGCCCTTTCTACGCCGCTATGCACGGGCGCTGACCGGCTCGCAGAAAAGCGGGGATTCCTACGTGAAAGCCGCGCTTCAAGCGCTTGCCGCCGGCACGCATGAACTTGACGACATGCCGCCGCGCGTGGCGCTTTACCGGCTGTTCCAGACGATCTGGAGCGCGACGGGCGCCCGCCTCGAAACCGCCCCGGAAGGCGGCGACAGCATCGCCGAGCGCGTCCTGCGCATTCCGCCCCAGCACCGGCAGGCCTTCCTGCTCACCGCGCTGGAAGGCTTCAGCATGGAGGAAGCCGCTCAGATCCTGGACGAATCACCCGAGAATGTGCGGGTCCTCATCGCGCGTGCGCAGGCCGACATCGAGAATGAACTGGCGACCGACGTGCTGATCATCGAGGACGAGCCGGTGATCGCCGCCGACATAGAGGCGCTTGTGCTCGACCTTGGCCACCGCGTAGCCGGCGTCGCCACAACGCACGCCGAGGCCATCTCCGCCGTGCGTGCGCGTCGGCCGGGGCTGGTGCTGGCCGACATACAGCTGGCGGACGGCTCCTCCGGCATCGACGCCGTGAACGAGATCCTGCGCGGAATCAACGTGCCGGTGATCTTCATCACGGCCTTCCCGGAACGCCTGCTGACCGGCGAGAAGCCGGAGCCGGCCTTCCTCATCACCAAGCCCTTCCAGCCGGAAACGGTGAAGGCCGCGATCGGTCAGGCCCTGTTCTTCCACGAGGAGCGCCCGGTCGCCGCCTGACCGGCGGCCTCCCCGCCGCCGTTCTGCGTGCAGGGTATGGCCTGACCAGACGGCCTGGCCCGTCAGATCGCGTCGCGCGGCGAAGCGACCACGGATCCCGGCGCCGTGGCGGCCGCGTCGCCAGCGCCATTCGACGCCTGGCGGAAGATGACCACGATCTCGCTCATCGGCGAACGGGCGAGCGCTTCGCCGATCACGGCCTCGTCGCCCTGCGCGGCGATACGGATGCGGTCGGCAGGGACGCCGCTGGCGACGAGGGCTTCCGCCACCTCGCGGAGGCGGGACACCGCAAGGCCGATGGCGGCCGGACCTTCGGCGGCATTGTCGATGCGAGTCACGAGATCGACCGCCTGGGGACGGCATCGCACCGCCTCCTCGCCGATGCGGGCGATCACAAGCCGCGCCTGCTCCGTGGGAACGGCTTCGCCATGAGAATAGTAGATGGTCTGGGCGCCGAAGCGGCAACCCCCAGGGGCAGGATCGCCAAAGGCCGCCTGAGCCGCCAGCAAGGCGGCGACGCACAGGCCGCAGGCGCTGACTGTTCCGATCGTGGGCGACATGGTTACCAGTCCTTGGCTGCAGGCGCCAGGTCTGCGCCATGCAGGACAGGCGCCGGGCGCAGGACCGCCCGGCGCCGCGTGCGCCCGCCAGGGGCGAAACGGATCAGTTGCCCGCGTCTTCGGCCGTCTTCTCCACGGCTGCTCCGGCAGCCTGCATGTCCTCACCGACGCCGGCGACAGTGTTGCAAGCGGCGGCGGCCGTCGCGAGAAGGAAGGCGAAGGCGGCAAACGTCATCTTCATGTTGAATCTCCATGTCCCGCCGGCGACTGTTCGCCGACCGCACCGAGAACGCGCCCCTCGCCCGGCCGGTTCCAGACAGCCGCGACAACTTCCCGTATCGCGTTCCCGTATCGCACCGCAGGAACCAGGCGAGGGGCGCCGCGTTTCACCTTCGAACACGACTGTTCCGAACCGTCCCGGCTGTCGGGACCACACACCGGATACCTTGTCAGGAGAGAACCATGCTTGGATGGGCGCTTGTCTTCCTCGTTCTGGCGCTTGTCGCCGCCGCTTTCGGCTTTGGCGGCATTGCCGGCGCCGCGACATCGATCGCGCAGGTGCTGTTCGTCGTCTTCCTTGTCCTCACGGTTGTCGCTCTCGTGGTGAGGGCGATACAGGGCCGCTCGGTGCTTTAGCCCCGGAGACGTTGAATGTCTGGCAGGGCCGGCTCCTCGCCGGCCCTGTTTGCATGCCGGCCCCGCGCATGCGTAAGCAGCCTTGCAGCGCCGCCGGGACCCCGCCTGCGCGGGCGCGTATTCCAGGCCTCGCCGCGCCGTGGCGAAGCGTCCGCCTCCAGCGGCCCCGTCGGACACATGATCACGGAGGCCGCGAGCCCAGTTCCCATACGGCGCAAAATGCGTATGTTGCGCGGCTCTGAGCCAGGACGGGCCTGTAGCTCAATGGTCAGAGCCGGCCGCTCATAACGGTCTGGTTGCAGGTTCGAGTCCTGCCGGGCCCACCACCGGAAACCGCTGGAAACACCCGCTTCCGCGGCGGCGCAATCGGCGCCCGCCGCAGACGGATGAGTCAGGGCGGCGGCAGGTGCTGAACAAAGGGGTCCACCTGCGCCCCGGGCGTTCCCTCGGTGATGACCGCAACCATCCGGCCAGCGAGCGCGGAGCGACCGACAATCTCTGTCGCGACGCCCGTGACGATGAGCGCGCCCAAGCCCCACAGCCATGCCGGATGAACGCGCCGATCCCTCATCCAGTCCGCGGCGATGCCCGCGAGCGGAAATAGCAGGATCGCCAGCGCCGGTATCAGACTCATGTGCTGCGCCAGCAATGCATCAGGCGTCAGGCGGTTGAATGGCGTGACGACAAGGGCCGCCATGCCGCAGAACATCAGTCGCCGATGCCAGTGCGTCTTCTTGCGCAACCAGACCGCAGCGATCGTCAGCGCGGCAAATGCAATGAGCGCCATCAGGTTCATCGTCATGAAGTAGGCATAGGTCCAGAATGGCGGGACGGCGGCGTTGCGCATCATCCGGAAGAGGATGAGCACGCCCAGGATCACCAGCGCCGGCATCAGCGCCGCACCGATCCACCCGAGCCGCTTGTGCAGATGCACGCGGCCCGTCGCCGCCAATGTCACCTGCAGCACGAAGAAGCCGACCCAGGCCATGAACGCCACCGCATGCACATGCACGGGCCACGGCGCCGCGAAGGTCGAGATTCCGCGCAGAAGGAGCGTCAGGAAGCCTGCGACGATCAGGGCCGCCATCACGGCGGAAGCAATCAAAAAGAACCGCTCGTCGCCTGCCATGCGGTCCCGCAAGCGAGCCTGGACTTGCACAGTTCCAACCATGACGCCGTCCCCCCATGTCCCAGCACATACAGCCAATGAAGCGAAGCGGCGAGCGCCGTGCCTTCGGATGTCCAGTCAGATGGGGAAACTCAGCCATGCGCCGGAAAGCGTCAATACGCATTCCGGGCCAGACTGCTTCAAGGGAATACCCAGCCAACATGCCTCGTATGCAGCGCTGTTTGGCCCGGGTGAACGCGCCGCCGGAGAGCGCGCTTCGGCCTGGATGGCGCAGGCATGATCAAGATCCAGCGCCCCGATCTGCCGTCCCCCATCCGCCAGCCTCCTGCGTGCAGCCTGATCCGCCCTGTCGGCCGAAAGATTGTCTGGCCTAGCGGATTGCGCCATCCTTCGATCATGACAGGCCGCACGCTGATGGAGAGCGAGGCGCGGGAGGCGCCGGCCGTGGCGGCGACTCTCGCCGCCATGAGCCGTACATCGCTCGCGGATCTCGCCGGACGTCTGCGCACCCTTGATCCGCGCCTTGCCCTTGCGCTCGGCCGGGGAAGCTCCGACGCGGCGGCGCTGCTGGCAAAGTATGTTTTCGAGACCCGTCTGGGCCTGCCGACCGTCTCAGCCGCGCCTTCGGTCCAGTCGGTCTACGGCATGCGCCTGAAGCTGGAGAATGCCATCGTGCTGGCCGTCTCCCAGTCAGGACGCAGTCCCGACCTTGTCGCGTTCTGCCGCGCGGCGACCGGAACAGGCGTGCTGCGGATCGGGCTGATCAACGACATGACCTCGCCGCTGGCCGAAGCGGTCGATGTCGCGCTGCCGCTGAGGGCCGGTCCGGAATCGAGCGTAGCGGCCACCAAGTCCTGCCTGGCCGCGATGCTGCTCGTGCTCGGCCTTGCCGGATACTGGCGCGACGATCCCGCAATGCTTGCTGCGTTCGGTCGCGCTGCAGACGTGTTCACGCGTGCGCTCGCGGCCGACTGGGCCAGCGCCGCGGGTTTCCTGGATGGAGACGGGCCGATCTATGTCGTCGGCCGCGGCCCCGGGCTGGCCATCGCCGCCGAAGCGGCCCTCAAGCTCAAGGAAACATGCGGTCTCCATGCCGAGGCGATCAGCGCAGCGGAGATTCGCCATGGCCCCTACGCGCTGGCGGGACCGTCGCTGCGTACGATCATCTTCGCCCAGCGGGATGCAGCGTTTGACGGCCTCAAGACCCTGGCTGCAGAGCTGAAGCAGCGCGGCGCCCCCGTTCTCCTCATCTCGCCTGACATCGCCCTTCCCGGCCTGCATGCCCCGCCGGACGACGAACCCCTGCTTGAACTGCTGGCGATGCTGCTGCGCTTCTACCTGTTCGCCAGCGACGCCGCGCTCCGCCGCGGGCGTTCGCCGGACAGGCCGCCCATGCTCAGCAAGATCACGGAGACGCGCTGATGCCGGCGCTCGCGGCCACACGCGTGTTCACCGGCGCGGAGATCCTGGAGGCCGCGACCCTTCAGATCAGCGACGGCGCGATAACCGCCCTGTCGCCAGGCATCGCGCCGGACGCCGAGGCGTTCGATGGCATGCTCGCGCCGGGCCTGATCGATGTACAGGTGAATGGCGGCGGGGGCGCGTTGTTCAACGATGCGCCCACCGTGCAGACCTTGCGCACGATTACGGCAGCGCACGCAAGGCTCGGCGTCACGGGCATCATGGCCACGCTGATCTCCGACGAGCGCGGCAAGCTGCAGGCGGCGCTGGACGCTGTCGAACAGGGGGTCCGCGAGTCGATGCCCGGCCTTCTCGGGCTGCATCTCGAAGGTCCCTGGCTCTCGACGCCCCGGCGCGGCGTCCACCCGGAGCGATTTCTGCGCGCGCTCGACCCCGGCGACATGCAAAATCTTCTGCGCAAGCGTGACTTTCCGCTGATGGTCACGCTGGCCCCGGAACAGGCGACGCCCGCCGACGTGAAGGCGCTTGCGGACGCGGGCGTGACGGTCTGCATCGGGCATACAGCTGCATCACACGAAGACGTGACGGCGCTGCTGGCTGCGGGCGCGACCGGGTTCACGCACCTCTTCAACGCCATGCCTCCGCTGGAAAGCCGCAAGCCCGGGGCCGT
>CAZTMG010000096.1:0-213 GCA_964614815.1 uncultured Rhizobium sp. | reverse complement strand
TCCATCCCGTGACTGCGCGTGCAGCGTTCGCCGCGAAATCGGCGCGAAAGCTCTTTCTGGTATCTGACGCCATGGCGACGGCGGGTTCTGGCGGCCGCGACATGAAGCTCTTCGGCGAGCCCATATCGTTGGCGCAGGGAGCGTTGCGGACAGCCGATGGAACATTGGCGGGGGCTCATCTCGATCTGGCGAGAGCAATGCGCAATGCAGTCA
>CAZTMG010000095.1:1018-10814 GCA_964614815.1 uncultured Rhizobium sp. | reverse complement strand
CGGTTTCTCGACCGCGCCGTTGATCGCGGCGGGATGCATCATGATGCGCAAATGCCATCTCAACACCTGCCCCGTCGGCGTGGCGACACAGGACCCGGTGCTGCGGGCGCGATTCACCGGCGCGCCGGAGCATGTGATCAACTACTTCTTCTTCGTCGCCGAGGAAGTGCGCGGCATCATGGCCAAGCTAGGCTTCCGCAGGTTCGAAGAGATGGTGGGACGCGTCGACCTGCTCGACATGCGCAAGGCGGTGGATCACTGGAAGGCGAAAGGCGTCGACCTGTCGAGAATCCTCTACCAGCCGCAACCGAAGCCGGGCGTGGCGGTGAAGGTCTGCGAGACGCAGGACCATGGGCTGGAGGCCGCGCTCGATCACAAGCTGATCAAGGCGGCCAAACCTGCGCTGGCCAAGACCCCCAAGCCGGTCCAGATCAGCGAGACGATCAAGAATGTGAACCGCACTGTGGGCGCAATGCTGTCGGGCGAGGTGGCGCGCAGGTTCGGGCATGCGGGCCTGCCGGAGGACACGATCCAGGTCGCGCTGGCCGGCACGGCAGGACAGAGCTTCGGCGCTTTCCTTGCGCGCGGCGTGACGCTGACCCTGACCGGCGACGCCAATGATTATGTCGGCAAGGGCCTGTCGGGCGGGCGCGTTGTGGTCAAACAGCCCGAAGCCGCCAGACACGATCCGACAGAGAACATCATTGTCGGCAACACGGTGCTCTACGGCGCCATTGCAGGCGAAGCCTATTTCGAGGGCGTGGCCGGCGAGCGCTTCGCCGTACGAAACTCCGGGGCCATCGCTGTCGTCGAGGGCTGCGGCGACCATGGCTGCGAGTACATGACTGGCGGCGTCGTGGTGGTTCTGGGCGAGACCGGACGCAATTTTGCGGCGGGCATGTCCGGCGGCGTGGCCTACGTCTATGACCCGAACAGACGATTCGCGAGTCGCTGCAATCCCGCAATGGTGAGGATAGAGCCGGTGAAGCCGGCGGCCGGCGGGCCGGAACAGGATGCGCCTCTGCAGAGGTCCCCCTCCGTGGAGAACAACGGCATGGGCGACATGCTGGCGTTTGATGCTGAGCGTCTGCGCATCCTGGTGGAGCGGCACCTGCTCCACACGGGCAGTGCGCGGGCTCGGGCGCTGCTGGACGACTGGGACACGGCGCTTGGCCATTTTGTCAAGGTTGTGCCGATCGATTATGCGCGCGCGCTTCTCGAACTGAAGACCGCGAAGCACGCGACGGTCGCGGCCGAGTAGCGTCGAGGGGAGCAGACACATGGGCAAGCCCACAGGCTTCCTTGAATACGAAAAGAAGGAACGCGGCTACGAACCGCCGAAGGAGCGCCTGAAGACCTACAGGGAGTTCCTCAGGCGAATGGACAATGAGGAGGTGCGCACACAGGCGGCGCGTTGCATGAACTGCGGCATTCCGTTCTGCCAGGGCACGGGTTCGGTCGCGCCCGGCGCGCCGGGATGCCCGGTCAACAACCAGATTCCGGACTGGAACCATCTCGTCTATCGCGACCACTGGAAGGCGGCGCTGGACAACCTCCACTCAACCAACAACTTCCCGGAATTCACCGGCCGCGTCTGTCCTGCCCCATGCGAGGCCTCGTGCACGCTCAACATCAATGAGAACCCGGTCTCGATCAAAACTATCGAGTGCGAGATCGCGGATCGGGGCTGGGACGAGGGCTGGATCAAGCCGCAGTCGGCGCCGCGCGGTACGGGCAAGCGCATCGCGATCGTCGGCTCCGGGCCGGCCGGGCTGGCCTGCGCGCAGCAACTGGCGCGCGCCGGGCATTCGCTGACCGCATTGGCGGGCTGCTCCGCTATGGCATCCCGGATTTCAAGATGGAGAAGCATCTCATCGACAAGCGCATCCGCCAGATGGAAAGCGAAGGCGTGATCTTCAGGCCGCGCATGCACGTGGGCATCGACGTGTCGGTGCAGCGGCTGCTGGATGACTATCTGGTCCTGGTGCTGGCAGGCGGTGCCGAAAGGCCGCGTGACCTGCCCATCCCCGGACGTGAGCTGGACGGCATCCATTTCGCGATGGACTTCCTGACCCAGCAGAACAGGCGCGTGGCCGGCGACGACGAGAAGACGGCTGCGCCAGGCGGCGCCATCTCGGCCAGAGGCAAGCATGTGGTCGTGATCGGCGGCGGAGATACGGGCTCCGACTGTATCGGCACATCGAACCGGCAGGGCGCGGCGTCGGTCACGCAACTGGAGATCATGCCGAAACCGCCGGTAGCAGAGAACAAGGCCATGACCTGGCCGGACTGGCCGCTTAAGCTTCGCACGTCATCCAGCCATGAGGAAGGCTGCGTGCGCGACTGGTCGGTTGTGACCAAACGCGCGGTCGGCGAAGGCGGCAAGGTGACGGGCCTCGTCTGCGCGCGCGTGGAGTGGACGCGTGGACCAAAGGGCATGGAGATGAAGGAGGTCGAGGGTTCGGAGTTCGAGCTGAGGGCGGATCTCGTCCTGCTCGCAATGGGCTTCACGGGGCCTATCATTCCCGGCCTAGTCGACCAGACCAAGGCGGCGCTTGATCCGCGCGGCAATGTGCAGGCCAGCACGGATGACTACAAGACATCGGCGGATCGCATCTTTGCGTGCGGCGACATGCGGCGCGGGCAATCGCTGGTGGTGTGGGCCATTCGTGAAGGCCGCCAGTGCGCGCGGGCCGTGGACGAGTACCTGATGGGCGCGAGCAGCCTGCCGAGATAAGCGCGGCGCTGCCCGTTCGCCCACACAGCCAGTAGACGTTTGCATTTGCAGGAGTAAGGTCCCGTCACGAAGCGGACTCGCCTTCGCTTCCCATAGAGGCCGACCCGGACTTGTTCGCGACTGCGGCAAATGGGTTACTGCCGTTGCGAACACGATCCGGGGCGCGTCTAGCCACGGACCGCAGATGCGGTCGCGTCAAGCATGGGGTCGTGCGTGCAGGCCACGGACATTTCGCGTCCCGACTACTTCCACAAGGTTGTCGATTGTCAGTGGGCGTGTCCCGCCCATACCCCGGTTCCAGAATACATCCGGCTGATCGCGGACCGACGCTATACCGACGCCTACATGATCAACTGGAAGTCGAACGTCTTTCCGGGAATACTTGGACGAACATGCGACCGGCCCTGCGAACCGGCCTGCCGAAGAGGACGCGTCGAAGAGGAGCCGGTGGCGATCTGCCGCCTGAAAAGGGTGGCCGCCGATAACAAGGCCGACATCACCGCCCTCCTGCCCAGGATCGCCCCCCGCAACGGAAAGAAGGTTGCCTGTGTCGGCGCCGGACCTGCTTCGCTGACGGTTGCAAGAGACCTCGCCCCGCTGGGCTATGAGGTGCACGTCTATGACGGAGACAAGAAGGCCGGCGGCATGATCCGCAGCCAGATCCCACGTTTCCGCCTTCCCGAGGAAATAATCGACGAGGAAGTGGGCTACATCGCCGCTCTTGGTCCCGTGATGCGCCTCAACCAGAGGGTCGATTCCCTGAAGGCGCTGCTGGCGGAGGGCTATGACGCGGTGTTCGTCGGGACCGGCGCGCCGCGCGGGCGCGATCTCGACCTTCCAGGGCGCAAGGAGGCCGCCGCCAACATTCATATCGGGATCGACTGGCTTTCAAGCGTTTCGTTCGAGCACATCAAGAGCATCGGGAAGCGCGTGATCGTGCTGGGCGGGGGCAATACGGCGATGGATTGCTGCCGAACCGCGCGCAGGCTGGGCGGGGAGGATGTGAAGGTCATCGTGCGTTCCGGCTTCGAGGAGATGAAGGCGTCTCCCTGGGAAAAGGAAGACGCGATGCACGAGGACATTCCGATCCTCAACTACCTCGCGCCCAAGGCCTTTATCCATGAGGGGGGTCGTCTGACAGGCGTGATGTTCGAGAAGGTCCGGGCCGAGAAGGACGCCAATGGCCGCCGGCAGCTCGTGCCCACCGGTGAGCCGGACCAGTTTTTCGCGTGCGACGACGTGCTGGTGGCGGTGGGACAGGAGAACGCCTTTCCCTGGATCGAGCGCGATATCGGCCTTGCCTTCGACAGGTGGGACATGCCGATTGTCGGGCCGGAGACGATGCAGTCGACCCTTCCGAACGTTTTCTTCGGGGGGGATGCGGCGTTCGGACCCAAGAACATCATCTGGGCCGTCGCGCACGGACATGCGGCGGCCGTCTCCATCGACATGTATCTCAATGGCGAGGATGTCAGCGTACGCCCTGCGCCGGGCGTCACCGTCATCTCGCAAAAGATGGGCATCCATGAATGGAGCTATGACAACGATGTGACCCTGGACCGGCGCTACAAGGTGCCCCATCGCGACAAGGCCCAGGCGTTGAAGGACGTGAAAGCGGAAGTCGAACTGGGCTTCGATCCGGAGCTGGGATTCAAGGAAGCCCAGCGCTGTCTCAACTGTGACGTGCAGACGGTGTTCACGGCCAAGGTCTGCATCGAGTGCGATGCATGCGTCGACATCTGCCCGATGGATTGCATCACCTTCACGGACAATGCGCCAGAGGAGGAATTGCGACGCCGGCTCAAGGCGCCCGCCTTCAATCTCGCGCAGGACCTCTATGTGGCGGACGGCCTGTCCACTGGCCGCGTGATGGTGAAGGACGAGGATGTCTGCCTGCATTGCGGGCTGTGCGCGGAGCGCTGCCCGACCGGCGCATGGGACATGCAGAAATACCTGATCGACATAACGCAGGCGGGGCGCACATGCCGGACACGCTGACACAGGCTGCGCATGAAAAGCCGGCGCCGCTCGCCGCCATCAACGACTTTGTCGTGAAGTTCGCCAATGTGAACGGGTCGGGATCGGCCTCGGCCAATGGCCTGTTCGCGAAGTCGATTATCCGGATGGGCGTGCCGGTGGCGGCGCGGAACATCTTCCCGTCCAACATCCAGGGATTGCCGACCTGGTATGAGGTGCGCGTTTCCGGCGCGGGACATCTGGGGCGACGCGGCGGGGTCGATCTCGCCGTGCCGCTGAATCCGCAGACATGGGACGACGACATCAGGGAGATCAGCCCCGGCGGCTATTTGTTCTACGACTCGACGAAGCCTCTGCCGCCGTCGAAATTCCGCGACGACATTCACATCATCGGCGCGCCGCTGACGGCGATCTGTAACGAGGCCTACAAGATTCCGCGCGAACGACAGCTGTTCAAGAACATCTGTTATGTCGGCGTTCTGTCGTGGCTGATCAATATCGATCCGGCAGTAATCGAACAGCTGCTGAAGGAGGAGTTCGCCTCCAAGCCCAAGCTGATCCCGGCCAATCTCAATGCCTTCATGCTCGGCCGCGACTGGGCGCAGAAGCACCTCGCACCCATTGGCCTGCAGCTGCGCCATTCGGACGCCGTGGGCAATCGCATCTTCGTCGAGGGCAATGCGGCGGCGGCGCTGGGCGCCGTCTACGGCGGAGCAACGGTGTGCGCCTGGTATCCGATCACGCCATCGACATCGCTGGCGGAAGCGTTCACCGGATACTGCGAGATGTTCCGCACAGAACCGGACGGATCGAAGAAATACGCCATCGTGCAGGGCGAGGACGAGATCGCCTCCATCGGCATCGTGGTGGGGGCGGGCTGGAATGGCGCGCGGGCGTTTACCTGCACGTCCGGACCAGGCATCTCGCTGATGAATGAATTCATCGGCCTCAGCTATTTCGCGGAGATTCCCGCCGTCATATTCGACGTCCAGCGCGGCGGACCTTCAACCGGGATGCCGACGCGGACGCAGCAGTCGGACCTGTTGCTCGCGGCCTATGCGAGCCACGGCGATACCAAGCATGTGATGCTGCTGCCGGCGGATCCCGGCGAGTGCTTCGCCATGGGAGCGCAGGCGTTCGACCTGGCGGACCGGCTGCAGACCACGGTGTTCGTGATGCTTGATCTCGATATCGGCATGCAGGAATGGCTGGTTGAGCCGTTCCAGTGGGATGACGCCCGGCAGATCGATCGCGGCAAGGTGATGACAGCCGAGATGCTTGAAGGCGGCGCCTTCTTCGGGCGCTATACCGACGTGGATGGCGACGGCATTCCCTACCGCACCTATCCGGGGACGCACCCGAGCAAGGGCGCCTATTTCACCCGCGGCACTTCGCGCAACCGGATGGCGGGTTATTCAGAAAAGGGCGTCGACTACCAGGACAACATGGAGCGCCTGCTCAAGAAATTCCACACGGCGGCTACGCTGGTTCCCGGCCCGATCGTGAGGCCGGCAAAGCAGAAGACGCGGATCGGCGCGATCTATTTCGGCTCCACGACGCCGGCCATGCACGAGGCGCTGGAGGCGCTGGAGGCGGCCGGACACCATATCGACGCAATGCGCATCCGCGCTTTCCCGTTCAGCCAGGAGGTCTATGACTTCATCCACGCCCATGACGAGATCTGCGTGGTGGAGCAGAATCGTGATGCGCAGTTGCGCTCGTTGCTGATGATCGAGGGCGGGATCAATCCGGTGCGGCTGACGTCCATCCTCCACTATGACGGCACGCCGATCACGGCGCGCTTCCTGATCGACGCCATCGGCAAACGGCTCGATGCCCGCAACGCCACGCGCCAAGTGACCGGCAAGGCAGACAAGCAATGACCTATATCCTCAAGCCGAAGCTCCATCACCCCAGCCTGCCGAAAAACCAGCTCGGCTTCACACGCCGCGATTATGAGGGGCGGGTCTCGACGCTGTGCGCCGGCTGCGGACACGATTCGATCAGCGCCGCGATCGTGCAAGCCTGCTGGGAGCTGGACATCGCGCCGCACAGGCTGGCCAAGCTGTCCGGTATAGGCTGCTCGTCGAAAACGCCGGATTATTTCCTCGGCCAGAGCCATGGCTTCAACAGCGTGCACGGACGCATGCCCAGCGTGCTGACCGGGGCCAATCTCGCCAATCGCGAGCTCATCTATCTCGGCGTCTCCGGAGACGGCGATTCAGCCTCGATCGGCCTCGGGCAGTTCGCACATTCGATCCGACGCGGGGTGAACATGACCTATATCGTCGAGAACAACGGCGTGTACGGACTTACCAAGGGCCAGTTCTCGGCCACGTCCGACAAGGGATCCAAGTCCAAGAAGGGCGTGGAGAACACCGAGTCCGGCATCGACCTGGTGGCGCTCGCGCTGCAGCTTGGCGCGACCTATGTGGGCCGCTCCTTCTCGGGCGACAAGGAGCAGTTGGCGCCGCTGATCAAGGGGGCGCTGAGCCACCATGGGCCAGCCTTCATCGACGTCATCAGCCCCTGCGTGGCGTTCAACAACCATCCCGGATCGACCAAAAGCTTCGACTATGTGCGCGAGCACAATGAAGCGGTGAACAGGCTGGACGTGATTCTCGGGCGGGCGCCGATAACCGCCAGCTACGAGCCGGGCTCGGTCCGCGATGTGACGCAGCATGACGGCTCCGTATTGCGCCTGCGCAAACTGTCCGAGGACTACGACCCGACCAACCGGATCGCGGCGGCGAATTATCTGCAGGAGCGCCATGCAGAAGGCGAAATCGTCACCGGATTGCTCTATGTGGACCCGGAGGCGACGGACCTGCATGACCGGATTGGCACGACGATGACGCCCCTCAACAGGCTAGGCGCGGCGGAACTCGTGCCGGGTGCGGCGGCGCTCGCGAAGATCAACGCGGCGCTGAGGTAAGCTTTCCGCCGCGTGAAATTGACGCCTGCCGAACCGCGTCTCACCCTGAGAGCTGCATCGTTACACAGGCGACGACATGAAATCTCCTATCTGCGAGATGCTTGGCATCGAGTTTCCGCTGATTGCCTTCAGCCATTGCCGGGATGTGGTTGCGGCCGTATCGCGTGCGGGCGGCATGGGCGTGTTCGGTGCGGTAAACCTGCCGCCCGACCGGTTGCGGGAGGAGCTGATCTGGATAGATGCGCATAGCGGCGGCAGGCCCTATGGCGTCGACCTGATCGTGCCCAACGCCATGGCGGGCAAGGCGGGGGACTTCAGCCGCGAGGCCCTGCTCGCCGCCGTGCCGCAGGAGCACAAGGATTTCGCCGACGCCATCCTGAAGTCGCACGGCGTCGACCCCGGCGACCTTGATGAAGAGCGCCGACGCAGCGTGGGATTTGCACGCAACATGCGGGCGGACGGAGCGGCCGGCGCGCTGGAGGTAGCGTTCGAGTTCCCTATCCGTCTGATCGCCAATGCGCTTGGCGTCCCCCCGCCGGCAATGCTGGAGATGGGCAAGCGCCATGGCGTGCCCGTCGCCGCACTCGTCGGCGCGAAGGAGCATGCGGTGGCGCAGGTGCAGGCCGGGGTCGACATCCTCGTGGTTGCGGGCGGCGAGGCGGGCGGACATTGCGGGGAGGTTTCGACGCTGGTGCTGGTTCCCGAGGTGCATCGCGCTCTGAAGGCCATGGGCGCCGCGACGCCGATCCTGGCGGCGGGCGGCATCGTCACAGGCCAGCAGATGGCGGCGGCGATGGCAATGGGTGCGGATGGGGCATGGTGCGGATCGGTCTGGCTCACCACGACGGAGGCGGAGCCCTCCGAGATCATCAAGCGCAAGATGCTGGCGGCGACATCACGCGATACGGTGCGGTCGCGCTCACGCACCGGCAAGCCTTCTCGCCAGTTGCGGTCACCCTGGACGGATGCGTGGGAGCGGGAGGGCGCGCCAACGCCTCTGCCCATGCCGCTGCAGTCCTTCGTATCGGAGCCAGCCCTGCGGCGCGTGAACAAGCTGGCCGAGATCGGGCATGAGGGGGCCGCCACGCTCGCCACTTACTGGGTGGGCCAGGGGGTTGGCCTGATGAACGAGACCATGTCCTGCGCACAGGTCGTCCGGCAGTTCCAGGAGGAATTTCTGGAGGCCCGCGAGCGGTTGATCGGCTTGGTGGGGGATTAGGCTGGCAACCGGATTTGCGCCCTGGCGCAGCTGGCCCTATACGCGCCCGTGGTCTGGCTGGCGCGGCGCCGCCCCCATGGGAATTAACCGATGCTTCGCATCCAGGAACTGAAGCTGCCGCTCGATCATTCAGAGACGGCGCTACGCAATGAAATCCTCAAGCGGCTGTCCATTCCGGACAACGACCTGATCTCCTTCACAGTGTTCAGGCGCGCCTATGACGCCCGCAAGCCGTCCGCCATCCAGTTGATCTACACGATCGACTGTTCTGTGTGCGATGAAGCCTCTGTGCTGAAGCGCCTGTCTAAGGACAGACAGATTGTTCGCACCCCGGATACGGCCTACCGCCCTCCCCTCAAGGCGCCGCAAGGGCGGAAACGGCCAGTGGTGGTCGGCATGGGCCCCTGCGGGCTATTTGCCGGCCTGATCCTCGCGGAAATGGGATTCAATCCGATCATTCTCGAACGTGGGAAAATCGTCCGTGAGCGGACAGTCGACACCTTCAAGTTCTGGCGAAAGGCTATTCTGAATCCCGCTTCGAACGCGCAGTTCGGCGAGGGCGGCGCCGGAACATTTTCGGATGGAAAACTCTATTCGCAGATCAAGGACCCGCGCCATCTCGGCCGCAAGGTCCTGACGGAGTTTGTCGAGGCAGGCGCGCCGGAGGAGATTCTCTACGTCTCCAAGCCGCATATCGGCACTTTCCGTCTTGTCTCGATGATCGAGCACATGCGGGCCAAGATCATCGGGTTGGGGGGCGAGATCCGTTTCCAGCATCAGGTGACCGATATTCTGACAGCCGGGCGCGACGGGGAAAAGCGCATCGCCGGCGTAGTGCTGGCCTCAGGCGAAACGATCGAGGCCGAGCAGGTCGTGATGGCTCTTGGGCATTCGGCGCGGGACACGTTCCGGATGCTGTACGAACGCG
>CAZTMG010000095.1:0-1008 GCA_964614815.1 uncultured Rhizobium sp. | reverse complement strand
TGCCGTCGGCCACAGTAGCCGCGATACCTTCCACGCGCTTCACGCCAGGGGCGTGCCCTTTGAGGCCAAGCCCTTCTCCATCGGCGTGCGCATCGAGCATCCGCAGTCGATCATCGATTGCGCCCGGTTCGGGCCGAATGCTGGCCATCCGGTTCTCGGGGCGGCGGACTACAAGCTTGCGCATCATGCGTCGAACGGGCGGTCGGTCTATTCCTTCTGCATGTGCCCGGGCGGGACTGTTGTGGCAGCCGCGTCCGAGGAAGGCCGGCTGGTGACCAACGGAATGAGCCAGTATTCGCGGCGCGAGCGCAACGCCAATGCTGGCATTGTGGTGGGCGTGTCGCCGGAGGATTTCCCGGGCGATGCGAAGGCGGATCCTCTGGCCGGAATCGCCTTCCAGCGACACTGGGAGGAGAAGGCGTTCGTGGCCGGCGGCTCATCCTGGTTTGCACCGGCACAGCTGGTCGGCGACTTCCTCAAGAACCGGCCATCAACGGAGATCCGCTCGGTGACTCCCTCCTACAAGCCGGGCGTCACGCCAACCGATCTCAGATCATGCCTGCCGGACTATGTCACCGCGGCGATCCGTGAGGCGCTTAACGTGTTCGGGCGACAGATCCAGGGTTTTTCGATGGATGACGCCGTGATGACAGGCGTTGAGACACGCACATCCAGCCCCGTACGGATCACGCGCGGAGCGGATTTCCAGTCGCTGAACCTGAAGGGTTTCTTCCCCGCCGGTGAAGGCGCCGGCTATGCTGGGGGAATCCTCTCGGCGGCGGTGGACGGCATCAAGGTCGCCGAAGCCGTCGCCTACGCGGCGACGGGGCGCGAAGCGGCCTGAGGCTTACTCGTCGTCACCCTTGTTTCGCAGCATTATGACGGCAGCCACCACAGCGCCGATGGCGGCGCCTATGGCCAGCGTGCGCAGCGGATGCTCGCGCACCTCACGCACCACGAACTGTCCGGCCTTCCGCCCGCCGCGGGCCACCCTGTGACCCACATCGC
>CAZTMG010000094.1:10238-10898 GCA_964614815.1 uncultured Rhizobium sp. | reverse complement strand
AGGAAAACCTACCTGATGGAGTCCATTCTCCCTCTTCTATCTGACCCCGCCGCCTGGGTGGCGCTCGTCACGCTGATCGTCATGGAGGTCGTGCTCGGCATCGACAACCTGATCTTCATCTCGATCCTCACCAACAAGCTGCCTCAGGAGCAGCGCGCCCGCGCCCGCAATATCGGCATCACGCTCGCTCTCGTAATGCGCCTCCTGTTGCTGTTCACGATCACCTGGATCGTCCAGCTTGTGCATCCCGTCTTCGATCTCGGCTGGGTCGGCCCGCCGGGCGAACATGGCGCGCCGGCCTTCGAGACCGCCTTCTCCTGGCGCGATCTCATCCTGATCGCCGGCGGCCTCTTCCTGGTCTGGAAGGCGACGCAGGAAATCCATCACACCATGGATCCGCACACCGACAAGAAGGAGGATGCGCCCATCGCCGGACGCGCCGCCCTGAATTTCGGCGCCGCCATCTTCCAGATCATCCTTCTCGATATCGTCTTCTCGATCGACTCGATCCTCACGGCCGTCGGCATGACCGAGCATCTGGCCATCATGTTCATCGCCGTGATCTCGGCGGTGACCGTGATGCTGCTGGCCTCCGGGCCGCTGGCCAACTTCATCCACGCCAACCCCACCGTGGTCATGCTGGCCCTGGGATTCCTGCTG
>CAZTMG010000094.1:5971-10192 GCA_964614815.1 uncultured Rhizobium sp. | reverse complement strand
TCCACGTTCCCCAGGGCTATATCTACGCGGCCATGGCCTTCTCGGCCTTCGTCGAGTTCCTCAACCTGATGTCGCGCCGACGAAAGGCGAAAACGGATTCAGGCGCGGGCGCATCGCCTCCCGCGCATTGAGAACTGCTCGCACGTTGTAGTCCCCAACGAATATCGCTTTCGCGCCACAGGCGTGATCTGTTGCGCACGGACTCTTCCAATGGAGTGAGCGAACGCTCACATTTGAACCATGATGGCGCAGGACGCCATGATCAACCCATAGCGGATGGCGGAGGGTAGCCATGAAGCTGACCATCAACGGCAAGGAATACGATTACGCCGGGGAGGATGATCGCCCCCTGCTCTGGTATCTGCGCGCAGACCTGAAGCTGACCGGGACAAACCGCGGCTGCGGCGTCGCCGCCTGCGGCGCCTGCACCGTGCTGGTTGACGGCCAGCCGACCCGCGCCTGCATCACGCCGGCCGCCAGCCTTGAAGGCCGCAGGATCACCACGATCGAGGGCCTCGACACGCCCGCCGGCAAGGCCGTCCAGCAAGCCTGGCGGGAGCTTGACGTCGTGCAGTGCGGCTGGTGCCAGTCTGGCCAGATGATGGCCGCCACGGCGCTGCTTGCGACCACGCCCAAGCCGAGCGAACAGCAGATTGTCGATGGCATGAACGCCAACATCTGCCGGTGCGCCACCTATCAACGCATTCGCGGCGCCGTCGCGCGCGCCGCCGAGATCATGGGGTAATCGCCATGGCTGACACCGCAACCTTCTTTCCCTCCCGCCGCTTCGTCATCACCGCGATCGGCATCGGCGCGGCCGGCCTTGCCGTGGGCTGCGCCGCTGGCGGCTCGGAAGCCTCCGGCCCGGCGACGCTCACCTCGCTGGGCGACTATGTCCGTGTCGGCTCCGACAACACGATCACGGTCTATCTACGTCACATTGAATTCGGGCAAGGCGTATCGACCGGCCTCACCACCATCGTCGCCGAGGAAATGAATGCAGACTGGAGTCAGATGCGCTTCGAGCATGCTCCGGCCGACAACGCCAGATACGGCAACCCTGTCTTCGGCGGCATGATGGGAACGGGCGGCTCCACAGCCATCTTCTCCTCGTGGGAACAGCTGCGCGCCGCCGGCGCCTCGGCCCGCGAAATGCTGCGCCGGGCCGCCGCGGCGAAGTTCGGCGTCGACGCCTCGGATGTCGTCATGGCGAAAGGCAGGGCCTCTGCCGGCGGCAGGTCCGCCACCTATGGCGAGCTTGCCGCCGATGCCGGCAAGCTCGCCCCGCCGGATGTCGCCACGCTGACCTACAAGGATCCGTCAGCCTACGATTTCATCGGCCGGGACCGCGATCCGGCGACGGGTTATGGCCGTCTCGATTCGGCCGACAAGGTCCGTGCAACGGCGCAATACGCCCTCGACTACCACCCCGAGGGCGCGCTGGTCGCCCTGGTTCAGCGCAGTCCCAAATTCGGCGGCAAGGTCGCAAGTTTCGACGACAGCGCTACGAAAGCGGTCAAAGGCGTCACCGACGTCGTGCAGATCTCGAACGGCGTCGCCGTCGTCGCCACCGACTTCTGGGCCGCCAAGAAAGGCCGCGACGCCCTCAAGGTCGTCTGGGACGACTCGGCCGCCGAGAAACGTTCTTCCGACGCGATCTTCGCCGACTATCGCAAGATGCTGGCCAGGCCCGGCCACGAGGCGCGCAAGGAAGGCAGGGGCGCCGCCGCGCTCGCCGGCCCGGGCGAAACGATCACGGTCGATTTCGACTTTCCCTTCCTCGTGCACGCGCCGATGGAGCCCCTCAACTGCGTTGTCGAGTACACGCCTGGCGAAAGCGCGACGATCCACTCCGGCTCGCAGATGCCGACCGGCGACCAGGCCGCTGCGGCCAGAGTTCTGGGTCTTGAGCCGGCGAAGGTGAATGTCGTCACCATGCTGGCCGGCGGCTCGTTCGGCCGCCGCGCCACGCCGGACGCCGACCTCGTTTCCGAAGCCGCGCAGATCGCCAAGGCGCTCAACGGCAAAGCTCCCGTGCGTCTCATGTGGACGCGCGAGGACGACATCCGCTCCGGCAAATATCGCCCCATGGCGATCCACCGAATGACCGCCCGCATCAATGGCGGCAGACTGGAAGCCTGGAGCGACCGCACCGCGATCCAGTCGATCATGGAAGGCACGCCCTTCCTGCCGCCGGGCGCTGTCGATACCTCCTCCATCGAAGGCGGACATGACATTCCCTATGCGATCCCGAACATCTCGGTCGACGTGCACCTGATGAAGCAGCCGACCAGCGTGCTCTGGTGGCGCTCGGTGGGTCACACCCACACGGCCTACGCCAAGGAGCATTTCCTGGACGTGGTCGCGAGGAAGCTGGGGAAGGACCCCGTGGAATACCGGCGCGAGCTGCTGGCCGGACATCCCCGCCTGCTGGGCGTGCTCAACCTCGCCGCCGAGAAGGCGGGCTGGGGCGCGCCGCTGCCGGCCGGGAAATTCCGTGGCGTGGCCGTCCATCATTCCTTCTCGTCCCATGTGGCGGAAGTGGCCGAGGTGTCGGTTGCGGATGATGGAACGTTCCATGTCGATCGCGTCGTCTGCGCGGTCGATTGCGGCATCGTCATCAACCCGGACATCGTGCGCGCGCAGATGGAAGGGGGCATCGGCTATGGCCTCTCGTCCATCCTCGGCGAGGCGCTCACGCTGACAGATGGGGCGCCGACGCAGTCGAACTTCTTCGACTACAACGTGTTGCGCATGGCGCAGATGCCGAAGGTGGAGGTCTATATCGTCCCCTCGCGCGAGCCGCCCACCGGTGTTGGCGAGCCGGGCGTCCCGCCGATCGGCCCCGCCGTCGCCAACGCGCTGCTGGCGGCCACCGGCAAGACCTACGCCCGACTGCCGCTTGGCATGAAAGCATAAGCGCCGCGCACGGCTGCGTCGGCTCAACGCCGCCCCGGCAACGGGGCGGCCTCTCAGAGCATGTAGTCAGCACTCATATGCCCCAGAACGTCTCCATGGGCTCCCATGACCGCGCCCGAACAAGAATCAGCGCCTTGGGCGTGGGATGGCAAACCTGGAAAAACGGGTCGGCCCAGTCCTCTCAAGGGTGACGGCTGCGGACGGGACTTTACAGTATCGTAATTCGCCGCACTCACGCCCAAATCTGGCGATAACTAGACACTGTCAACCAGCAAAGGGGATACCCGTGCGACGTGTCCTGACAGCCGTTCTTCTCACTGGCGCGGCGGCGCCGGTCCATGCGCAGGGATCCCTGCAGAACGCGTCCGACGCCTCCCGGCAGGCGGTCATCGCGGCCGGCGCCATTGGCGAAAGCGGACTGAAGGCTTCCTCGGGCGTCGTCGCCATTCCAATGGGCGCCGTCGCCCTGGCCTCCGGCGCTGTCGGCGTCGCGGCCAATGCGTCAGGCCATGTCGAAGTCGGCGCGGCGTTCGAAACCGGATCCAGGGAAGCCGCCGAAGGTGCGAAAGCCTTCGTCGATTTCTCCGGCGCGCCGCTCGCCATCACCAACGAGGTCGTGGTCGGCCGTCGCAAGGATGCAGACGCGCAGCCCGCGCCCGTCGTTCCCTACGCGCCACCCCAGTCCCAATGACGGGCGGAACCATGCGGTCCACAATCTTCGCCGCGATCGCTGCGCTTGGCCTCGCCGCTTGCGCCAGCACGGGGGGCGGCTCCGTTCCCGGCTTCAGCGCGCAGGCTGCGCCGGCCTATCTCACCGGCGAACAGGCTGCGGATTTCTCCAAGCAGGTCGAACGCAGTCTCGCCGAAAAGGGCGCCCGCCTTGCCATCGTCTTTCGCACCGGCGAGACGCGCGACAGGCTGCCGGACAGCATCTCCTACACGCATGGCGCCTTCTGGGCCTACGCGCCCATCGCGCTGGATGACGGCCGCGCGATCAACGGCTACGCGGTCTACAACCTCTATCATGGCGACGGGCGGACGCTTCCGGTCGACAGGTCCTATCTCCACCAGGACTTCCCGTTCGACTTCGTGGCGCCGACGGCCGTGGACGATGTCGCCGTCATCATCCCCTCGCCCGAGATGCAGCGGCGCATCCTCGCCATCATGCAGAGCCCGGCCTACAGGAAGCTCCATGTCGAGTCCTATTCGCTGGTTTCGAACCCGCACGACATCAGGCATCAGAACTGCAACGAGTTCATGCTTGACGTGATTGCCGCAGCGGCGTGGGAAACCACGGATATG
>CAZTMG010000094.1:281-5920 GCA_964614815.1 uncultured Rhizobium sp. | reverse complement strand
GGCCGAGGTGAAAACCAGCCTGCTCGAACGCCTGTTCGCGCCCCTCGCGCAGAAACGAATAAAGACCGACGACCAAGGCAGCCGCATCCTGACCACGACCTATGAGTCGATGGCCGCGTTCATGAAGGACAATGGCCTCCTCCAGGAGACCTACATCCTCCATCGCACGACAGCCGACTGAAGAAAAATGCGGGGCCGGCGAATATCTCGACCCCGCGCGTTCGACCTCCGCCTCCTCAGCGAACCTGGATCTACTTCCTCGGCGCAGTCATCCCGATCCAGTTTACAAACTTCGCCGCGAATTTTCCGAGGAAGGCGCGCGTGTCTTCCTTTTTGAGGCGGCCCTCGGCGTCGAACCATTCGTCGCTGACCGCCGCGAGATACGCTTCCGGCTGCTGCAGCACCGGCATGTCGAGGAAGGTCAGGGACTGGCGCAGGTGATGGTTGGCCCCGAAGCCCGAGATCGGTCCCATCGATGACGAAACCACGGCCGCCGGCTTGCCGGCATAGACGCTCCTGCCATACGGCCGCGAGCCGACATCTATGGCGTTCTTCAACGCTCCCGGAACGGATCGGTTGTACTCCGGCGTCACGAACAGAACGGCATCGGCCGCACGCACACGCTCACGAAAAGCTGTCCACGCCGCCGGCGGAGACCCTTGATCCAGATCAGGATTGTAGTGCGGCAGCTCGCCTATGCCGACAAAGTCGAACGTGACGTCCGCAGGCGCTTCCGCCGCAATCGCACGGGCGATACGGGCGGAGTTCGAGTTCGCCCTCAGGGAGCCGATGATTGTCGCGATCGTCCAGGTCATGCCAATGTCCCTTGTCTGTGCTGAGGGGTCGGATAGGGCGGGCTTGACGTTTGGCCCGCCTGCTCATTTGTTGCAAACGCAACATAGGAGGTTTTGTTGCGTACGCAACAAACTCAGCTAAAGGGACCCTCGATAATTCCTTCAGACCCTATCCAGCGGGCTTGGATCGCGCTGGGGCGGGTATCCCAGTCGGTGCAGGAAGTCGTGTCCGGCGCACTCAAGCAGGCCGGCCTGCCCGATCTCCAGTGGTACACCGTGCTCTGGGAGCTGGAACGCGCCGGCAAGCCCACCCGCCCCAGGGATCTCGCCATCCCGCTCTTCATCCTGCCGTACCAGCTCTCCCGCCTGGTCGACCGGATGGAAAAGGACGGCCTGGTGAAGCGGATCGCCTGCCCGGAGGACAAGCGCGGCCACCTGCTGGAGCTGACGACAAGGGGTCTTCAGCTCCGCAAGGAAATGTGGGCCGTCTACGCACCAGCCATGGACGAGGCCATGAAGCGGATTTCCGATCCCGAGGCTCTTGAGCTGGCCCGTCTGCTCAACAAGCTGGGCGGCATCAACTACCCCGTCCCGCCCAAATCCTGAGCGCGTGAATCCGGACGCGTGACATTGACCGCCTGCAAGCCTATGTCCCCCGCCATGGCCGACGGCGTTCCCACTTCCGGCAAATCCCGGGTCGACATCCTCACGCTGGGATGCCGGCTGAACGCCTACGAGTCCGAGGTCATGCGCGGCCATGCCGAGGCTGCAGGCCTCCAGGACACCGTGATCGTCAACACCTGCGCCGTCACAGCCGAAGCCGTTCGCCAGGCTCGCCAGGCTATCCGCCGCGCCCGCCGCAACCGGCCTCACGCGGCCATCATCGTCACTGGCTGCGCCGCCCAGATCGACCCGGACGCCTTCGCCGGAATGCCTGAAGTCACGCACGTGATCGGCAATGAAGAGAAGATGAAGGCCGGAACCTTCGCCAGCCTCGGCATTGCCGGCGGCCCGCGCGTGCAGGTCAATGACATCATGTCGGTGAAGGAGACCGCCGCACATCTTGTCGACGGACTCGATGGCCGCGCGCGCGCCTTCGTGCAAGTGCAGACAGGCTGCGATCACCGCTGCACCTTCTGCATCATTCCGTTCGGTCGAGGAAATTCGCGCTCCGTACCCGCTGGCGAGGTGGTCGACCAGGTGAAACGCCTCGTCGCCGCCGGCCATTACGAGATCGTGCTCACGGGCGTCGATCTCACCTCCTGGGGCGCGGACCTGCCGAACCAGCCCAGGCTTGGAAATCTCGTTGCACGCATCCTGAAGCTGGCGCCCGAGCTCCGGCAGCTGCGCCTGTCCTCCATCGACGCCATCGAGATCGACGAGCCCCTGCTCGACCTCATCGCCCACGAGCCGCGCATCGCGCCGCATCTGCACCTCTCCTTCCAGTCTGGCGACGACATGATCCTGAAGCGCATGAAACGGCGCCATACCCGCGCCGATGCAATCAACCTTTGCCGCCGCCTGCGCGCGGCCCGCCCCGGGATCGCCTTCGGCGCCGATCTGATCGCCGGCTTCCCGACCGAAACCGACGCCATGTTCGCCAATACGCTCGCCAGCGTGGACGAGTGCGGCATCGATTACCTGCATGTCTTTCCCTACTCGCCCCGCCCCGGCACGCCGGCCGCCCGCATGCCGCAGGTCCCCCGCGACATCATCAGGTCGCGCGCCGCCGCGCTGCGCGCAAAAGGCGCCGAGCGGCTTGCGCTGCGCCTCGACCGGCATGTCGGCTCGGACGCAGTGGCGCTGGTAGAATCCGGCAATCGGGCGCGGCTGCCGGATTTCTCGCCGGTGCGGATTGACGGCCCCTCGCGGGAGCCCGGCCGCCCCGCCCTCTTCCGCCTCTCCACACGCACGGCCACAGAACTCGTCGGACACCCGCTATGATCCTCTGGTGGGGCAAGAAGAAGCAACCGGACCCCAGGACCGGCGAGACGCCCGTAGAACCCCTGCAGCCGGGAGAGACGCCCGCGTCTCCGCTGGACAGGCCTGTCGCCAGTCTGGACCAGCAGGTCTTCGGCAACGCGCCTGTTGTCCGACCCGAGCCAGCCGCCGACGATGATCCCATCGGCGTGCGGAGGGCGGCCGAACGGATCGCGGCCGAACGCGCCGCTGAAGCCGCCGCGCGCGAGGAGTCCGTTCTCCACAGGCTGGCCGACGGTCTGCGCCGCTCGTCGTCACGCATCGCCGAGGGTCTGGCCGGCCTGGCGAAGCGGAGGATCGACCGCGACTCCCTGGACGAACTGGAAGAGCTGCTCATCACATCCGACATGGGAGCGAAGGTCGCAGCCCGGATCACCAGGAACTTTTCGAAGGACCGGTTCGACCGCGAGGTATCCGAAAACGACATCCGCGCCGCGCTGGCCGGCGAGATCGCCGCCATCCTGAAACCGCGCGAACAGCTCGTCGATTTCAGTGTCGGGCCGCGCCCGCGGGTCGTGCTGTTCGTGGGCGTCAACGGATCGGGCAAGACGACGACGATCGGAAAAATCGCTGCGAAGCTTTCGGCACAGGGCGCAGATATTGTCCTCGCCGCCGGCGACACCTTCCGCGCTGCAGCGGTAGAGCAGTTGCGCGTCTGGGCCGAGCGCGCCAAGGCAAGATTCATCTCCAGGCCGCAAGGCGCCGACGCCGCCGGCCTCGCCTTCGAGGCCGTCGAGACAGCAAAAAAGGAAAACCGCGACCTTGTCCTGATCGATACGGCCGGGCGGCTGCAGAACAAGGCGCAGTTGATGGACGAACTCGCCAAGGTCGTCCGCGCCATCCGCAAGATCGAGCCAACCGCGCCGCACGACGTTATCCTCGTGCTGGATGCGACCGTCGGCCAGAACGCCCTCAGCCAGGTGGAAGCCTTCCGCAATACGGCGGGCGTCACGGGTCTCGTCATGACAAAGCTCGACGGCACGGCCAAGGGCGGCGTGCTGGTCGCGATCGCCGAGCAACACGACATCCCGATCCATTTCGTGGGCGTCGGCGAGAAGGCCGAGGACCTGCATCCCTTCAGCGCAGATACGTTCGCGCGCGCGCTGGTGGGGCTCGACGGATAGGTGGATCCCACATTCCTCGCCTTCGCGCTCGGCATGGGCTCGGCGGTGACGCTCGCCGGCGCCAACACCTGCGTCAAGGCGGCAAAGGACATTCTCGGCGCGCGCACGGTGATGACGATCACCGGCTCCGTACTGGTGCTGCCGCTGCTGTTCTTCACCCCTCCGCCCGGCCCGGCGACCTGTCTGTTCCTCGCCCTCTCCCTGCCCGCGCACTGGCTCTATCAGACGGCGTTGGTGCGGGCGATGTCGCGCGGCGACCTCTCGCTCGTCTTTCCGATCATGCGCGGTTCGGCCCCGCTGCTGACCGCCATCGCCGCGGCCGCCGTGATCGGCGAACAGCTTTCGTATCTCGGCGTCGCCGGTCTTGCCATCGCCAGCCTTGCGACCGTGATCTTCGCCTTGCCGGAAAAGAACTTCGACGGCTCACGCCGCGTGCGGAACTCCGCCGTATTGTGGGCGCTTGCGACCGGAGCAGGTATTGCAATCTACAACGTGATCGACGCGCAGGGCGTCCGTTCCGCCGCAGAGACGGTCGGCACGCAGTGGAGCTTCATCCTCTGGCTGTTCGCGCTCGACTGGATTGGCGTCACCGCAATCATGATGCTGACGCGCGGGCCGCAGGCATTCATCGCGTCCACCCGGCGCGCGCTGCGCCTCGGCGTAGCGGCTGGCGTCTGTTCGCTCGTCTCCTTCTCGATGGCGCTGTACGGGTTTTCCATCGCTCCCGTCGCCTACATGTCAGCGATGCGTGAAACCGCCGTTGTGTTCGGCGCGCTGATGAGCTGGTGGTTCCTGCGCGAGGGCTTTGGCGTTCGCCGCACCGTCGCCGCATTGCTGCTGGCCGCCGGACTCAGCCTGCTCCAGGTAGGCTAGGACCGGCCGCGCGGGCGCGCCTTGCCGGGCCGGTGCGTGTTGCGGGACCACGCGGGACGCAGCGTCGCGAGCGCTGCCGGCTCATCGCCGCGCCCGCCCAGCGTGAGGTTGAACATGGCGTCCGACTGTTCGTAGGCGCGGTCCTGCGTCGGCCAGCGGAAAGCCGCCCAAGCAACGCCCTGCGCCTCGCAGGCGGCGATGCGCGCCGCATAGTAGCGGTCGCCGCCCGACGCCCAGCGCGAGGCGCCGAATTCGCCCAGGAAGACCGGCGCATCCCCGGGCATGGCGGCCGCAAGCCTTGCTGCGAACCTGTCGCCATCAGGCTCGGAATGAAAGACCAGACCCGCCGAATCTTCCGGATGATGGGTGAACTCGCGCGGTTCATAGTCGTGCACGCACCAGACGGTGTTGCTGACCGGCGCCGGACCCATCACGGGCAGGAAGTCCGTGCGCGCGAATGAGGGCGGGGAAACCAGCACAGGCAGGTCTCGCGCCGCCGCCCGCACAGTCCGCGCAATGTCGCCTGCAAGGCGTCGCCAGTCGGAGATATCGCTCACCTGCGCCATGTAGTCGGCCGGCGTCCATGCGCCCAGTTGCTGTCCGTCACGACCAAGCCCCCCGACATTCGGCTCAGGCTCCACCATGATGTTCAGGCCGGCGATCCCCGCATGGTCTTTCACCAGCCTTGCGGCATCGACGCACATCTCGGTCCACGCCGTCTGCGCCTCGCGCTGGCGCCAGACGGAGTCGACGATCAGGTCCGCCGGAAACCAGTCATCCGCCGCATCGCGATGGAACACGAAATCCGAGCGGCCCGGCCCGGAGCGGAGCCCGAGCACGACGAACAATCCGGCAGCGCGCGCCTCAT
>CAZTMG010000094.1:0-263 GCA_964614815.1 uncultured Rhizobium sp. | reverse complement strand
AGCTGGCGCCCCAGCAGGTCGGCCATGGCGGCGTCGCGCGCCCAGGGCGGACCCACCGTCCACAGCTCCGGAAAAGACATGACGACCAGATTGGCGCCTGCATCCGCCAGCCGGTCGAAATCAGACTGGCGATAGAGCGGCAGGGCCGCGCCGCCGCCCCCAAACGTGTCGCCGTCGACTTCCTTGCGCCTGCGCCTCTGCGCAATCACGGCCCCGCGCAGGACGGGCGGCCCCTGCACCGGCCACAGCGGATGGCTGCCTGG
>CAZTMG010000093.1:0-10959 GCA_964614815.1 uncultured Rhizobium sp. | reverse complement strand
GTCCGCGGCGATGGTCCTCCCATGGAAAATGCCGGTACCAGTCGCGCCAGACGGCGTCGAAGCCCGCAATGTCCGTCCGCTCCGGCGTCAGGGCCAGATAGCCCACCGAGATGAGCCGCGCCCCGTTCGGCGCGTCGCCCCGTTCCGCCTGCGGCAGTTCGCGCCCCAGATCGCCGAACGTGTAGAGTTGCTCGACATAGCCCAGCTCGAATCCCGTCTGCGCCCGCACCCAGTCGCGCAGGCCGAGTTCGAAGGTGCGGTGCCCTTTCGGATCGAATCGCCCGTGCGGCAGTCCGGCCGCATCTCCATGGCGTGTCGTCAGCGCATGGGGCGCCTTCCCGTCGGCGGCGACGATGACGGCGGAGAGCCCCACGGCGATCGGCGTCGTCATGCGCCACCCGCGAAACTCGACGGGATCGAGAACGCCCGCGCCTCCAGCGAGACCTCGCCGCGTCCGATCGCCTCCACGGCGCGGTTCATCCGGCCGCCGCGTCCCAGCAGCGCGTCCGCATGCGCCACCAGCCGACGGTTGGGGCTCGCCGTCTCCGACGCTGCGCGGATTGCCCGCGCGATCTCCTCCTCGTCGGTTTCGGGATTGTGGACGCACGCCGCGATGAACGCTGCGGCCGTCGAGCGCGATATCCCCGCCCAGCAATGGATCAGCAACGGGCCGGCCCTGTCCCAGCCTTCCACGAACCGGATCACGCGTTCCGCGTCGGACGCCTCCGGCGCCCGCCAATCCCCGATATCCTCGGTGATGTCATGGATCGGCATCTGGAGGTGGAACCCCTGTCCGATTCCGTCGAATGCCGGGAAGGTGTCGTACGGGCTAAGCAGACTGATCACGCGCGCGGGCTTCAGCTGGCGGGCCAGTTGCGGCGCAGCGGCAAGCGAACAGATCCAGATCGTCATGCGAAAACACTACCGGCACTTTGCGGCGGATGACAGGGCGACGTCAGCTGCGTCCGTCCAGCGCGGCCATCAGCCGGGCGAACCGGGCGAGGAACAGCGCCTGCGCATCCTTGGGGGAGAGGGGGGTCATGTCGGGCGCGGGTCCCGGCGGCGGCGCGCCGAAGAAGGAAAGCGCCTCGTCCACGTCAAACCCGGCCAGGCGCGTCGCCTCGTAGAACGCCGCGATCTGGTCGGCCTGCTTGATTCTCGCCTTCAGGTCCGCCGGCATTTGCGGCGGCAGACCGAAGCGGAGTCTGATGGCTGCTTCTAGTCGCGCTTCGAACTGGCGATAGTCGACTCCCAGCGCGTTCTTGAACGGCGAGATCATGTCGCCGATCACGTATTCGGGCGCGTCGTGCAGCAATGCGCCAAGGGAATCGGCCGCGCGCGCATCCGGGCTGAGCTGGACGAAGATCGCCTCGACCAGCACGGAATGCTGCGCCACCGAAAACGCGTGGTCGCCGCGGGTCTGGCCGTTCCAGCGCGCCACGCGCGCAAGCCCATGGGCGATGTCCTCGATCTCGATGTCTAGCGGGGAGGGGTCGAGCAGGTCGAGTCGCCGGCCCGACAGCATGCGCTGCCAGGCGCGCGGCGCCGGCGGCTGCGTCCCGCCGCGATGTCGTTCGCTCCTGCCCATGCCGCGCACCTGCCGTCGAAACAGTTTCGTTGGCAAGTGGAGCCGGGAATCCTGATACCCGTTTCCCTGGGGCAGAAGGCATCCCGACGCGGACCACGCCGGACGGCGTCGCCAGTCCCGCAGCGGGACAGCACCGGATCAGACCCGCGCCAGCCCGGCGCCGCCGGGAAATCCGCGCCGGTTACCAGTGTGAAAGTTTTGCGAGAGGCTTCGTTAATTCACCTGGGCTAACCTGCCTCCAAGTCGCGGGAGAACAGCGGGACATGTGGGACGTGATGGTGGCGGCGGCGCAGGAGCCTGCGTTGCACTGGGCGGTGATTGGGCTGGTCGTGCTGGCCTGGATCGTCAAGGTTCTGACCTCGGGCGAAGGCGCCCTGATGGGCGACATGTATCACGATGAACTGGACATCTGACGGACGGCGGGACGGGCTTTCCAGCCCCTCTCCCGGGTCAGGCATGTCCCATAGACGCCGGCAAAGGCGCGGGTGGTGGGAAGGGCGGCCGGGAGGCTGCCCTTCTGATTCCCGGGCGCCCCGCAAGGCGGCCGGACGCTTGGAGAAAAGCACAGGCGGGTCCATACAGCAGCGGGCATTCTGGAGCTGGCCATGGCCGCGACATTCGATCTCATCATCAGGGGCGGCACGGTGGCGACGCCGGGCGGGATGGGCGTCGCCGACGTCGCCGTGAGGGATGGCCGCATTGTCGGGATCGGCCATTTCGCGGCGGAGCAGGCCGGTCAGGTTTTCGAGGCGGCCGGGCTCCACGTCCTCCCGGGCGTCATCGACACGCAGGTTCATTTCCGCGAACCGGGCCTCGAATGGAAGGAGGATCTCGAAACGGGCTCGCGCTGTGCGGCCCTCGGCGGCGTCACCGCCGTATTCGAGATGCCGAACACCGACCCCTCCACCACGTCGCCCGAGATGATGGAAGACAAGCTGAGACGCGCGAAAGGCCGGATGCACACCGACTACGCCTTCTACGCCGGCGCCACGCACGACAACACGGATCTTCTTCCCATAATGGAGCGGATGGAAGGCGTGTGCGGCGTCAAGGTGTTCATGGGCGCGTCCACTGGCCAGCTGCTGGTGGAGGACGATGAGGGCGTCGAGCGCGTGCTGAACGCCATATCCCGGCGCGCCGCCTTCCATTCCGAGGACGAATACCGCCTCGCCGACCGCCGCAAGCTGGCACGTCAGGGCGACTGGACGTCCCACTACGAAGTTCGCGACGCGGAAGCCGCCATCTCCTCCACGCTCCGCCTGCTGCGCCTTGCCCGGAAGACGGGCAAGCGGATCCACGTCCTCCATGTCACCACGGCGGAAGAGATGGAGATCCTCGCCGGCGCGAAGGACATCGCCACGGTGGAAGTGACGCCCCAGCATCTCACGCTGGTCGGCCCGGATGACTACATCCGCCTCAAGGGCTATGCCCAGATGAACCCGCCCATCCGGGACGAACGCCACCGCGCCGCTCTCTGGGCCGCAGTCAACCAGGGCATACCGGACCTGATCGGCTCGGATCACGCCCCTCACACGATTGAGGAAAAGTCCCGTCCCTATCCCGCCTCCCCCTCCGGCATGCCAGGGGTCCAGACCCTGGTTCCCGTGATGCTGACACACGTGGCGGACGGAAAATTGTCGCTGGAGCGCTTCATCGAGCTGACGAGCGCCGGCCCGCAGCGCGTTTTCGGCATTGCCGGCAAGGGCCGCATCGCAGCGGGCTATGACGCGGATTTCACCATCGTCGACCTGAAGGCCCGTCGCACCATCACCCATGCCTGGTCCGCTTCCCGCTGCGGCTGGACGCCGTTCGACGGCATGGAGGCCAAGGCGTGGCCGGTCGCGACATTCGTGCGCGGCGCGATGGTGATGTGCGACGATGCAATCGTGACGCCGGGCAGGGGCGAACCCGTCCGGTTTATAGAGACCCTGGCCAGGTCGTAATGCACGAACATCGCAAGGGACTGAACAGGACGCTGTTCTGGCTTTACTCCGGCACGGGAAAATGGCCGGCCGTCTTCCGTTGGTCGATGCTTGTGTTCGACCTCGTCACGATTGCGCTTTTTCTCGTCCATCCAGAGATTTCCTGGCATGGCGGAGATGTGCAGACCACGCCGGTCTGGCTTGCGGTCGACCTCCTGATCGCCTTCGTCATCACGCTCGACCTTCTGGCGCGCTGGTACATCGAGCGTCACAAGGTGCGGTTCTTCCTGCGTATAACCAATCTCGCGGATCTCGTCGTGGCGGCGACGCTGATTGTGCCGTTCGTTGCGCAGAACATGGTCTTCCTGCGGGTCTTCCGCGTCGTGCGGCTGGTGCGCGCCTTCGAGTTCCTCGACCGGCAGCACGTGGCGGCGAAATGGCTCCACTACAACTCGTTCATCGTGTCGAAGGTGGTGAACCTTGTCGTCTTCATCTTCATCGTGACGGCCTTCGTCTTCGTTGACCAGTACGGCAAGAATCCCGAGATCCTCACCTATCTTGATGCGCTCTATTTCACCCTGAGCACGCTGACGACGACGGGCTTTGGCGACATCACGATGGTCGGCGTGCCCGGCCGCTGGCTGTCCATCGTCATGATGGTGCTCGGCGTGACGCTGTTCCTGCAGCTGGTCCGGGCCATCGCCATCGGCGACAAGATCCGCCACGACTGCCCTGCCTGCAATCTTCACCTCCATGAGAGGGACGCCGCCCATTGCAAGCGCTGCGGCGCAAACCTCTATCCGGAAGCCGGGGCCGCGCCGCCCCGGACATGAACGTCCTTGCCCTGAATCGGGCAGGGCAAGGCTTCGATCACGAAACTTGTGATCAAAGGAAGCGACGGACCCCGCCATACCCATCGTTCAAAAGGCTATCCGGGTCGCAGGGCGCCTCGCGCCCGTGCCGATAACGGGTCCGGCCGCCTCCCCAAGGGACCGGACGCCCAAACTGTGCGTGCGGAAGTCCCAAGCTTCCAGGTCCCGGATGCACGCGTTTCACAGCCGGCCTCGCCTGTCGGGGCCGGCTTTTTCTTGCCTTCGCGCAGGAACCCCGGCCAATAAGGTCCGCGCAATCCCGGAGGCGGACATGACGATACCCACCACGCTGACCGGCGCGGAGGCAATCATCGGCACGATGGCCGACTGCGGGGTGGCCGCCTGCTTCGCGAATCCCGGCACCAGCGAGATGCATCTCGTCACCGCGCTCGATCGTGAGCCGCGCATTCGCTCGATCCTCTGCCTGTTCGAAGGCGTTGCGACCGGCGCCGCCGATGGCTATGCCCGCATGACGGGCACCCCCGCCCTGACGCTTCTGCATCTGGGACCCGGCTATCTCAATGGCGGGGCCAACATCCACAACGCTCGCCGCGCCCACGTGCCGATGGTGAACCTCGTCGGGGACCATGCCGTCTCGCACCGCAGGTACGACGCCCCGCTCGCTTCCGACATCGCCGGCATTGCTGCGCCCAATTCGCGCTGGCTGAGATCCGTCGATCGCCTCGCGGACGCCGGCGCGCTCGCCGCTGAGGCTGTCGCCGCCAGCCATGGTCCGCCGCCCGGTCCTGTTGCGCTCATCATGCCGGCGGATATCGCGTGGACCCCCGGCGCCACGCGCGCCGTCCCTGGCCCCCGCATCGGCCTCAGACGTGCGGGCGACGATCTGGTCGAGGAGGCTGGTCGCGCCGTCATCAAGGCGAAGCAGCCAGCCATGCTCGTCAATGGCACGGCGCTGCATGCGGGCGGCGCCGAGATTCTCCGCCGCATGAAGGCGCAAGGCGTCCGCGTCATCACCGACACGTTCATGACGCGGCATGAGCGCGGCGGCGGCCTGTTCGAGGCCGAGCGGCTTCCCTATTTCGCGGAAATGGCGGTCGAGGCGCTGAAGGATGTCGATCTCCTTCTGCTTGCCGGCACGAAGGCGCCCGTCGCTTTCTTCGCCTATCCGAACACGCCAGGCGCCTTTACGCCGGAAGGAGCGCGCACGATCAGCCTCGGCGGCCCCGACACCGACAGCCGGGACGCCGTCGCGCGCCTCGCCGACTGGCTCGATGCGCCTGCGCCGCCCGTGTCGGGCGGTCGGCCTCGCCCGGAGCCCGCAACCGGCGACAAGTTCAATCCGCACACGATCGGGCTCTCCCTCGCCGCGCTTCTTCCCGACGGCGTCCTGATTTCCGATGACGGCGTCACCTCCGGCCTGCCGATCTATCAGGCCCTTGCCGGGGGCCCTCGCCACGAATGGCTGGGCCACACGGGGGGCGCCATCGGACAGGGGATGCCTGTCGCTGTCGGCGCCGCTGTTGCGCGGCCGGACGTGAAGACCGTCTGCCTCGCGGGCGACGGCGCCGGCATGTACACCGTGCAGGCGCTGTGGACGATGGCGCGAGAGAATCTCGACGTGCTCACCATCGTCTTCGTCAACCACGCCTATCGCATCCTGAAGATCGAACTCGCCCGCACCGGCGCCGGCAATCCCGGCCCTGCCGCTGACGGGATGCTCAGCCTCGGCAATCCCGAGATCGACTGGGTGAAACTCGCCGAAGGCATGGGCGTCGGCGCGGAAGCCGTCTCGACCTGCGCCGCCTTCAACGACGCGCTCACGCGCGCACTCGCGACCCAGGGCCCCCGCCTCATCGCCTGCCTGATTCCCTGACGGCGGCTATTTCCCCGTCGCCCGGGACGCGCGCATCTCCAGAACCCGCGCCGCCTCGCGCGCGAGCGCCGCGATCTCGATCGGCTTGCCGGACACGCCCTCGAACCCAGCAGCGAGATAGGATGTCAGGTCGCTCGGCGACAGCTTCGCCGTCAGCGCAATGGCTGGCGTCGTGCGGTTGAGACTGTGGGAGTCGCTGCGCATCTGCTGCAGCGTCTCGATCCCGTTCATGTCGGGCATCACGATATCCATCAGGATGAGATCGAACGGTTGCAAGCCGCAGAGATCGACGGCCTCCGCGCCTGAGGCCGCGAGCGTCACCTGGAAGCCCATCTCGCCCAGAAGCAGCTCGGCAATGCGCCGGTTGTTCTCGTTGTCGTCGACGCAGAGGACATGCAGCCCCTCCCAGCTCGCATCTTCCGGGTCGCGCGGGGCGTCGCGCCCAAGGGAGCCATCGGCGCGATCCGCCGCAAGCGTCAGCCGGAAATGCGATCCGCCCGACTCCGAGGGCTCCAGCGTCAGGTCGCCGCCCATCATCCGGGCCAGCCTGCGCGAGATGAACAGGCCAAGCCCCGCGCCGCCGCGGCTGGCGTCGCCGCGCGCCTGCTCGAACGCCAGGAAGATCCGGTCCGCTTCCGCTTCCGGCACGCCCGGGCCCGTGTCGCGCACGCTGATGGTCGCCTGCACGCGCCCGCCCGGCGCCGGCTGCAGGGAAAGATGCACGCTCACCTCGCCCATGTCGGTGAACTTGATGGCGTTGGACAGCAGGTTGCCGACAATCTGTCGGATGCGGCCTGCATCAAGCATGAGTTCGGGATTGTCGCCCGCCTCGCATGCGACCTTGAGAGCAAGCCCCTTGTCCGAGGCCTGCGGTCCCCAGAACTCGACTGCGCGCGTGACAAGGCTGGCAATGTCCGTTGGCGCCGGCGATATCTCCAGCTTGCCGGCTTCGATACGCGAAACATCCAGGAGGTCATTCACGATGGCGAGCAGGCCGCGCCCCGCCTCCTCGATCAGCTCGATCATCTCCATCGCTTCCGTCCCGCTCGGTCCGCGCTTGAGCAGCTCGACCGATCCCATGATGGCGTTCAGCGGCGTGCGCACCTCGTGGCTCATGACCGCGATGAAATCCGACTTGGCCTTGCTGGCTGCACGGGCCTGGTCGCGGCCGGCGCGCAGGGCCTCCTCCGCGACCTTGATGAAATTGATGTCCTGCAGCGAACCGGACATGCGCATGCTGCCGTCCGGGTTGGCGGAATAGCGCGCCCGCACCGTGAACCAGCGATAGCCGCGCGACTTGGTCAGCAGCCGGAAGTCAACCCGGATACGCGACAATCGCTCGCGCCCGACTGCAAAGGCTTCACGTATCGTGGCGACATCGTCGGGATGGACATATTTTTCGAGATTGCCGAAGATGCCGCTGAACTCCTCGCCCGTGTATCCGGTCACGGCCTGGAAACTGTCCGACACGGCGAAGCGCTGCACCCGGACATCGGGAACGTCCCACAGGCCGACGCGGGCCGCCTCCAGCGCCATCCGCGCGCGCGCCGCACTTTCGACGATCGCCTCGTTCTCCCGCTGCATCTGCTCCAGCGTGTAGTCGCGCGCCATGACGGAGATCCAGCCAAGACCGCCCAGCGCCAGCGTCGAGCCGAACAGAACGGTGAGCACCGCGAAAAAGTAGGCGCGCGTCGTGTACGTGGTTGGAGTTCCGATGAATCCCATCATGACGCCAACGCAGATCGCGACGGCAATGAGGGCGAGTCCAAGCGTCACCGGGCGCATGCGTGGGCGCTGATAGAGCGCCGCCACGCCGCCCAGCACAGGCAGGCTGAGCATGACGGGCGGCATCACGCCGGCATGGTCCAGGGCGATGACCGCGATGGAGACCAGGGCGAAGATTATCATCCAGTCCAGCATGAGGCGCGGGTCCCGCCGGATCCGCAGCGTCAGGAAGCCGATCAGGCTGGCGATGGCGTTCGCGGCCGTCAGCGCCAGCGCCTCGACATGGAGCGGATTCAGCGCCAGCGTTCCAAGCGCGCCGATTGACCAGCCCAGGCAGGCGGCCAGCGCCATGTAGGCGATGGCGACCCGCTGCGGCGCATCCGGCGCATCGTCAAGATGGTGAATGTCCGAATAGAACTGCCGCCGCAGCTTGCCCGTCAGCAGCGCGCCGACAATCGCCTTCGCGCTGCCGAGCGTCTTCGCGGGCAGGGGGGGCGTGGGCGTGAAGCGCAGGAGGGGGGTGGGCAGGCGATCTATGGCGGGCGTCCTTGGCTGGAAGCGTCAGCAATCTGGCAGGGAGTGTTTACGAACTGCTTGCCCCGAAATAGCCTCCGCCGCTCCCTGCCCAGCCGAACCGACCTAGTTCAGGTAGGTTCTGGCGATGGCCTCCGAGAGCTCCCGACCCCGCCGCGCAATGGCCGCCTCGATGGCTGTCATGCCCGATGTGCAGGTGGTGGTTTCACGGTTCTGCCCGCGATAGCCGCGATTGAACCCGTCTGTCAGCGCCGCCCGGCGCGGCCCGCCGCCCTCATAGGCCAGCAGGTTCAGCATGTAGTTCCGCCATGTCGAATCCTGGTCGCCGTTGCAGAGCGTGCGGACGGCATGGGCGCGGCCGAGCGTTTCTGCCAGTTCGACCACCATGCCGATCGGCGCCTCGCGCGGCGGCGCGGCCGGCGTTTCCGGGTCCTGTGCGAAGGCCGGAGCCGCGGATGCGGCGATCAGGGACGCGAAGGCGAGGAGGCGGAGACTCATGGACGCCATCCTAGCCGCGCCGGAACCCCAAGGCAAAAGCCGCCGACAGGCTTGCCTTTTCCCCGCCGATGCGCCTGAACGGACCCCATGCGGGCGTGGCGGAACTGGTAGACGCACCAGACTTAAAATCTGTTGGGCCGCAAGGCTCGTGCCGGTTCGACTCCGGCCGCCCGCACCAGGCTTCCCCTCACTCGAGGCGGATGACTTCGACGAGGTCGCCCGCCTCCGCCGCAGCGGCCTTGATGGGGCGGCGGATGAGGGCGTTGGCGGTCAGGAAGGGGGAAAGCAGGGAGCTGTCCTGGTTCTCGGCGGCTTTCACATGGGCGCGGCCGTCGGCGTCGAGCGTGAGGATGGCGCGGAGGTATTCCTCGCGGTTGCCGGCGGCGGGGAGCGCGGCTTGCGTGTGGGCGCGCTGGGGTTGAGTTTCGAATGCGGCGCCGGTGAGGGCGGCGATCAAGGGACGCAGGAAAAGCTGGGCGGTGACAAGGGCGGCGGCAGGGTTGCCGGGCAGGCCGAGGGCGAGCGTCGTGTCGCGGGCGGAGAACCAGGCGGGCTTGCCCGGCTTGACCTGCACCTTCTCGAACACGGGCGCGAAGCCTTCGGCGGCGAAGGCGGAGCGGACTACGTCATAATCGCCCACCGAGGCGCCGCCGATCGAGACGATGACATCGCACGGCGCGGAGAGGCGCTTGCGGACATCGGCTTCGTCATCGCGCGAGACGCCGAGATCGAAGGCGACCGCGCCCCAGCGGCGCAGCAGGGCGAGGAGGGCGGGCTGGATCGAGTTGACGACCTGCCCTGGCCCCAGATCGGCGCCGGCGGGCGCAAGTTCGTCGCCATTGGCGAGAACGCCGATGCGCGGCGCCTTCCTGACAATCACCTTGCCGACATTGCCGGCGGCGGCGAGCGAGATGGCGCCCTCGCTCATCACGTGACCGGCGGGAATGAGAATGGCGCCGGCCCGGAAATCCATGCCGAGGCGACGGATGTTCTCCGGTCTCGGCTGGTCGACCGTCACGATGACCGCGTCGCCTTCGCGTCGTGCGTCCTCCTGGATGAGGATGTGGTCGGCGCCGGTCGGAACGTGCGCGCCGGTGAAGATGCGGACGGCGTCGCCGGGCTTCAGGACGCCGCCGAAAGGTTGGCCGGCGCGGGATTCCCCGGCCACGCGGAGCGCCGCGCCCAGTTTCATGTCGGCATGGCGGACGGCATAGCCATCCATGGCGGAAACATCGGCCGGAGGCTGCGAGACGCGGGCGGCGACGGGTTCGGCGAGGATGCGGCCATGGGCGGCGGATAAGCCCGCGGTTTCCGGCGGCAGGCGGCGCGCGGCCCCATGTTCGGCGATCAGGGCCAGGGCCTGTTCGACGGAAGCCATGCGGATCATGGAATATACCCTGCGGCAGTAGCTTGAGCGTTTTGGCTGTTGCAGAATAACGGTGCAGGCGAGGATGACCATGGCCGACAAGCTGACCCATATCGACGCGGACGGGCGCGCCCGCATGGTCGACGTTTCTGACAAGGCGGCGACCAAGCGGATCGCCAAGGCGGAAGGCCGTGTCCTGATGTCGGCGGCGGCGCTGGAGCTGGCGCGCAGCAAGGGCGGCAAGGGCGATGTGCGGGCGGCGGCGGAGATCGCCGGCGTGATGGCGGCGAAGCGGACGTCCGATCTGATCCCGATGTGCCATCCGCTCGCCCTGTCGAGCGTGAAGGTGCGGGTGGATGAACTGGCGGACGGATCCGGAATCGGCGTGATCGCGGAGGCGGTGACCACGGGTCCGACCGGGGTGGAGATGGAGGCGCTGACGGCCGTATCGGTCGCTTGCCTCACGATCTACGACATGCTGAAGGCGGTGGATCGCGCCATGCGGATTGAAGGCGTCCGGCTGCTGGCGAAGTCCGGCGGGGCGAGCGGGGATTTTGTGGCCGGTGCATGAGGCCGCGATCCCTGCTGCGCGGGGAGCAGCGGGGGCCGGGCCTGGGCTG
>CAZTMG010000092.1:9980-10969 GCA_964614815.1 uncultured Rhizobium sp. | reverse complement strand
GTGTTCGAAGGGCAGGCGCTGCTGGTCGTCAACGTGGCGTCGCGGTGCGGGTTCACGCCGCAATATCGCGGACTGCAGGCGCTGTACCAGGAGATGCACCCGCGCGGGCTGACTGTACTGGGCGTGCCGTGCAACCAGTTCCTGTGGCAGGAGCCACAGAAGGAAACCGAGATCGCGGCATTCTGCGAGGCGACCTATCACATCACCTTTCCGATGACGGAGAAGACGTTCGTGAAAGGCGGCAAGGCGCATCCGTTCTATCGGTGGATGCGCGAGAAGCTGGGCCGGGCGGCGCATCCGGCGTGGAATTTCCACAAGCTGCTGACGGACAGGGCGGGCGCGCCAGTGGCGGCGTTCAAATCCAAGGTGGAGCCGGAGAGCCGCGAGTTGCGCGCTGCGATCGAACGCATTCTGTAGTGTTTTTGTGCAACATGCGGATGATACCGCGCGGACGCCGCCATTCATTTCCTAATATCAACGACGCCGAACGTGCGTGCGTATACATGAAGTTCGGCGCGCAACGCCTTCAGCGGATTCCTTTTTTGCGCGGACAGGATTCCGAATTCATCACTCGTTAATCCGTAAACGAAGTGTGGCGCGAACAAGGCGCAGGCAGGTGTGACTGTTTGGCGACAGACGAATCTCCGTGCGCCTTGATATCTCCGGCGCGCGGGCATCCCGCCCGCGACCAATCGACAGGCACAATATGAAAAAATATGTCGTGACCGCCTCCGTTCTGGCGGGACTCTCCATGATCTCGGGCCAAGCCCTGGCCCAGACGGGCAGCGTTGGCGCGAACTTCGTCAAGGTCGACACGGATTTCGGCGACGGTGATGCCTATGGCATCGACGGCGACGTGATTTTCGACGTTGGCAGCGGCTGGGCGGGCATCATCGAAGGCTCGTTCAGTGACAGCGACGATACCGACAGCACTGTCGGCGCTCGCGGCCACATGATCAACCGCGGCGCGAACAACGCCTGGGGCGGCT
>CAZTMG010000092.1:304-9955 GCA_964614815.1 uncultured Rhizobium sp. | reverse complement strand
ACGGCAGCAATCCTGTCTCGGTCGGCGCCGAGTACGCCCAGTTCTTCGACGCTTCCACGCTGGCGCTGAACCTGACCTACACCACCGACGACGACAACGACGCGGACATGACTGCGCTCAACGGCGCCTATCGTATCTTCGCGTCGGACAATCTTCGCTTCGATATCGGCGCAAGCATCGGCCGCGCTGAATCGGCTGGCGTCGATGTCGATGTGAACGCGCTTGGCGTTGGCGTCGAGTACCGCTTCGACCAGTCGCCGTTCTCGGTCGGCGGTTCGTACACGCGCCTCGACGGCGATGTCGCCGAAGCGGATGTCTTCGCGGTCTCGTTCCGCTGGAACTTCGGCGATTCGACGCTGAAGGCCGCTGACCGCGCCGGCAAGACCTTCACCGGTCTTGGCGCCGCGCTCCAGTAGGCCCTACGGCGTAGACCCAATGGAATGAAGCCGCCCGTCGCCCGGGCGGCGAGACAGGCGGGGCGGTCCTTTCGGGCCGCCCCGTTTGCTTGCGCGGGTTCAGACGTCCGGGCTTTCGCGAGGGGCGTCCTTTGCATGCATCCATCGGATCAATGGCTTCAGGGGGACAACCCAGGCGAGGCCAACGATCGGGAAATAGAGGAGTTTCCAGGCCCAGTGTTCCTGGGCGATGCGATCGCCAACCACGGCTGCGACGGCGATGTAGATCACCATCCAGGCGACAAGGACCAGCGATCCGACAATCTTGCGCATTGGGCCGGCTCCTGCGGCTTTCGTTCCGCTGGCCTTCCGTTGTCACAGGTAGGATAAGCACGCAATGAGCGAGGCTGTCGCCCTTCCTGACGATATCGCGTCCCGACCCATGGTTCCGGCCAGGGGAGTTGGGCTGGTGAGGGCCTGGCTGCTGCTGATCGCGGGATTGGTCTACCTGATGATCCTCGTCGGCGGCGCGACGCGGCTGACCGACAGCGGCCTGTCGATTACGGAATGGCAACCCCTGCTGGGGGCAATTCCGCCCATGTCGGATGCGGACTGGCAGGCGGCCTTTCACAAATACCAGACCATGACCGCACAGTTCCGCGCCATCAATCCGGACATGACCCTGGAAGGCTTCAAGGGAATCTACTGGTGGGAGTGGGGGCACCGACAGCTGGGCCGCGTGATCGGCGTCGTGTTCGCCGTCCCGTTCCTGGTTTTCTGGCTGACGGGCCGGACCACGCCGAAGCTTATGCCGCATCTTCTGGCGCTGTTCGCGCTGGGCGGCCTGCAAGGGGCGATCGGCTGGTGGATGGTGTCGTCGGGCGTCAATTCCGAGCTGACGTCGGTGGCGCCCTATCGCCTGATGACGCATTTCGGGCTGGCGCTGCTCATCATTGCCTACTGCTTCTGGCTGTGGCTGGAGCTGGGCGCCAGGCGGCGGGCGATGACGGCGCCGGCGAAGCCATGGGTGAACGCCATTCTCTGGGTGACGGGCATCCAGATGCTGCTTGGCGCGCTGGTGGCGGGACTGGACGCTGGGCGTGGCTACACGGACTGGCCGCTGATGGCGGGGCGGATTGTGCCGGAACAAGTCTGGGCGCTCGATCCAGTCTGGCGGAATTTTTTCGAGAACGAAGCGACCACCCAGTTCTTCCATCGATTGATGGCCTACGCGCTGCTGGGACTTGCGGTGTGGTGCGCGTGGCGGTTCCGGGTCCAGCACTGGTCCCTGTTTCCCCTGTTCGGCGCGCTGGCTGCGGCGCAGGCCGTTCTTGGAATAGCGACCCTGATACATGCGGCGCCGCTGGGCATGTCCCTGGCGCACCAGGGGTTGGGCGTCGTGCTGCTGCTGGCGGCGACGCGGCTGGCGTGGACGGCGCGCGGCGCTCAGGCCTGAGCGGCGGCGAACAGCTCCCGGGCGGCGGGATAGTCTGGCTTGCCGTTCGGAGCGCGGGGGACCTTGTCGACGACAACGATGCGGCGCGGGGCCTTGTAGTGACTGAGACGGCCGCGCACGTGGTCGATCAGCTCCCCTGTTTCGGCCTGCATGCCGGGCTCGAGCGAGACAACCGCATTGACCGACTGGCCAAAACGCTCGTCGGGCAGGCCGAACACAAGGGCGTCGACAACATTCGGATGGGTCTTGAGACTTTCCTCGACCTCTTCCGGATAGATCTTCTCACCGCCGGAATTGATGCAGTGGCTGCCGCGGCCGAGAAGGCGGATCCTGCCGTCTGCATCGACCGTGGCGTGATCGCCGGACAGCAGATGCCGGACGCCGTTGATCTCGACATAGGTTCGCGCGGTCCGTTCAGGGTCCTTGTAGTAGCCAAGGGGAAGGTTGCCCCACTTGGCGACGAGGCCCACTTCTCCAGACCCGGGCGTGACTGGCGTAAAGTCGCTGGGGCGGACGACGACGGTGTTGGGCGCATCGAAGCTGGCGTCGCCCGGCTTCATGTCGCGGGTGACGATCGAGACGCCGAGACCAGTCGCCTCGGAGGCGCCGAAGCTGTCGAACAGCGCGACGTCGGGCATGAACTCGAAGAGGCCCCGCTTTACCTCCGCGCTCCACATCATGCCGCTTGAGGTGATCGTACGCATCGGGCGGACATCGTAGCGCCCGGGATCGGCGCGCAGGGCGTCGAGCAGGGGTCGGGCGAAAGCATCGCCGACGATGGCCATGCCTCCGCAGGCATGGCGCGTCATTGCATCGAGTGCGGAGGGGGCATGGAACCCGGCGGCGCGCGTGAGGACAATCGGCGCCCCCTTCGACAGCGCGCCGAACGCGGTGAACATGCCCGTCCCGTGCATGAGCGGCGGGGCGATGTAAACCGGCGCGCGGCCTTCGCCGCTGCGGATCTGGGCCTTGAGCGCCTCAAGCGTCTGCGGCGGCTCCATGCCGAGCGCGGGAGCGCGGCCGGCGGCCAGCACATCCCACCACGTGTTGCTCGGCCACATGACGCCCTTGGGCATGCCCGTGGTGCCGCCGGTGTAGAGGAGGAACATGTCATCCGGCGAACGCCGGATGTCGAGCGGCGAGCCGTCGCCGGCGGTCAGGTCGTCCAGGGCCGGAAAACCATCAGCGCGGCCATGGGCGCTGATCCACAGCCTGACGCGCGGCAGGCGGGATTGCAGGACGCGGACATTCTCGGCGTAGTCGGAATCGAAGACGACGATCTCGGCGTCGCTGTTGTCGAGCAGGTAGGCGAGCTCGTCCGGCCCGTAGCGATAGTTCACGTTGACGGGTGAAAGGCGTGCCTTGAACGCCGCGACGAAGACGAGCGGATAGCCCGGGCCGTTGCGCATGTACTCGGCGACCTTCGCGCCGGGCGTGAGGCCGGCGGCGATGAAGGATCGGGCGAGCGCATTTGACGCTAGGGAAAACTTGCTCCAGCTGATCGTCTCGCCATCGCAGATGATGGCCGGGTCGTCTGGGCGGACGGCGTCCGCAACCGCATCGAAGACATCCCCGTAGCCGAAGGACATGGCGGTCTCCATGATAAATGGGGAAGCCTAACGTGGCGCGTGGGCGTGTGAAGCCGATTTTGTGCGCGCTAGCTTCGGGGCCTCAACAGACGCTATTTGCTGGCGGGAACAAGATTGGAGAATGCAGCTTGGAGTATGACGAGGTCGTGCTGGGAAGACGAAGCATCAGGGGCTTCCTCAAGACGCCCGTTCCGAAGGATGTGATCCGCGAGATCATCGAACTCGCGATGCGGGCGCCATCGTCCTACAACACGCAGCCCTGGAATTTCCATGTGATTGCCGGCGCGCCGCTGGATCGCATCCGGCAAGGGAATACGGAGCGCAACCTGGCGGGCGTCCCGGACTCCCGGGAGTTCCGCAGTCATGGCGCCTATGGCGGCGTGCACCGCGAGCGGCAGATCGAGGTGGCCAAGCAGCTGTTCGCGGCGATGGGGATCGCGCGCGACGACAAGGACAAGCGACATGACTGGGTCATGCGGGGCTTCCGCCAGTTCGACGCCCCAGTTTCCGTCGTGGTGACGTATGACCGGTCCATTCACGGCGGCGATATCGGTCCGTTCGACTGCGGGGCGGTGACAAATGCGCTGGTGAATGCGGCATGGAGTCGGGGCCTCGGCTGTGTGATCAACAGCCAGGGGATCATGCAATCACCCGTCGTGCGCGAGCATGCGCGCATACCGGACGACCAGGTGATCATGATCTGCGTGGCGATGGGCTGGCCGGACGAGTCATTTCCAGCCAATGCGGTTGTGTCGCGGCGCAAGAGCGTGGACGAGGCTGTCCGGTTCGTCGGATTTGATCCATAGGCGCTGTCGGCCGAGGCCAGCCTGCGGCCGGTCCTTGTCCATCCATGAGACGGACTAGGTAGTCCTGACGCGGACATGCCGCTTCTTGCCGACGGAGAGGCGGACGGTTCCATCGGCATCAAGCATGGCTTCGGTGACGACAAGCTTGTCGCTGACGACGGCGTCCCCGTTCAGCTTCACGGCGTTGCCGGCGATCTGGCGGCGCGCTTCGCCCTCGGAGGCGACGAGTCCGGCGGCGACAAGAAGATCCGTGACGGGAAGTCCCGTTGCGAAGGCCACGCGAGCAATCTCCATCGTGGGCATGTGCTCGCTGGAGCCGCCCTTGAAGACAGCCTCGGCGGCCGCCGCCGCCTTCTTCGCCTCCTCTTCGCCATGCAGCATTGCTGTGGCGACATCGGCGAGACGTTTCTTCGCGTCGTTGATGGCGGCGCCTTCGGCCTTTGCGTGCTCGCTGATCTCGCTTTCGGGCAGGTCAGTGAACAGACGCATGAAGCGGGCGACGTCGGCATCCTCGGTGTTCCGCCAGAACTGCCAGTAATCGTATGGCGAGCGCATGTCGGGGTCGAGCCAGACGGCGCCTTCGGCCGTCTTGCCCATCTTTCCCCCGGAGGCGGTTGTGATGAGCGGCGTGGTGACGCCGAAAACCTGCACGTCGATGATGCGGCGCGTGAGGTCGATACCGTTGACGATGTTACCCCACTGGTCTGACCCGCCCATCTGGATGCGGCAGTCGAAACGGCGGGCCAGCTCCAGGAAGTCGTAGGCCTGCAGCAGCATGTAGTTGAATTCAAGAAAGGTGTAGGGCTCCTCATTGTCGAGACGGCGGCGCACGGTTTCCTGCGCGATCATCTTGTTGACAGTGAAGTGCTTGCCGTAGTCGCGAAGGAATTCGATCCACTTTATCTGGTCGAGCCATTCAGCGTTATCGACCATGATGGCGTCCGTCGTGCTGGGATCGAATACGTTGCCTGGCGCGAAGGTCAGGAAGGATTCGAAATTCTTCTTGATGCCCGCCATGTTGCTGGCGATCTCTTCAGGGCTGAGGATCGGGCGCGACTTCTCCTTGTCGGTCGGGTCGCCGATCTTTGTGGTGCCGCCGCCCATCAGGACGATAGGCTTGCCGCCCGCCTGCTGGAGGCGGCGCAGGTTCATGATCTGCACGAGGGAGCCAACGTGCAGAGACTTCGCCGTTGCGTCGAAACCGATATAGCCGCAGGGGACCCCGGAAGCGGCGTAGGAATCGAGCCCTGCCTCGTCGGTGACCTGATAGATATGGCCGCGTTCATCCATTGTGCGGAGGAAGGCCGACTGTGGTTGGATCTTGAGGGCTGTCACGAGAGGCTCCCAGGGGTCTGCCATTTCTGGCTTCGGCGACCGGAGGCCATCTCACATCGCCACCGGCTCGGCGGCATGCGTGTTCGCACCGCCCGCTATTTCAGCGTGCGGCAGTAATAAGGAAAGAAAGCGGCGCGGTGCCGCATGCGGCGTTGAGAGGGGCTACAAGGGGAGTAGGTCAAGATGATCGCGGTCAGCGCCGTTTCTGCGCCAGCGCCGTGCAGGAGGAAAAGCCGACAGGCCCCTGCGCGTCGTGCAGGCGGCAATGGCCGAGGGCGATGCCGTCTGCGCTCTGGTGGTCGGCGACTTCGTAGCCGATCCATTCGCCGACAGGCAGGCGGTGCAGGTAGAGCGTCACGTCGGAGTTGATGAAGTCGAGGCCTGTCTCGGCGCCGTTGGCGGTGGGGCTGGTGTAATCGACGCCGGTGGCGACGCGGCTGAAGGGCGTGTAGGGCTCGCCGCCGACGAGGGGACGGACTTCGCGCAGCCAGGTGCGGCGCGGGCCCGGCGCGCGCAGGTCGTTCGGGACGACGAGACCCGGCGGCAGGATGGGACGCATCTCCCACTTGTCGGTGAAGGATTTGGGCGGCGGCGGTGTTTGCTCGGGCGGCGGCGCATCCCATGCCGGGCCTGACCAGAGCGGCGCTTCCGGCTGCTGTCCGCGGCGAAGCAGCTGGCACGATGCGCGTGCGGACGAGACGCCGCCGGAGAAGAGCTCGGCCTCGATCACGCGGATGCGCGCGCCCTGCCGCACGAGGCGTGTGGACACGGTGACAGGAGAGAGATCGGGAAGACGATAGAGGTCGACGGTGAGGCGCGCGGGTTGCAGGTCAGGCTCGCCATACTGCTGCTCGATGACATGCGCGAACAGGCCGATCATGACGCGGGCGTGGAGATTGCCCGTCGCACGCCACCACCCGTTGGCCTGCAGGGTGGGCGCGTAGATGTCTCCATCGCGATGGAAGAAGGGTTCAGGTGTGTCGGGCATGCCGTGTGACGCCGCTTGCAGGCTCAGCCTTGCTTCGGCGGCGGCGAGAGCTTGGCGGCGTCCTTGATGGCCTTTGCCTCGGCCGCCTCCTTCTGCGCCTTCTCGAAGGCCTTCAGGCGTTTTCTGAGATAGGCGGCGGCCGTCTTTTCAAGGTCATCCAGCTTGCCCTGGAAGAAGTGATTGGCGCCGGGGATGTTGGCTCGCTCGATGACCTCGCCCTTCTGCACGCGGACCTTGGTAAGCGAGCGGTCGATGTCGGCGGGCGGGGCGACGGCGTCCTTCTCGCCGCCGATGATGATGCCCGATGCCGGGCAAGGCGCCAGGAAAGAGAGATCGTAGTGGTTGGCCGGCGGCGCAACGGCGACGAAACCGTCGATCTCCGGGCGTCGCATTAGCAGCTGCAGGCAGATATAGGCCCCGAAGGAGGAGCCGGCGACCCAGCACTGGCTGGGCGCCTCATTGAGCTGTTCGAGGTGATCGAGGACGTAGGCGGCGTCCGACAACTCGGCGACGCCAGCGTCGAACGTGCCCTGGCTGCGGCCGACGCCCCGGAAATTGAACCGCATGGTCGAGAAACCATGGGCGGCGAACATTTCAAACAGGGTGATTGTGACCGGGTCCTGCATGGTGCCGCCGGCCTTGGGGTGGGGGTGGAGGATGAGGGCGATCGGGGGATTGTCGCCGGGGGCCTGCGTATAGCGCGCCTCGATCCGTCCTGCGGGTCCAGAAATGATCAGTTCGCCCATGATGTGCTCGCGGTGACTGCCCAAGCGGGCGCCCATGATGTGGCGCGCCCGAGGGGCCCGACAAACACCATTTCGGTTCCGGATTTCAAGCTTTTCGTGTGATCCGAAGGGATTTCAGGCGCGTAGGACTGATCAAGCCCATGAAAGGACCCTGTGGCAGACATCGGTTCGGAGCGCGCATGCGTTTGAGTTCCAAGGGCCGGTACGCCGTCGTGGCGATGCTGGACATAGCCGAGAACGGCGAAAACAGGCCGATTTCCCTGGCTGATGTGGCGGCGCGGCAGAAAATCTCCCTCTCCTACCTTGAACAGTTGTTCGCCATGCTCCGGCGCGCCGGACTTGTCCTGGCCTCGCGGGGGCCGGGGGGCGGGTACAGGCTGGCCCGGCCCGAGGGCGAGATCAGCGTCTCGGACGTATTCCGGGCGGTTGAAGAGCCAGGAAACGGGGCGGACGCCGCCGGCCGGGACTGGTCAGAAGGACCGGCCGCGGCTCTCTGGGATGCCCTGGACGCCCATGTCGAGCAGTTCCTGGACGGTGTCACGCTGGCGAGCCTCCGCGACGGGCGGATGCGCGGGCGTTCCACGCCCGGTCGGGAGGATGGGGCCGTTCAGCCGCATGCCCTGTCAGGCAGGTCCAAACTGGCGTAAGAACCGGGGCATGAGCCCCGGCCCGCGCATCTATGCAGACTACAACGCCACGGCGCCGCTGCGCCCCGAGGCGAAGGCGGCGATGCTGCGCGCCATGGAAACGGTCGCGAATCCATCATCCGTTCATGGCGAAGGACGGAGGGCCCGGGCGCTGGTTGAGAGAGCGCGTGAAACGGTCGCAGCAGTCATCGGAGCCTGCCGTGATGACATCGCGTTCACCTCGGGGGGGACGGAGGCGGTGCAGGCGCCGCTGCGGGGCGCGCTAAGGGCGGTTGAAGGGGCGGAACTGGTCGCATCTGCGATCGAGCATGATGCGGTGGGCGCGCTTGCGACGCCGCATGAGGCGTGCCCGGCTCGGCCGGACGGCGTGGTCGATCTGGTCAGGCTGGAAGGTCTGGTGGGATCGCTTGCGGCGGCCGGGAAGCGTCCGCTGGTTTCGCTGATGCTCGTCAACAATGAGACGGGTGTAATCCAGCCGGTCGCCAAGGCCGTCGAGATCGTCCGGAAGGCCGGCGGGTTGATTCATTGCGATGCGATCCAGGCGCTGGGGAAGATTCCGGTGTCGGTCATCGACCTCGATGTCGATTACCTGTCGCTGTCGGCGCATAAGATCGGCGGGCCGCAGGGCGTGGGGGCCTTCTACGTGAAGCCGGGCGCGCCGTTCCGCGCCGTGCTGACGGGCGGCGGGCAGGAGTTCGGGCGTCGGGCCGGGACGGAGAATGTCGCCGGGATTGCGGGCTTTGGCGCCGCCATCGAGGCGGCGGAAGCCGGGATGTCGCAGTATGAGGGGCTGCGGGCGGCGCGGGATGCGATGGAAGCCATGCTGAAGGCGGCTTTTCCGGGCCTTCAGGTGCATGGCGAAGCCGCCGCTCGCGTGGCGGGCGTGTCCTGCTTCGGTGTTGAAGGTTTGCCCTCCGAAACCCAAGTTATGGGCCTTGATCTGGCCGGTTTCGCGGTTTCGGCGGGATCGGCGTGTTCGTCGGGCAAGGTGAAGCCCAGCCGCGTGTTGACCGCGATGGGCCTCGGCGATACCGCCGCGCGTTCAGCCATCAGGGTCAGTTTCGGCTGGGCCTCGACGGCGGAAGACTTCGCGGCGCTGGCCAAGGCCTGGATCAGCATGGCCGTGCGGGCGCGGCCGCAACTGGCAAGACTGGACTCGCATGTCTGAGGGAAAGGAAGTTCTTGTGAAGGACGGCATCGACCAGGGAACGGTCGATGCGGCACGTGCGCTCGAGGCGGACAAGTACGCCGAGGGCTTCGTCACCGAGATCGAGCAGGAGCTTGCGCCCAAGGGGCTGAACGAGGACATCGTCCGCTACATCTCGGCCAGGAAGGAAGAGCCGGAGTGGATGCTGCAATGGCGGCTCGAAGCCTTCCAGCGCTGGAAGGAAATGGAAGAGCCGACCTGGGCCATGCTTCACTATCCGAAGATCGACTACCAGGACGCCCACTACTACGCGGCGCCCAAGGGGGCCGCGAAATACAAGTCGATCGACGATGTGCCAAAGGAAATCCTCGATACCTACGCCAAGCTCGGAATCCCGCTGAAGGAGCAGGAAGTGCTTCTCGGCGTCGAAGGCGCGGCGGAGACCGCGGCGGAGGCGCGCGAGACGCCACGCGTGGCGGTGGATGCGGTGTTCGACAGCGTCAGCGTGGCGACGACATTCCGCGCAGAACTGGCCAAGGCCG
>CAZTMG010000092.1:0-270 GCA_964614815.1 uncultured Rhizobium sp. | reverse complement strand
GGAGGCGCTCCGCGAGCATCCCGAGCTCGTGAAACAGTATCTCGGTTCGGTCGTTCCGGCGACCGACAACTTTTTCGCGACGCTGAACTCGGCGGTGTTTTCGGATGGGACGTTCGTGTACGTGCCGAAGGGCGTGCGCTGCCCCATGGAGCTCAGCACCTACTTCCGCATGAACGCGAAAGGGACGGGTCAGTTCGAGCGCACGCTGATCATCGTCGATGAAGGCGGCTACGTCTCCTACCTCGAAGGCTGCACGGCGCCGATGCGGGA
>CAZTMG010000091.1:0-10990 GCA_964614815.1 uncultured Rhizobium sp. | reverse complement strand
GCGGCGCGCCCCCGCATCCACACCGTCATCTCCCCCAGCCCCGTGCACATGAAGCACAAGCTGAAGATGGGCCCGAATGCCGTGCTGGAAGCCGTGGGGCGCTCGGTCGCCCAAGCCCGCAACCTTGTCGATGATGTCGAATGGAGCGCCGAGGATGCAACGCGCACCGAGTTCGACTTCCTCTGCAAATGTATCGACGCCGCGATTGCCTCCGGCGCAACCACGATCAACGTCCCCGACACGGTCGGCTATTCGCATCCGCACGAATATGGCGATCTCATCCGCCGTCTGATCGAAAGCATTCCGAACTCGGACAAGGTGATCTGGTCGGCACACTGCCACAATGATCTGGGCCTTGCCGTTGCAAACTCCCTCTCCGGCGTCGCCAATGGCGTGCGTCAGGTAGAATGCACCATCAACGGTCTTGGCGAACGCGCGGGCAACGCCGCGCTGGAAGAGATCGTGATGGCGATGAAGGTGCGCGGCGACTCGCTGCCTTACGAGACAGGCATCGACACACGCTATCTCGCCCGCGCGTCGGCGATGGTCAGCCGCATCACCGGTTTCCCGGTCCAGTACAACAAGGCCATCGTCGGCAAGAACGCCTTCGCGCACGAAAGCGGCATCCACCAGGACGGCATGCTGAAGAACCGCGAGACCTACGAGATCATGAAGCCCGAGGATGTGGGCGTGCCCTCCACCTCGCTGATGCTGGGCAAGCTTTCCGGCCGCAACGCCTTCCGCGACAAGCTGGAATCGCTGGGCTACGTGCTCGATCCCGATGCGCTCAACGATGCGTTCAGGCGCTTCAAGGATCTCGCCGACAGGAAGAAGCATGTCTTCGACGAAGACATCATCGCCCTCGTCGATGATCAGATGGCCGGCAAGCAGGAGCGCATCACGCTCAAGCGCCTGAAAGTCGTCGCCGGCACGGATGGCCCGCAGACCGCCGAACTCGAACTCGCCATCGACGGCGAATCCCGCGCCACGGCCGCCACTGGCAACGGCCCGGTCGACGCGGTGTTCAACGGCATCCGCCAGCTCTGTCCGCACGCAGCCGTGCTGGAGCTGTATCAGGTCAGCGCTGTCACCGAAGGCACGGATGCGCAGGCCACGGTTTCCGTGCGCTTGGCCGAGCAGGGGCTCGTCGCCACCGGCAAGGCGTCAGACCCGGACACTCTCGTCGCCTCGGCCCGCGCCTACATCCACGCTCTCAACAAGCTCGACGTCCGCCGCGCCAAGGCCACCGGCGCTGCAGCGTAGGTCATCCCCGGCATGTGTTTTTTCTCGGTCGCCACGCGACGGTGGGGCGGCAGGCGCGCCATCCGTCCCGCCCGCGCTGGTCCGGCTGCGGATCCGCGCTGACCTCATCCTTCGAGACGCGCACTGTGTGCGCCTTCAGCGACTGTCTTGGGTTTCAAGCGGGCTGCCATGGTTTTTTGTCCCTGAGGATGGCGTTGAGGATGGTGAGGCCGGTCGCATGGCCGGAGAGGCGGAGACCGACCGATCACGCTCCAGGGGCGGACTTCCGCAGTCCGCGTACCGCCCGCACATCGCGACTGCCGATTGCCCATTGCCTCGGCACGTCGCGAGAGTGAGCCCGATCCTGCACATACATTGACAACAGGGCAGCTTCCGTCAGCCCCGTCGCGTCGCCGCATATCGGATGCAGGCGGGAGATCAGGCTTTGACGCCGCCCAGCTTGCAGATGTGCTTCCACTCGGCGTCGGTCACGGGCTGCACGGAAAGCCGGCCCAGACGCACCAGCGCCATCCCTGACAGTTTCGGGTCGGCCTTGATCTGCTTCAGCGTCACCGGCGTCCTGAAGGCCTCGGCGGCTACGGTGTCGACCACCACCCAGGGCGAGTCCTTCTCGGCTGTCGGATCCGGGTAGGCCGTCTTCGCAATCTCGACGATGCCGACGATCTGCTTCTCCTCGCCCGTGTGATAGAAGAAGGCCTTGTCGCCCCTGGCCATCTTCATCAGGTTGAGCTTGGCCGGATGCGCCCGCACGCCCGTCCACGGCGCGCCTTTCTTGCCGGCCTTGACCTGCTGATCCCAGGAGAACTCCCCGGGTTCGGACTTCACGAGCCAGTAGGCCATCCCCATCTCCCTCAAGCGGGGTTCACGACATCCGATCCGTCCAGCCGCCGCGCCTTGCGCAGCTGCGGGAACATCCACGACCACGCGCCCGCCACCACAATGGCGCCAACACCGCCGATGACAACCGCCGGAACCGCCCCGGCCGCGCCCGCGCCGATCGCATGCGCCATCGTCCCGGCCCGGAATTCGCCCAGCTCGTTGGAGGCGGAGACGAAGACGGAGTTCACGGCGTTGACGCGGCCGCGCACCTCGTCCGGCGTCCACAGCTGGAGAAGGGTTTCGCGAATGACGACGCTCACCATGTCGGCCGCGCCCAGCAGGATGAGGGCGAGGATGGAGAGCCAGGCCACGGTCGAAAGCCCGAACGCCACCGTAAAGACGCCGAACAGCGCGACGCAGACGAACATCATGCGTCCGGCATGGTCGCGAATCGGAAAGGCGGCGAGCAGGGCGGCGGTGATGATGGCCCCGATGCCCGGGGCGGCGCGCAGCCAGCCAAGCCCTTCCGGGCCCAGCTTCAGGATCTCCTCCGCATAGATCGGCAGGAGGGCGATCACCCCGCCCATCAGGACGGCGAACAGGTCCAGCGAGATCGCGCCCAGGATCACCTTCTGCTTCCAGATGAAGCGGAACCCTTCCAGCATGTTGGAGAGGGTGGGCCGTTCCTTCGGCGGCGCCTTGGGCGGTTTCGGGATTGCAAAGACCAGCAGCGCGCCCAACATCATGAAGACGAAGGCGGTGGCGTAGGCGATCTCCGGGCCGCGTCCGACGATCAGCGCCCCCAGTCCGGCATGGCCCATGTCACGGAGCCAGCCGGCGAAGCCGGGTTCCCCCAGCCCGAGCAGGAGGCCTCCGGCGGCGGGGCCCACGATCGTCGCCGCCTGCCAGGCGGAGGAGTTCCAGGTCACCGCATTGGCGAAGTCCTGCGCGGGGACCAGGGATACAACCAGCGAGGAGGACGCCGGCCCCAGGAAGGCCCGGGCCACCCCGAACACCACCAGCACGGCCAGCATGAGCACGGCGGTGATCGACCCTGCGGCCGTCAGCAGCATCATGGCGGCGGCGCAGGCGGCGGCCAGGAGGATGGACAGCCCCATGATCATCCTGCGGCCGAACTGATCGGCGGCGGAGCCGGTGACGAGGACAAGGAGGAGGAGGGGGAGGAACTGGGCCAGGCCGACCAGGCCGGTATAGAGGGCGGACCGGGTGAGGGCGTAGATATGCCAGATCACCGCCACCGACAGGATCTGCGCGCCGAAGGTCGTGAACAGCCGCGCCAGGAAGTAGAGCACGAAGGATCGGCGCCGGAAGGCCGCGAACCTTGCGGGTCTGGCTCCCGGTCGGGGCCCATCAGCGGTTGTTTCGGTCATGGGAAGCGGAGGCGGCGTTCAGGGATTCTCATCGATCCGGCCCCATAGACGCCCGCGGCAGGCCGCTGGCAAGACCCCTCGCGAATCCTGCGGGATTCGACACAGGGAACACAGCGTGCCGACTGTACGACCTTGCCCGGAGGGAGTCAGCGCCCATCGCACAGGCAATGTCGGCGCGAATCGGCTGCAACCGGCCCCCCGGACGCGCCCGGAATCAGTCCAAGACGGGCCGTTCCATCAATCCCGACATTATTGTCAGCGGGCTATTGCGTTAGCGAATTTGAAACGCGAGACAGGCTACGGGGAGCGTTGAATCTGCGCGTAGTGAGTCGCGCGATCGGGAGCTGCGCGCCCATGTTCGGCAAACTCTTCAGCCTGATGTCCACGGACATGGCGATCGACCTGGGGACGGCGAACACCCTGGTCTATGTGAAGGGTCACGGCGTCCAGCTCGATGAACCGTCGGTCGTCGCCTATGTGAACCAGAACGGCCGCAAGGTCGTCCACGCGGTGGGCAAGGAAGCCAAGCAGATGCTTGGCAAGACGCCGATCTACATGGAAGCCGTCCGCCCGATGCGCGACGGCGTCATCGCCGACTTCGAAGTCGCCGAGGAGATGATCAAGCGCTTCATCCAGAAGGTGCAGGTTCGCCGCTCCTTCATCGCGCCCGTGATCATCATCTGCGTTCCTGCCGGGGCGACGCCCGTGGAGCGCCGCGCCATCCAGCAGTCGGCCCAGATGGCCGGCGCCCGCCAGGTGCACCTGATCTACGAACCGATGGCCGCCGCGATCGGCGCGGGCCTGCCCATCGACGAACCGTCCGGCTCGATGGTGGTCGATATCGGCGGCGGAACGACCGAGGTGGCCGTGCTTTCGCTCGGCGGCCTGGTCTATTCCCGTTCCGTCCGCGTCGGCGGCGACAAGATGGACGATGCGATCGTCAACTATCTGCGGCGCGAGGAGAACCTGCTGATCGGCGAAGCCTCGGCCGAGCGGATCAAGAAGGAGATCGGCACGGCGAAAGGCCCGGAGAACGGCAAGGGCATGTCGCTCGATATTCGCGGCCGCGACCTGATGAACGGCGTTCCAAAGGAGATCGAGATTACCGAGGCGATGGTGGCCAAGGCGCTGTCCGAGCCGGTTACCCAGATCGTGGATTCGGTCAAGACCGCCCTCGAGGCCATGCCGCCGGAACTGGCGGCCGACATCGTCGACAAGGGCATCGTGCTCACCGGCGGCGGGGCGCTGCTGCGGAATCTCGACGTGGTGCTCCGTGAACGGACGGGCCTGCCGGTCACAGTCGCGGAAGATCCGCTGAAATGCGTCGTGCTCGGCTCCGGAAAAGTGCTAGAAAATCTCGACAAGATGAAAGGCGTGCTGGCGCCGGAGGTCTAGGCTCCGGCGAGGCGCGGGACGGAACCGTCCGCGAGGAGCCATTATGGCCTGGTACGGGAACAGACGATCGGGACAGCCGCGCATCGGCGCGCGAGCGGTGGTCGTCGGCCTGGGCATCGCCATGATCGGCGTGCTGGCCATCCAGACATCCGCCGTTGTTCGTTCCGGAATCGAAGCGTCGCGTCGTTCCATGGACGGAACGGCAGCCAGCCTGGCGGGTTTCGCGTCAGGGATGGCGGGCTGGTCCTTCGGCTTCGGCCGCAGCGCCGAGGACCAGGCGCGCATCGCCGAACTGGAAAGGCAGGTCCGCGACCTGCACCGCTGGAAGGATCTGGCCGAAACCATGGCGCTCCGGATGGAGCGTTACGAGCGTCTGCTCGACCTTGTCGGCGAGACGCAGGGCCAATCGGTGACGGCGCGGGTCGTCGCCGAGGAGAACGGACCCTTCGCCGCCTCCAAGATCGCCAATGCGGGCGCCGCCAATGGGGTGCGCGAGGGCTATGCCGTCATCAACGAGTACGGCCTTGTCGGGCGCGTCGTGCGGGTGGGGGAATACACCTCCCGCATCCTGATGCTGACAGACTTTTCGAGCCGCATCCCGGTCATGGGCACACGCTCCGGCGACCGCGCGCTGCTGGTCGGCGACAGCGGAACCGGCGCGCGCCTGATCGAGCCGGAAACGCCGGACAAGATCGTCGAGGGAGAGGTCTGGGTGACGTCCGGCGACGATGGCAAGATGCCGCTTGGCGTCCGCGTCGGCACGGCGCGCAAGGTGGGCGATGAATGGCGTCTCGATCTGGCGATGCAGAGCGCGCCGGTGGATTTCGTTCGCCTCGTTCCCCCGCCGGACTTCGCCTCGCCGGACGTCGTTCCGCCGCTCGGCGGGGTTCAGGAGAATACCGATTCAACGCTGCGGACCGTCAACGCCGCGCCGCCTGCGCCCGCCAGGCCGGCTGTCGCAGGACAGGGAGGCGCGCAGTGACGGCCGCCTGGCGGATCTGGGTTCTCCTGCTGGTGATCGTGGCGGGACTGACCACCGCCATGGGCATGACCGCTGGATTCGGCGGTCTGTGGTGGCCGATCGCGGGCCTGTGGCTCGCTGCGGGGCTTGCCTGTTTCGGACTGTCCGTCTGGGTCGCGGGTCTCCTGATCATGCTGGGCGTGGCGATGGATCTTCTTGGCGAAGCGCCAATCGGCGCATGGCCGCTGGCCTTGCTTGCGGCCTACGGCGTCGCCCTCGTCGCATGGGACAGGCAGCCGCCCATTCCGGTGCTGCTCGCTGAAGCGATCGCGGTTCTCGGCGGCTTCATCGCCGCGGTCATTGCTCTGGGCGTCGCCGGAAGCATTGCCGGACATGCGGGGTTCGCGCGTCATGCGCTGAATGGCGATTTCATCGTCACGGCGCTTCTCTGGCCGCTGATCCGGCTTGCAATCCTGCCCGCCAGCATCAGGGTGGCGAGACGATGAACAGGGACTGGAAGAACCTCTTTCCATCGCGCCGGATGATCTTCCTCGGCGCCGGCGGCGTCGTTTTCCTTGGCCTCACCGCGCGTCTTGCCGAATTGCAGCTGTTCCGCCAGCAGGAATTCGAGACCAAGGCGCGCGAAGTCCGTATCAAGCTGGAGCCTGCGCCGCCGCATCGCGGCACGATCTATGACCGCAATGGTCGCGAACTCGCCAGCTCCAAGCGCAATTTCTACGTGACCCTGCGCCCGGAAGTTGCGGGCAAGACGCGCGAGGAAATCGGCAAGGTCATCGAACGCGTCGGACGGCTGCTTCGTCTCAGTGAAAGCAAGATGCGCTCGCTCCTGCAGGAAGCCGTCGCCGGGCCGCGCCACCGCGACATCCTGGTGGCGGACGACCTCACCTGGCAGGAATTCGCGCAGGTCAACGTTATGGCGCCGGAGCTGGCGGGCATCAGCGCGGAGGTGGGCGAGCTGCGCTCCTATCCGCTTCAGGCGGCCTTCTACCACACCATCGGCTATGTCCAGAAGGCGAACGAGGCGGACATCACCCGCATCGTCGAGCAGGAGCTGGCTGCGGCCAACGAGGCGCCGGAATCCCCGGAAGGCAAGGCGCGCGCCGCCGCCATCCGGCGCCTCTACAAGCACCCGGCCATGCGTGTCGGCAAGCAGGGCATCGAGGCCTATGGCGAGGCCGAGCTCAAGGGCGAACCGGGCCGCATACGCCTGCTGCAGAACGCCACCGGGCGCGTGATCGATCGCCTTCCCAGCGAAGACCTCGCTGGCCGTCCCGGCAAGGACGTCGTGCTGTCGATCGACGCCGAGCTTCAGAACTTCGCCATCCAGCGCTTTGGCTCCGATCCCCACGCGCGGGCGGGAAGCGCGGTGATGATCGACATCGCAACGGGCGATGTCGTCTGCATGATGTCGACCCCGGCGCCGGATCCCAACCTGTTTGTCAGCGGCATTCCTTCGGGGCCCTACAAGGCGCTGCGCGAGGCGGAGGAGAACCCGCTCTATCACAAGGCCTATGACGGCGTTTATCCCCCGGGGTCGACATTCAAGATGGTCGTCGCCGCCGCCGCGCTGGAGTCCGGCGCGATGAAGCCGGAAGACCAGGTGCACTGCCCGGGCAAGGCCTGGTACTACACCCGGTACTACAACTGCTGGCGGCCGGAGGGGCATGGCGTCGTGAACCTCCATACCGGGCTGCAGAAGTCGTGCGACTGCTATTTCTACAAGGCCGCGGAGCGCACCGGGATCGAGGAGATCGCCAAGGTGGCCAAGCGGTTCGGCCTTGGACATCGCTATGAGCTCGGCATCACGGGCGGCAAGAGCGGCGTCGTCCCGAACAACGAGTGGAAGCTGAACAATCCGCGCATCAGGGAACGCTGGTATCCCGGAGACACGATCAGCGCGGGGATCGGGCAGGGCTATGTGACTGCCACGCCGTTCGAACTTGCCGTGATGGTGTCGCGTATCGCCGGCGGCCCGTCGACTCCGAATCCCCGCCTGATCATGAGCGGTTTCAAGGTTCCCGACTCCACGATCACGCCAATGGGCGAGTTCAAGCCGGGCGTGCTCGAAGCCGTTCGCGCCGGCATGTTCGCGGTGACGTCCGAAGGCGGAGGCACGGCCGTCCGTTCCGGCGAACTTGACCCCGAGGGCAAGCTGCCTGCGCCCTACACCAATGCCCGCATGGCCGGAAAATCCGGTTCGGCTCAGGTGCGCGTGATCACCGCCGCCGAACGGGATTCGCGCGGCCGCGCCATCGCCAACGACAAGCTGCCATGGAAGCTGCGTGACCATGCGCTGTTCGTCGCCTACGCCCCGACGGACAAGCCCCGCTATGCGGTGTCGGTGATCGTCGAGCATGGGGGATCCGGATCCAGCGTCGCCGCGCCGATCGCCCGCGACCTGCTGGCGCACGCCCTCCGCCACGATCCGGGCGCGCGCAAGCCATTCGTGCCGCAGCAGCGCGATGTCGCCGCCGCCGACGGGGTGCAGCCGACATGATCCGCAAGGACACGCTGCTCTACAAGCTGACGCAGCTGCACTGGTTCCTGCTGCTGACGATCATCGCCATGGCGATGTTCGGCACGCTGATCCTGTTCTCGGCGGGCTCGAGCGCGCACGATCTCGAAACCGGCCTGCTGCGGATCGACCCGCGCTTTGCGATCGATCACCTGTTCCGCTTCACGGTCATGCTGGGCGTGATGCTGTTCGTGGCGCTGTTGCCGCTCCGCCTGTGGGCGTCGCTGGCCTATCCGGCATATGCGATCGGCGTCGCCCTGCTGGTCATGGTCGACCTGGCGGGCAATATCGTCAACGGATCGCAGCGCTGGCTGACGCTCGGGCCGCTGACCCTTCAGCCGTCCGAGCTCATGAAGATCGCCGTGCCGCTGGCGCTGGCGCGCTTCTACCACCAGATGTTCGCCGCCGGGCGGTCTGGCCTCTGGATCCACATTGTGGCCTTCGTGATGGTGATGCTCCCGGTCGGTTTCGTGCTGAAGCAGCCGGACCTCGGCACGTCGCTGATGATCCTCGGCGCAGGATGCGGCGTGATCTTCTTCGCGGGAATAAGCCTGCGGCTTGTCGCCGGGATCATCGTCCTCGTGGCGGCGATGGCGCCGCTCGTCTATTACTTTGGCCTGCACGACTATCAGCGCGAGCGCATCCAGACGATGTGGAACCCCGAGGCGGATCCGCTCGGCGCGGGGTACCAGCTTCAGCAGGGCATGATCGCCATCGGGTCCGGCGGCCTTGCCGGCAAGGGGTTCATCGAAGGCGCCCAGAAGGAGCTGGACTACATCCCCGAGCAGCACACGGACTTCATCTTCACCATCGTGGCGGAAGAGTTCGGCTTTGCCGGGTCGATGGTGCTGCTGGCGGCCTGGGCCATCGCGATCGTGCAGGGGATGGTGATTGCGGGCGCCTCGCGGAGCGCCTTCGGCTCTCTCGCTGCGTCAGGGTTCATCGTAACCCTGCTGCTCTATGTGGGCATCAATGTTGGCATGGTCATCGGCCTGCTGCCGGTTGTGGGCATACCTTTGCCGCTTATCTCGTATGGCGGCACGGCTATTGTGACAGTCATGATCGGTTTTGGGTTGTTGATGGCGGTTCACCTCAATCGCGCGAACGATATGACCCTTCGCGGCCTGATCTGAACCTGCTATGCCCCTTCGGGCCTGGCTCGGAATCCGGGCGCAGAAGCAGGGCAGGAACATCATGACGATTGCCGGGCGGGTCGACCGCAAGAGCGAGACCTGGTCGTCGCGGTTCGGGTTTGTGATGGCGGCGGTCGGATCGTCCGTCGGCCTCGGCAATATCTGGCGCTTCACCTACACGACCGGCGAGAATGGCGGCGGCGCCTTCGTGCTCGCCTATCTCGTCTGCCTCGCCGCCATCGCCTTTCCGCTGCTGGCCGCCGAGTACGCGATCGGGCGCCGTTCGGGCCATTCGGCTGTGGAGAGCGTACAGGCGCTGGCGCGCGCCTCGGGGAAGAGCGAACTGTGGGGCGGCGTCGCCTGGCTCGGCATGCTGGCGGCCTTCTTCATCCTGACATTCTACTGCGTCGTCTCGGCCTGGTTCATGGCCTACATCCCGGCGGCGGTCTCCGGCGCATTCGTGCTGGATGGCGGCTCGATAGAGGCCTCGCGCGCACGGTTCGAGGACGTGACCTCGCGCGCGAACCTGCCGCTGCTCCTGGCCTATCTGGGCCTGTTCATCGGGGCGGCGGTCATTGTCGTGGGCCGCGGCGTGAAGCGCGGGATCGAGCGCGCCTCGACCATCCTGATGCCCGTCTTCATCCTGGTCCTGCTGATCCTGCTGGGTTTCGCCGTGGCTGAAGGGGCTTTCGGCGAGGCGGCCGCCTTCCTCACGCGCGTGCGGCCGGAAGACTTCTCCTTTTCCATGCTGCTGGATGCGCTGGCGCAGTCCTTCTTCGCCACCGGCGTCGGTGCGGCGGTGATGATCACCTATGGCGCCTATCTCAAGACGGATGCGGACGTGCCGCGGTCCTCCGCCATCGTGGCGTTGTCGGACACGGCGGTGGCGCTGGTCGCCGCCTTTGTCGTGTTCGCGCTCGTTTTCGCGGTTGGCAGCGATCCGGATGCGGGCTTCAGCCTGCTGTTCGTGAACCTCCCCATCGGGCTCGCGCAGATGCCGTTCGGCACGGTTGTGGGCGGCGCCTTCTTCCTGCTGGCGCTGTTTGCGGCGCTGGCCTCGTCGATCTCGCTGCTCGAAGTGGCGGTGTCGTGGCTGGATGAACGCACCGGCGTCACCCGCTGGGGCGCTGCGCTGGGCGTGGGCTTTGCCGTCTTCGTTATCGGCGCCGGCTATGTCTACAGCCGGGAGTACATCGGTTTCGTCGACTTCGTGGCGTCCTCGCTCCTCATGCCCGTGGGCGGGTTCCTGATGGCGATCTTCGCCGGCTGGATCATCGAGAAGAAGATGATGCAGGCCGAGTTTGGCATGCCCTTCTTCCGCGTGTGGAGCGTTCTGGCGCGCTGGGCGATCCCCATCGCGATCGGCGTGATCCTTGTGCTGGGCGTGCGCGAGAAGCTGAACGCGGCGGGCGCATCGGCTGTCATCGACAGCGCCCTGACGACGACGGATTGAGGAAAACCTAGAGCATCGGGCGATTATTCTGCAACATAG
>CAZTMG010000090.1:3705-11108 GCA_964614815.1 uncultured Rhizobium sp. | reverse complement strand
GACGCGCGCGTCCAGCAGATCCGCAACCCCGGGGTGTGGTGCATTCCATCTTCCGCGTCCCGGCGGGGCAGATCGCCTAGAACCGGTCGAGCAGACGGTTCAGGTAATCCAGCTCCTCGCGCGAGAGGGCGCGATTGCCCGCACGGCGGCGGATCTCGTCGAGGATGTCGCGCGCCTTCTGGCGCTCGATTTCGTCGGGGATCTTCACGTTCTCGCCATAGCCGCTCTCGCCATTGTTGAGACGGCCGAGAATGTCGCGCTGGTCGCGCTCCTGACGGGCGTTGGGGTCGTTCTCGTCGTTGAGGCGCGCAAGTTCGGATGACCGGTCCTGCAGGGCCGACATCGCCTGTTGCTGGGCCTCGCGGGCGGCGGCGAAGTCGCCGCGGCGGAGCGCCTCCTCGGCGCGGCGCTGCATCTCGATGGCGTTGCCAAGCAGGCGGCGGCTGCGTTCATTTTCCTGGCCGTACATGCCATCGCCCCGCACGCCTGGCCGACCCGGCTGGCCGCCGGGACCTCCATTGTCGGCCTGCTGGCCATCCTGGCCCTGACCGGGTTGCTGACCCGGTTGCTGTCCGCCCGGGCCATTCCGGCCGCCCTGCTGCTGTCCCTGCTGGCCTTGTCCCTGCTGCTGCTGACCGCCCTGGCCCTGCTGGCCCTGCTGTTGCGGCTGGCCGCCGCCAGAGCGCATCTGCTGTTCGAGGCGCTCGCGGAGCTGGCGCTGCTGATCGGCGAGCTGCTGGTTGCGCTGGGGCGTGGAGCCTTCACGCTGGGCTTCCTCGGTCTGGTCGTTGAGGTCGCGCTGATCGTTGAGGGCGCGGTTGGTGTCCTGGAGCGCGCGGTTGAGCGCCCGGGACATCGGGCCGTCCTGCTGCTGGCCGCCGCCGCCGCGCCCCATCTGTATCTGCATGTTCTGCATCTGCTCGAGCATGCGCTGCATGTCGTTCAGCAGCTGCCGGGCCTGGTCGCGCGCCCCGGTTTCGGCGAGGTCACGCAACGCCTGCAGCATGCGCGTGAGTTCATCATCGCCCATCTGCGGGCCGCCGCCCTGCATGCCCTGCATCTGGCCGCCATCCTGGGTGACATTGCCATTGCGCAGTGCTTCGGCCATCTGGGCGGCGAGGTAGTTCTCGATTGCCTGCTCGTACATGTCCATCAGGCGCCTGATTTCCTCTTCCGAGGCGCCGCGACGGAGCGCTTCCTCCAGCGCGCGGCGGGCGGCCTCGAGCGCGGCGGCGGCGTCGGCCAGCGAGCCGTACTCGGCGCGCAGCGCGATGTCCCACAGCAGTCCTTCGGCGCTTTCCGCCTCCTCGCGATTGGCGGCTGCCTCGATCAGGCCGCGCGCGTTGCGCAGGCCCATGTAGATGACCGGGTCCTCGAAATAGTCTTCCGGCCGCCAGGTGATGGCGTCGAGGATCATGACGGAACGCTTGATCTCCGGCGGCGCCCAGCTCAGGCGGCTGGCGGCGGCCGTGGCGATGGCGTTGTAGCCGCGGCCTTCGACGGCGGTGAAGTTGTCCGCGCCGGCGGGCATCGTGTATTCTTCCCAGTTGCGCAGCAGCACGGCGCGCGCCTCCTGCGCCATGCGCGCGTTCGGCTGGAGGAAGATCTTCTCGGGCAGGCGATAGGCGACGGCCTCGCTCTCGGCGATCTGCCCCGCTGCGTCGGTGACGCGAAGCTTCACCTTCACATCGAGGCCGGCCCAGCGATGACGGACGAGATCCTGGCTGTAATCGCCTTCCTCCTCCTTGGGGGAGAGGGTGGCCGTCTCGATCGTGATCGCATCCTCGACGACGCCGGCTTCTTTCGGCGTGTCGGTGCGCATGGCGACAAGTTCGAGCTTCTCGACGCCATAGTCGTCCGCAAGCTTGTACTTGAATTCGGTGCGGTCGCCATCGCCGAGCCGGGGCGGTTCGACGAAGGAGACGGCGGGGGGCAGGTCATCGACAATGGTGAAGGGGAAGCTCGCACGCTCGCCCCAGAAATGGACCGCGACGCGCATCTCCTCCTTCACGACAACGCGCGCCTCGTAGGCGCCGTCGATGCCGGGCTGAGGGTCCAGCGTGACGGCGCCGCCATCAGCGGGCATCACGGCGACCTGCGGGCGGCCGGGGCCGACGATACGGAGTGTGATCTCGGAACCTTCCGGCAGCCTTGCGGTTTCTCCGGGCGTGAGGACGAAAGGCGCGGAGCCGGTATAGCCCGGGGGCGTGGCCCAGGCCTCGGTTTTCAGCGTGTGGGCCCCGAAGAGCGCGCCATAGTCCGGGAAGAGGCCCTTGCCCATCCGGTCAATGGCCGCGGCGCCGGCGACGAGGCCGGCGACAACGAGGACTGCCGGCGCAGCGAAGCGGAGGCGGAGCGGATCCGCCTGTTTCCACTGGGGCGCAACGTCGATCCGGCCCTGCTGCAGGGCGAGGGCCGCCATGCGGTCGCGATGCTCCTGCCAGAGCGTCCAGCCGGTGGTGTCGGCCTTCGAGGGGCGGTCGGTCCATGTGGAGAGCGGGCGGCCCTCGATCGAACTGTCGATCAGGTCGCGCGCCTCGTCGTCGGTGGGCGAATGCCAGACCTTGAGGCCGATCAGGATGGCCGTGAGCAGGCCGACCCAGAAGACGACGCCGATCGTCGCCTGCAGCTCGGGCGGAAGGGGGGTGTAGAGGCCCGTGAGCCAGAACGCGGCGAAGCCGGTGAACCAGAGCAGCGCCGGGAGGGCGGAGCGGACAAGGGAAGGCCAGAAGAGGCTGCGGCGCGCCGTTGCGATGCGGGCGTCGAGCTTCTGTTTCAGGCCAAATCCGTCAGCCACTTGCTATCCAATCCGGCGCCCGTTCAAGGGCGATCATGTCCTCGAAGGTTGGCCTGCGGCGGATCACAACGCAAGCATCGCCCCGCACGAGGGCCTCGGCCGCCAAAGGTCTCGAATTATACTGGGACGACAATGTGGCGCCGTAGGCGCCCGCCGTCATGAAAGCCACCAGATCGCCCTCGGCGAGCGGCGTCATGGGGCGGTCCTTGGCGAAACGGTCAGTGCTTTCGCAGATCGGTCCCACAAGGTCCACGGCGCGGCGGGAAGCGCCCAACTCCGGCCGCCGGACGGGCAGAACCTCGTGATGGGCGGCGTAAAGGGCGGGGCGCATCAGGTCGTTCATGCCAGCGTCGAGGATGACGAAGGTGCGGCCGTCGCGTTCCTTCACGTACTCGACCCGGGCGATCAAAACTCCGGCATTTCCGGCGATCAGCCGTCCCGGCTCGATGATAAGCTGGACGTCGAGCTTTCCGAGAGCCTCCCGGGCCTGGCGGGCGTAGATGGTCGGGCTGTCGGGGTCCTCGCCATCCTTGTAGGGCACCCCGAGGCCGCCGCCGAAATCCACGCGGGAAATGGCGAACCCGCGGTCGCGCAGGCGGCGGGCAAGCGCGACGACCTTTTCCCAGGCGGCGCGCATGGGGGCGACGCGCATGATCTGGCTGCCGATATGGACGGCGACGCCGACAGGCGCGATGCCGGGCAGACGGCTGGCGATCTCGTAGAAGCCCTCCGCCTCATGCCAGGCGATGCCGAACTTGGTTTCGGGCGTGCCGGTGGAGATGTGGGCGTGGCCGCCGGCCTCGACATGCGGATTGACGCGGAAGGCGATGCGGGCGGTCCGGCCCATCTCTTCCGCGACGCGGGAGAGGCGGTGGAGCTCGGGCAGGCTCTCGACGTTGAACTGGAAGATGTCCTTCGACAGGCCGAGGCGCATTTCCGCCTCTGTCTTGGCGACGCCGGAAAAGACGATGCGGTCAGGCGGGATGCCGGCCGCGAGCGCGCGCAGGAGCTCGCCGCCCGAGACGACATCCGCGCCGGCGCCGAGCGCCACCAGCGTCGCCAGCACGCCGATGTTGGAGTTGGCCTTGACGGCGAAGGCGATCAGGAGGCTGCGGCCCGAGAAGGCGTCGGCCAGGACCTGGTAGTGACGGCGCAGGGTGGCGTCGGAATAGACATACGCCGGCGTGCCCAGCTCGCGTGCGACGGCTTCCAGCGAGACATCCTCGCAGTGCAGGACGCCATTGCGGTAGGCGAAGTGATGCATCGGTCCGTTCCAGCCATTCCCCGCCGACGCGAGTAGCGGAAAGGGTCTGGAATGTCACGCGGGCGCGTTGCCGTTTGTCCTAGGGCAAGAACTGCGTCGCGATCAGGCTGGAGCAGGCGGCCGGGTTGGCCGGCGCGACCGGTCTGCCGGTGATCGCGTGGCCGGACGGGGCGGCGATGATCTTTCCTTCCAGCCGGGCCGACCCATAGCCAGGCGGCTGGACGAGCCAGTCGCCGGGCGCCATCGAGATGACGCCATCGGCGGTGATCGTGCCGGAGACCCTGAAACTGCCGGCAACCGTGCCGACAGGTCCGTCCTTCCCCGCCAGCGTCGGAAAGAGGCCGATCACGCCGGATGCATCGAACCCGCCGTCATCCCTCGCCGTAACGCTCGAGAGATCGAGATAGAAGCCGTGCTCGCCGTCGGTGCAAGTGTAGCTGCCGCCATAGACGCCGGCCCACGGATGGCTGGCGGTATCCGCTGGCGCGCCGCCGAGCGTGGAGCAGGCGGATGCGAGAAGCGCCGCAAGCGCGCACGACATGGATGCCTTCATATGCATGTGTTCCTCCCGGTGAGCGGAAATGTAGTGCGATTCAACCTGGCGCGAAGGGCGGAGTTCAGCGCTCGCCGGGCGAGGCAGGGGCAACAGGCGGCGGCGGGGGCTGGAACTTCGTGGCAATCATCGTGCCGCAGGCCTCGGGATCGGAGGACAACAGGATGCGTCCGCGAATCTCGAAGCCGCCCTGCACCCTCGCCCCGAGCATCGCCCGGAGTTCCGGCGAGCCATAGCCGAGCGCGTGGAACAGCCACCCATCCTCGTCCCGCGTCATGGACAGCGCGCCGTCCGGGGCGAGCGAGCCGGAGGCAAGGAAGCTGCCGGCCGGGCCGGTTCCACGATCGTCCAGGCCGGACAGGATCGGGAAGAAGCCGATGACGCCTGCCGCCGCATAGCCCTGGCCGTCGGCGGCGGGCGTGAGACGCGTGAGGTCGAGATAGAAGCCGTGCTCGCCATCCGTGCAGGTGTAGCTGCCGCCATAGCGGCCCATCAGCGCAACGGGGTCTTCAGGAAGCTGGGCGAGCGCAGGCGTGGCGAGAACGATGGCGAACAGCGGGACGAGAGCGAGGGCGCGCACCCTCAGCAACCGTGCGAACGAAAGGCGCCGTCACTGTCGAAGTAGGCGTCCGGGAAGTTGCCGCCCGTGCAGGCGAAACCCGACACCAGAAGTTCGTTGGAACGTACGACACGGCCATCCGTGAGGCTGGAGCCGGGGGCGATCAGCGTGAAGGGGAAATCGTACTTACCGCCCGCGTGGATTTCCTGGGTGCGCATTTCGCGCCGCCGGCACAGGTTCGGGTCGCCCGCCGCCTCGTACTGCGCGCGGAAGCAGAAACGCACGATCACCGCCGTGTTGCAGGTGTTGTTGAGCGCCCAAACTGTCTGAATCCCGCCGTCCGGCGGGTACTGGCTGACAGTGATGCATCGCGACCAGACATCAGCATTGCCGGGGGCGGGCTGCGCCGGAACAGCGGACAAAAGTCGCGCCGCCGGCGAGGGAGCCGGCGCGGAGGGCTCAGGTCCGGCGCCGAAATCGGACAGCAGACGCTGTCCGCCCTCGGGATTGCATTGGCCCCAGTGAGAGCCGTCGCCGAGCGGGTCGCCGGCCTGGCCCGTCTGTTCGTCATACGTGTATTCGCAGCCGTCCCTGAAGAAGGTGTCCAGTCCTTCCGGAAAGCCGGGCATTGGCGTGTCCCATACGCCCGGCTTCTGCAGGCGCTCGAAGTCCCAGAAGCGGACGGCGCCCTGCAGCAGGCCGTTGCGCGCGTTTCCTTCGCGCACCGTGCGCCAGCCGAGATAATGGTATTCGGCCTCCGACGGATCGGTGGTTGGCGGGAAGTGAACCGTCGTCTCGATCCGCACGCGGCCTTCGGCGAGGCCGCTGGCGTTGCACGACCCCTGCACGACGACATCGACGCGATCGTCCGGCGTGATGTTGTCGATCTGCCTGTAGATCCTGTGCTCTCCGAACCAGACCAGGTGACAGCCCGGAGAGATCTGCACCCTTGCCCAGCCGTCGCCGTGTTTCGACCATTGGACGTTCGGGCTCACCTGCGCATGCGCCGCACAGGCCAGCGTGAGAAAGCCGGCGACAACGCCTGCAGCGAGTCTCATCTTCGTCCGTCCCGGTATCGTTCAAGCAACTGGGAGGCCGACTGCGCCTGACAGGCAGGGTTCGGCGGCCCTCCCGCAGACCTACTGGCGGCCCCCGCCCAGCGGAGGCGGCGGGCCCTTGCCGGTGAAGAAGACCTCGTCGCAGCCCACCGGATCATTCTCGCAGGCGATGAGCACGCCTTGTCCGACCGCAGCCAGCTCCTCGCAGGCGGAGACCGCAAGAAGCCCCGCCGCAGCTGCGACCATGGCAGCCGCCCTGATGTTTGATGTCATGTGTCCCCTCGTGACCGTCCCGTTTGCCCGAATGCAGCCCCCCCCGGGCCACTCGTGACTCCATGGCTAGGGAGTATTGCGCCCCGCCGCAAGATGCCGATGCGGAAGGCCCTGGCGGTGAACGGGTCAGGGGGATTGGGGCGACGGAGCCGGATCCGCTGGCTGGGCGGTCCGCTGCCCTTCGGACCCGGCGCGCGCGGCGGCCTCGGCCTCTTCCTGCGCCTTGATGGTGCGCGGATCGTTCGGGCCCTCGTTCGGCGGGTCGCCCCAGAGCGGCACGGGACGTTCGAGATCGCCCTTCAGGCCGCAGGCGGCGCGGGCGGCGAGGGATACGGCGAGCACGAGGGCTGTACGCATGGCGGGCACATTCTGATGCGGCGGGGGGCGGGTCAAGGCGGCAGGCGTGACGGTGCTGTAACGGCACGCCTGCCGGCCGGCGACGCTAGAGCTTCCGGTACATGTAGATCGACGGGATATGCACGCTGAAGCCGACCTTCTCGTACGTGCGGCGGGCGGGGGCGTGGCTGGGGTCGCCGCCGGTGCCGACGGTGGCGAGCTGCATGCCTGCGGATTTCAGCGCGGCGAGCGCGTGCTCGTAGAGCGCTGTGCCGATGCCTCTGCCGCCATAGTCAGGGTGGACGGCGTTGAGCGTGATCTCGCCGATGCCGGGGGCGATGTTCGGCTTCCACGACACGAAGCCGATAACTGCGCCGTTCGCTTCTGCGACTGCGATTGCGTGGCCGCTGTCGTGTTTGGCGATGGCGTCGAGGAGGTCGGCCTGTTCCTGTTCGGCAGTGGTGAGGCCAAGGGCGGCGATCTCCGGCCCGACAATGCTGCGGAAGGAGGCGAACACCGGCGCGAAGGCGGCGGCGCGGATGACGTGGAGGGTTGGCAGGTCG
>CAZTMG010000090.1:0-3684 GCA_964614815.1 uncultured Rhizobium sp. | reverse complement strand
GGATAAGGAATGACATGGATGTCTTGTCCGGTTTCTCGAATGTCGGTGCGTGCGCAGCAATGGCCACGCGGCTTGTGTTCGCTCGCGTCAGCTACGCGGGCGGCCGGACAGGTGGTTGTGCATCACGACAAGCAAGGGCGGTGTCTCCGTGGGCGGAGTGTGCGCCAAGCATTAGCCCTGATGCAAGGCGCCCCGCGCCCCGCCGTCGCCAAAAAGCTACTCCGCCGAAATCCGTCCGCGGGGTGGAAGCATGCGCACGAGGGTGCTGTCCTTCATGACGTAGTGGTGGAACAGCGCGGCCGCAGCATGAAGGCCAAGAAGGAAGTAGCCGAGCGTTCCGCCGGCCTCGTGCAATTCCTCCACCTGTTCCGCCAGCACCTCGTTCGATCCGGTCAAAGGGGGCAGTTCCAAACCGAAGAACGGGATCGGATCGCCTTCGGCGCTGAGGATTGTCCAACCGGCAATCGGCATCGCGATCAGCCAGAGATAGATCGCGAGGTGCGCTGCGATGGACAGCAGGTGAAGGAAGCGCGGAGGCGGCGGTGTGATGGGAGGGGTTTTCCAGACAAAGGCACGGAGCCCAGAGCGAAGCAATGTCGTGGCCAGCACGGCGAGACCCAGCATGAAGTGCCAAGCCTTTAGGCCTTCGCGAATATCACTGCCGCGTTCGTAGCTCTCTCGCAGCAGGATGCAGGCATAGGCCGCGACAACCAGCAGTAGCACAAGCCAGTGCAGCAGTATGGCGCTGTTGGGATAGCGCTTCAGGGTGGCTGCATCATTCATGGGTGGCTCCTGGCGATGAGCACACGACATGAATGTTCAGCCGCGGTTGATGTGTATCAAGTTCACGGATGGTGAGACTGCGGGTGAGACGCGCTGGCGGATTTCCCGGTGTCAGGCCAGCTTCAGCTTCCACGCCGCAATCTGTTCGCGTACGCGCTCCGGCGCTGTGCCGCCATAGCTCTGGCGACTGGCGACGGAGGCGTCGACGGAGAGGACCGCAAAGACCTTGTCAGTGATGCGAGGTTCGAGCTTCTGCAGGACGCCGAGGGGCAGGTCGGGAAGGGCGACGCCTTGCGTCTCTGCGGCTTTCACCGCGGCGCCGGTGATGTGGTGGGCTTCGCGGAAGGGGATGTTGAGTTCGCGGACGAGCCAGTCGGCGAGGTCGGTCGCAGTGGAGAAGCCGGAGGAGGCGCTGGCCCGCATGCGCTCCACATTCGGCGTCATGGTGGCGATCATGCCGGTCATGGCCTGCAGGGAGAGATCGAGGCTGTCGAAGGCTTCGAAGGTGGTCTGCTTGTCGTCCTGCATGTCTTTCGAATAGGCGAGCGGCAGGCCCTTCATGATGGTCAGGAGCTGGACGAGCGAGCCGATGGCGCGACCGGATTTTGCGCGCACGAGTTCGGCGGCGTCGGGGTTGCGCTTCTGCGGCATGATGCTGGAGCCGGTGGACCAGGCGTCCGACATCCGCACGAAGCCGAACTGGGCGGAGGACCAGATCACGATCTCCTCCGCGAGGCGGGAGAGATGCTGCGCGCAGATGGCCGCGCTGCTCAACGCCTCGAGGGCGAAGTCGCGGGCGGAGACGGCGTCCAGCGAGTTCGCCATCGGGCGGTCGAAGCCGAGGGCCCTGGCCGTCATGTGGCGGTCGATCGGGAAGCCTGTGCCGGCAAGGGCGGCGGCGCCGAGGGGACTCTCGTTCATGCGCGTAACAGCGTCGGCGAAACGGCCACGGTCACGGTCGAACATCTCGACATAGGCCATCAGGTGGTGGCCGAAGGTGACAGGCTGGGCTGTCTGCAGGTGGGTGAAGCCGGGCATCACCGAGTCGGCATGCCTTTCGGCCTGGGCCAGCAGGGCCTGCATCAGGGCCGTGAGCTGGGCATGCCGGGCCTCACACGCGGATTTGACCCACAGGCGGAAATCGACGGCGACCTGGTCGTTGCGGGACCTCGCCGTGTGCAGGCGTCCGGCGGGCTCGCCGATGATTTCCTTCAGCCGGGATTCCACATTGAGATGGATGTCTTCCAGCGCCTTGGAAAACTGGAACTTTCCGTTACGGATCTCGGACAGGACCTGATCGAGACCCTTCTGTATGGCGGCTTCGTCGGCCTGCGTTATGACGCCGGTGGCCGCCAGCATGGCGGCATGGGCTTTCGAGCCGGCGATGTCCTGCTCGGCAAGGCGCTTGTCCACGTCGATCGAGGCGTTTATCGCCTCCATGACCTGATCGGGCATGGCCGAGAACCGGCCGCCCCACATGCTGTTCGACTCGGGATTCTTGGACATGCTCAGACCCGCCCTTTCCGCCGCGCTTCTCGCACTCTTCTTGGCCGCTTGCCAGCCAGCAGCGGAGGCGCCAGCGGCGACCGATCCGGCCTCGGCTCCCGACCAGGCTGCGGCGCCGGCCGGCGCGAGCCAGCTGGCGGGCTTCAGGACGGGCGAATTCGAGCGCCTGGATTTCGACGTGGAGCTGAGCGCGCCAGCCTCGGCCTTCGTGGACGCGAACGGGCGAGCGCACACCTTCAAGGAGTTCGAGGGGAAGGTTCTGGTCTACAACATCTGGGCCGAATGGTGCGGGCCCTGCGTGGAGGAGATGCCCAGCCTGGCGCGGCTGCAGAAGGCGTTCGCGGGCAAGGACGTGGCCGTGGTTCCCGTCGCCTATGGTTTCGGACAGGGGGTGACGCTCGAAACCACCCTGGCCAAGTTCCGGGAGCTGGTGGGCGAGGACCTGCCCTTTTTCTTCGACGGGGAGCAGGTGCTGCAGTCCGAGGCCCAGACAGGGGCCCTGCCGGCGACCATCATCTACGACAAGGCGGGCAGGGAGGTGGCCCGACTCACGGTTCCGGCCCGCTGGGATTCGCCCGAGGCCATCGCCCTCGTGCAGGCGGTGCTGGACGGCAAGCGCTGAGAGTTCCGGCCAGTAACCCGGTTTCACTTCGGCGCGAGTAGGGCCGGGCGCGACACCCCTGCGCTTGTAGCCGCGCGGCGGATTCGGCATGACTTCGCGTAAGACGAGTTACAGAATGGCCGGTCAGACCGGCTCCCGGGAGGTCCACATGTCCTATCTGCGCCATGCCTCGCTGGCGGCCCTGACGGTCGCCCTGGCCCTTGGCGGGGCCGCTCACGCCCAGACGGGCGTGACCCAGACCGGGCCCGAAACCGACAAGGCGGCCATCAACGCGCCGAACGTGGAGCCAGGCTATGTGGTTCCGCGTCTCAAGATCGGGCAGCCGGACCTGACGGGGGTGTGGTCGAACGCCTCCAACACCACCCTGCGCCGCCCGCCGAACATGAAGAACCTCGTCATGTCGGACGCGGAGAACGATCACGCCCGCGAGACCAATCCGCAGAACATCCGCCAGCGGACGGACGACAACCAGTCGGGCGAGAAACTGCTGGACGGCAAGGACCTGCAGGCCGGTCGGGGCTACAACGCGTTCTGGATCGATCCGGGCACCAGCTATGCGAATGTGAAGGGGACGTGGCGCACCTCGTGGATCGTCGATCCGCCGAACGGACAAGTGCCGACAAAGCCCGGGAAGCAGGTAAATCCCTACGGTCCGCGCCTCGGCACCGGCTATGACAATCCTGAGGAGCGCAACCTCAACGAGCGCTGCATCATCCTCGGCACGTCGGGTCCGCCGATCGGCAACTATCTCTACAACAACAACCTGCGGATCG
>CAZTMG010000089.1:6107-11308 GCA_964614815.1 uncultured Rhizobium sp. | reverse complement strand
TCCAGACGCCCCCAGAGCCGCCGTGCCTCCCCGCCGGGCCCACGCAGGAGAATCGCCGCCTTCTCGGTGCCGTGCAGCGCCGCGACGGCGCGCAGGGTCTCGCTGTTGCGGCGGTTGGCCTCGGTGATGGGGTCCTCGCGTTGCGGCGGCGCGGCGGGCGCCGGGGCCTGTGCAGGCTGGGCGTCGTTCTTTTCCGGCGCGGGCCTGGCGAGGGCGGCAGCCTTGCTCATGCGGCGCGCTCCGCGGCTTCCTCGGCCATCCATGAGCGGATGATCGCAAGCGATTCATCCGGGTGGCTCGCGACGACCTCGGAGATCTTCTTGATCGACGAGGCCCTCACCTGACCGGAAATGCGCGCAACATCGATGCCGGCGTCGTTGCGATCCGGCGCGGGCGGTTCGAGCGTCGGCGCATGCGTTTCGGAACCGGCGGAATGACGGGTGGTCTCGGTTTCCACGAGAATGGTCTGCTGCTGCTGGACCTGGGCCAGGGCCGCCTGGTGCGCAGCGATCGCCTTGGCGCGTTTGGCGCCCTTCAGGGCCTGGATCTCGGGCGGCAGGTCTTCCGGCTCCGGCCTGGCGAACAGACCCGATACCAGCGGCCGGAGCACGAAGAATACCAGCGCCAGCGCTGTCAGCACGAGGGCGAGGATCTCGCCGATCCGGACGAGGTCGAACTTGTCGAAATCGAACGGACCTGGCGCGGCGGCGCCTTCCATCGACGTTTCGGGGCGGGCAAAGGCGGTGCTCTCGACGGTGACGACGTCGCCGCGCTCCGCGTTGAAGAGGACGGCCGACTTCACGAGGCCGGTGATGCGCGCAATCTCTTCAGGGGTGCGGTCCTGCCAGGTGGCGGGCTGGCCCTCGGCGCCCGGCACGCGGACCTGGTCCAGCGCGACCGCGACCGAGAGGCGGCGGATCTGGCCGCCTTCGAAGACTTCGGTGCGGACAGTCTTGTCCATCACATAGTTGGTGGTCGCCTCCGAGCGGCTTGTTTCGGTCGTGCTGGAGGGCTGGGGCGCGGCGACGGGCTGCGCGCCGGTCGGGACGTTGTTGGCCACCGTTGTTTCATCCCCCGGCGCCATGTCCTGGCTGCGGGAGGAATCCTCCACGATCGTTTCCGACAACGCGACGCGGCTGTCCGGATTGATGGTTTCCGAACTCTGGGTGACACGATTGAAGTCGGCGTCGATCGAAACGGTGACCTTGGCCGCGCCAGGCCCGGCGATGTTCTCGATCACGTCGAGAACCTTCTTCCGGTAGCTTTCCTCCATCAGGGCGCGGCGTTCGTCCGAGCTTGTTCCGCCGCCCGCCACGCCATCGGGGCCATCTGTGGCGGCGGCCAGCAGGCGGCCGTCCGTGCTGGTCACCGTGACGGCGTCGACCGCCAGGCCCGGCACCTGGGAGGCGACGAGGTTGCGTATGGCGCGGACCTTTTCCGCCGGCATGGCCGTGCCAGCCAGTTTCAGGACCACGGCCGCCTTGGGCTTTTCGCTGTTCTGCTGGAACAGCGGCCTGTCGGGGATGGACAGGTGGACCTTGACGGACTGCACCATGTCGTAGGCGCGGATGGAGCGTTCGAGCTCGCCTTCCATCGCGCGGAGTTTCTTGATGTTCAGGATGAACTGGGTCTCTCCCAGCGCATCGGACTTGTCGAAGATTTCCCAGCCGACGGAGCCGCGCGTGGGCAGGCCCTGCTCGGACAGCATCATCCGGGCGTCTTCGACCTTGTCGGCATCCACGAAGATGGCCGAGCCGCCGCCTTCGAGCGAATAGCGGACGCCGGCCGTTTCCAGCCGGTCGGTGATGGTGGCTGCTTCCTCAAGGTCCAGGCCCGAGAAGAGGAGCTTCTTCGCGGCGTTGCCGCCCTGGAGCATGATGACGCCCAGGCCGCCGCCCACGAGCGCCACGACAACAAGCGCCGCGGCGATGCGCATGCGCCCGGACCGCGCGAGCTGACCGATCAGCCCCTTGGCGTCTTCTGTCTTCGTTTCAGCCATGCCCGCCCGGAAAATTCTGCCTGCGCCGCGATTTGCGACTAGGCAGGAATTTCCCGGTGCGTGGTAAATGGGGTCTTAAGGCGCGCGACCGATATGGTTAGCGAGAGCTTAAGATCGGACGGGCCGCCGCCCCTCCCGTTGTCCCCGGGGCGGCGTCGTTCTCGGTCTAGCGGTAGTTCTGCAGGCGCGTTGTGCGAAGGCCCTTCACGCCATGGCGCTGATACAGCCGCTCCCAGCCGGAGAACTCCTCCTTCGAGAGGGCGTAACGATCGCAGGCGTCGTCAGCCGACAGCAATCCGCCCTGGACAGCCGCGACAACTTCCGCCTTGCGACGGGTGACCCAGCGCTTGATTCCCGGAGCGGGAAGGTCAGCGAGAGTGATCTCGCGCCCGTCGGGGCCCACGACGGCCGCGCCGTGAGCGGTTTGGCTCAGCATGGTTGACTCCATCTGCTGCTCAGTCGATGCCCGACCCTACGCACTGCCGCTTAAGCTCAGCCTCAGCGGGATGGTGTGGTTTGCGTGAAAAAACCGGCAAATCGCGACTGACCATTAAGCGTGTTGGTGACCATGGCCGGAGCCCTCCGGCGGTTGGGTTGGCGGGGCCTGCGGGGACGCCTGGAGGAGCGGCCCCGCCGGCTACGGATCACGTGCGGCGGCTGGGGCTAGCGCTTCAGCCGGATCAGCTCGTCCAGCATCTCGTCAGCCGTCGTGATGATCTTCGAGGAGGCCGAATAGGCGCGCTGGGTCATGATGAGGTTCGAGAACTCCTCTGCGAGGTCGACGGTGGAGGATTCGAGCGCGCGCGACTTGATGTTGCCGACGCCGCCGGACCCGGTGCCGCGGATCGACAGGGCGCCTGTGTTCGGGCCAAGGCGGTAGATGCCGCCCTGCTCGGCGATCAGTCCGTCGGTGTTGCCGAAGGTTGCAAGCGGAATCTGGTAGATCCGGCGGGTGAGGCCGTTGGTGAAGATGGCCGTGACGTAGCCGTCGTCGTCAACCTCGACCGACGCCAACGAACCGAACGGCGTGCCGTCGATCTGGGATGTGCCCAGCGCCGAGGGCGAATCGTAGTTGGTGAGGCCGCCGGCCGCCGAGGTGCCGCCGAGGTCCAGCTGGATCTCCTGCGTGGCGAGGCCGAGCGACGGGGCCCATTCCGGACCGCCGCCGCCGGTCGCGCTGATCGTGAAGGACAGGGGCAGGGTGGAGTTCAGGACGTCGAGCTGGCCGAACGGCGTGAATCTGACGATTCCGGTCGCCAGCTGGCCATCCACCAGCGGGGCGCTGTCCACGACCTGCGAGGCGGGCAGGTGAACCTCGGCGAACCAGGTGTTCGGTCCCTGCTTCAGGAAGGAGAAGGTCAGGGTGTGAAGGCCGCCCTGGCTGTCATAGACCTGGATCGGGATCTGGAAGTCGGGATTGACGGCGCCCGAGGCCATGTTGTTTGCGGAATTCGTCGCGTCATACGTCGCGGCGGCGGGGGAGACGGCCTGCGACGACTGGAGGTTGGCCGACAGGGACAGGCGTGAGGTCGCCTCGGCGCCGCCGGCAATGCCAGACACGCGCACCGGGTCGAGGGCGTTGAGATCCGTGGGATTGGCGTTCACGGCGCCGTCGGAATCGACGGGCCAGCCGAGCAGGTAGTAGCCGGCGGCGTTCTGCAGATACCCGTTGGCGTCCGGCGTGAACTGGCCGGCCCGCGTGTAGAAGTAGGGATCGCGGCTGGTCGCGTTCTCCGCCCGGCCGCGGACGATGAACATGCCGTTGCCAGAAACCGCAAGATGCGTGGCGACCGAGGAGGCGATGGTCGACCCCTGCTCGTTCATCAGCGCGGCGGAGCGCGCGATGGTGCCGCCGGCGCTGTAGGTCGTGGCGCGGTTCTGGGAGGTGAGCAGCGCCGTGAAGTCATTGCGCAGCCGCTTGAAGCCGACCGTATTGACGTTGGCGATGTTGTCCGAGATCGCGGCCAGCGCGCTGGCGTTGGCGCGCATGCCCGAGGCGCCGGCAAGCATGGCGGAGTTGATACTCATGGTCGAAGCTCCCAGTCGGCCCGGAAGGCCGTGTTCGTTGCGGGGTTGAGCGGCTGCTTTGCAGCCAGAACGGCGCGCTTCTGCGCCGGGGCGGGGGGACGGCTGGCGCCTACTGGCGCATCAGCCGCTTGATGTCGGCGTAGGCGAAGACTCCGGCAGGCGTCGTCAGGGCAGGCTCGCCGTAGGTGAGATCGACGCCAGTCACGGTGGTGATGAGAGAGTGAACTGGCGTGATCGACTTTGCGTTCGCGTCCTCGGCGACGACATTGATCCAGTAAGGCTGTCCTTCATCAGCTGTCTTGCCGTTGTTAAGTTCGCCATTCCATTCGAAGCCGTGCGTGCCGGCCGCGAGCTCGCCGGGCCTGGAATAGACGACCTTGCCGGAGGCGTCCGTGACCGTGATCGTGGTCTTTGCGGCGTCGGACGGCAGCGTGTAGCGCCAGGTAACGGGCTCGCCGGTGAATTGCGCGCCGGCGGAATCGATTTCCGCCTGCTGGCCGAGATAGCCCGACAGGGCGGCGCCCGCGCTGGAATAGGTCGCCTTGAGCAGCGATTCCAGCTGGCTGTTCGCCTTGATCTGCTGCTCGACGCCGGAGAACTGCACGAGTTGCTCGGTGAACTTGCTGGAGTCCATCGGCTCGAGCGGATCCTGGTTCTGGATCTGCGCAGTGAGTATGGTGAGGAAGGTGTCGAAATTGTCGGCCAGCGATGCAGCCGAGGCTGCCGCGCCCGAACCGCTGCTGGCCGAAGGCGTGGGAACAAAGGAGATGGCGTCGGTCATGCGATGTCCCTTCAGGCCACGAGATCAAGGCGCTGCATTCGCCAGGCGGGCGGGCTCGCCGCGTCGGCGGCTTCCGCGCTGACGGCCACGGACGCCGCGCCAAAACTGCGCCAGACATTCTGTGAAGGCGTGCGGGCGTTGTCGCCGTCACGCGCCTGGCCGCCGCCGCGACCATTGTCGGAGGCCAGCTCGAAGCGCACGCCCTTGTCGGCCAGATCGATCCCGGCGTCGGCGAGGGCGCGTTCGAGCGCGCGTTGCCCCTTCATCAGGTCGGTGAGGGCGGCGCTGTCATGTGCTGCGAGAACGGCGTGAACCTTGCGGTCGGCGCCAATCTCGATGCGGACATCGACACGGCCGAGTTCCGCGGGATCGAGGCGCACCTCGAAACGCTGG
>CAZTMG010000089.1:5440-6092 GCA_964614815.1 uncultured Rhizobium sp. | reverse complement strand
GCTCGATGATGCGGGTGTAGACTTGGATCGTGGCCGACGGCGCCGATTGTAGGGCGGGCGGCGCAGCCGCTGGTCGGGACGGACCGGTCGGGCCAGCCGATGCGGTCAACGCGTCGATGGCGGCCTGAGCGGGCATGGCGGGCTGGCTGACGCTTGTGGCCTGGGGGGCGGCGTCGGCAGCGGGCGCCGGCGACGCCTTCGGCTGCGCCTGCGCGACTGGTTGTGCGGAGGCTGCGGCGGGCTGCGCTTGATCCCTGGCTTCGCCTTTCGGCGATCCAGCGTGTGGGGCTTCTCCAGGCGTCGCCGGAACGGCCGGCTGTGGGGAAACGGGCGAGGCGCTCGTTGCGCCGTCCCCCCGATCCGCCGACCCGAGAGTTGGCTTGACAGCGGCAGGCGCGGCGGGGCTGGCGAAGGTCTGCGGGGTCGCGCCATTCGCGTCGGCAAGGGAGACGCCGTCGGCGGCGTGTTCCTCGACGGCGGCGTCTGCCTCGCCGGGGATGGCGTTCAGCAGGACGATGGCCTGCGCTGCCGAGGCCGCCGGCTGGACGGCCATGCCGGTTGCGGGCGCGGCCATGACAGCGCCGCTTCCCCCGGGCGCCTGCATGTGCGCGGCAGGATCGACCAGGGACTCGCCGGCGGCGGGGACAGCTGC
>CAZTMG010000089.1:0-5425 GCA_964614815.1 uncultured Rhizobium sp. | reverse complement strand
CTTCCAAGGTCGCGCCGCCGGAGACGTCGCCGCCAGTCACGATTGGGAGTTGCGACGGCGCCGCGACGACTGGCGCCGGAGTCTGGGACGCGACCGGCGTGGCGGTGAATGCGGAGATCCTTGCTGCATCCTCGCTCGCGCTGATGGCGGCTTCCAGCACGGTCGCGAAGCTTGTCGTGGTCGCATCTGGTGGCGCGCCCGTCGTCGGAGCCGGCGCGGGCTGCGTCCTGGGAGGCGTCGGAAGGGATGCGGCAATCGACACGGCGTTGGTCCACGAAAATAGCGCTCCGCGCCCGCCTCGGGCGCGTTGCTCCAATGGGTCTGCAACACGCGAGCCATTAAGGTTTGCCGCGAAAAGCCCGCCAGAATTGGGCCTTCCCTGGTTAACGCAGGCGCCGGCGAACCGCCGCGCCCGGCAAGAGTCGCTATCAAGGGCGGCAGATCTTGCCGGGCGATTGGCTTGCGGGGCTTCTGACGGCCGGGGCCCCGCGCCGTCATGCGCCGTCCAGACTGGCCCGCAACTTGCGTGGTTAACGGCAACGTTGCGGCCAGATCGCCGGAGCGTTCGGGGCAGAAGCCTCCGTCTCGCGGATTTTGCGAGCGTATTCAGGAAGATGGAACGAAACCGGCGAAGGCTGGTCGCGGGGAGCGGCCCGGCAGATCGCGCCTACCCGGCAGAATCTGCAGCGCCCTCCGATGCTGGAGAGTAGGTCGTGTCCATCCAGTCGATCATGGGAACAGGCGTTTCGGCGCTGGCCGCCAACCAGCAGGCCCTGCGTGCGACCTCGACCAATGTGGCGAACGTCAACACGGCCGGATATGCGCGGCTCGATGTGCAGTTCGTCTCGCGCACCGCTTCGGGCGGGGTAACGGGCGTCGAGGTCGACGTCCGGCGGGTTGCGAACACCTATCTGGCCGCGGCGGAGATGCGCGGCGCGGCGGATGTTTCGGCCGCCAAGGTTCTTTCGCAGTTCATGGACCGCGCACAGGGACTGCTCGGCGATCCGTCCAATTCCTCGACAGTGTTCGCTGCGCTGGACCCGGTGTTCTCGAGCTTCGGCGCGCTGGCGGTGGATCCCGCCTCGGCCCTGCGCCGATCGGCGACCCTGTCCGACCTGCAGACGCTGCTGTCGCAGCTGGACCGGACGTCCGCCGAGATCACCGCGCTTCGCGACGAGGCCCATTCGCGGATCGTCGCCACGCTCGAGGAAGCCAATTCGCTGATGTCCGGCATTGCGCGCCTCAACGCCTCGATCCAGCGCTCGACGATTGCAGGCGTCGAGTCGAATGAGGCGAAGACCGAACAGCAGCGGATGGTGGATCGCCTGGCGGAAGATCATCGACATCCGCACGCAGGACCGATCGCTCGGCGGCGTGGAGATCAGGACCTCGGACGGCCTCCTGCTGGTCGACATCGACGCGGCGCGGATGGGTCTCGATTCATCCGGCGGCGATGAACCCTATCCTGGCATCGTCATGATCTCGCCCCGCTCGGCCACCGAGCTGTCGATGTCCACGCACATAAAGGGCGGCGAGCTGAAAGGCCTCCTGCGCGTGCGCGACCGGGAGCTGGTGGACCTGCAACTTGCCTTTGGCGAGTTCGCGGCCGGAGCCGCCGAGGCGCTCAACGCCGCTCACAACACGACAAGCGCCTATCCGGCGGCGAACACGCTGACCGGACGCAACACCGGGCTGATCGCCACCGACCGGTTGAACTTCACGGGTGTCGCCAACATCGCCATCGTGGACAACCAGGGGCTTGTCGTGCGCAACCTGCGCGTCGATTTCAATGCCGGGCAGATCGTCGACGACCTCGCGCAGGTCACGACATTCGCCAACTCCATCGGCGACTTCCAGACGGCGCTGGACAGCGCGCTGGGCGCCTACGGGGGGGCGACGTTCAGCAACGGCGTGCTGTCAGTCTCGGCGAACGGGATCGCCAACGGCGTTGTCATTTCCGATGATCCGGACAACCCCGCCAGCCGCGCCGGACGCGGCTTCGCGCACACGTTCGGACTCAATGATCTCGTCTCCCATGGCGCGCCGCTGACCTACGCGACGGGCCTGTCCGCTGCGAACCTGCACGGCTTCACGGCCGGCCAGACGATCACGTTCGCGATCCGGGACAAGGACGGCGCGATCATGCGCAAGGTCGAGATGACGGTCGGCGCCGGAGCCACCATCGATTCCCTTCGCGGCGACATCAACGCCGCGCTCGCAGGCTATGGACAGGCTGCTCTGGATGCGAGCGGCCGGATGAACCTCACATTCGCCAATGGCGATGTCGGCCGGATCGACGTGATCGATGACGCCACCCTGCGCGGCGACACCGGCATGTCCTTCTCCGAGATCTTCGGGTTCGGCGAGACATTGCCGGCCGAGCGCGCGCGGTCGCTGACCATCAGGTCCGAAATCCGTTCGAATCCCAATCTGCTCGGGGCGGCGCACGCGGAGCTGGCCGGGGCGGTCGCCGGGACACGGGTCCTGTCGCCGGGCGACGGGCGCGGGGCTCTGGCGGTGGAGGCTGCGGGAGCCGAACAGCGCAGCTTTGCGGACGCTGGCGGACTCACGGGGCAGGTGACCTCGGTGATGGACTATGCCGCGCGGCTTGCCGGGCATGCCGGCGTGCGCGCGGAAGCGCTGGACTCGGCCCGGTCTGCGGCCGAGGCGATCCGCCAGGAGGTTCGCGAGCGGCGAATGAGCGAGGAGGGGGTGAACCTGGACGAGGAGCTGGTCAAGATGACCACCTACCAGCAGGCCTATGCCGCCGCCTCGCGGATGATCCAGGCGGCGCGCGATCTCTATGATGTCATCCTGTCCATGGTCTGAGGAAGCTGAATCATGACGCGGATTTCCTCTGCAATGATCCCGATGGCCTCGCTGGCCGATATCTCCCGCGCCCAGCAGGAGCTGGTGGAGGCCAGCCGGCAAAGTTCGGCGCAGACCCGCGCGACGGACCTCAAGGGCTATGGCCGCGAGGCGCAGACGCTTGTGTCGGCGGAGCGTCTCTATTCGCGGCTGAAGGGCTTCGAGGGGACGGCGCGCGAGATGACGACGCGTCTGCAGATCCAGGACGTCGCGCTGGGCCGCGCCGCGAACGCCGTCGACAAGCTGAAGCAGGAGCTGTTCCAGAACCTCAGCCTCGACAGCGGCGAGGGCGTGCGCGCGCAGCTCGAAGAGGCTTTTGCCGTTCTCAAGGACACCATGAACACCAACCTTGGCGGACGCTATCTGTTCGGCGGCGTGATGAACGACCGGCCGCCGATCACGGCAGCCTCGCTGAGCGATCTCGCCGCCAACAACCTGTCCGACGTCATGGAGGAAGGGGCGAGCCCGCAGCTGATGCGGGTGGAGGAGGGGCGGGCGGTTGCGGCGGGGGTGGTGGCGGATGACGTGATCTCGCAGGCGATGGCCTCCATCAAGCGCCTGGCCGAACTGGACGAGGGGGTCGACGGCCCGTTCGGCGGCGATCTGACCGATACGCAGCGCGCGCTGATCCAGGACGAGCTGACCGCGCTCAATGCGGCGTTCAACACGATTCTCGCCGCCCAGTCGGAAAACGGACGGCTGACGCAGGATGTCGAGGCCGCCGCAGACCGTCTGACCTCGCGCCTCAACGCCATGGACGAGGCGATCGGCGGCATCGTCAACGTGGATCTTGCGGAGGTCGCCGTGCGGCTGAACCAGGCGCAGTTCGCATATGAGTCCTCGGCCAGCATCTTCAATGTCCTGCGCGGGCTTTCCCTGCTGAACTACCTGGAGTGACGCCCGCAGCGGCCGCGCCGCAACGTCGTGCGATCGGGGCGCCTTGCGTCTTCGCGGCCAGGTGGCAGGGTGGCGGGACAAACAATCATGGGAGGATGGCGTGACCAGGAAGCTGAGGACGGGGGCGGCCTTGATGCTGCTGAGCGGGCTTGCGGCGGCCGAGGCGCAGGTGGCGTGCGAGTCGCTGAAGGGCTTCACGGCGCCGGATGTGAGGATCACCAGCGCCGCGCCGGCGACGACGCCCGTGCCGCTGTGCAAGGTGGACGGCGTGATCGGCAAGGAGATCGCCTTCTCCGCCTGGCTGCCGGAAGCCTGGAACGGCAAGTTCGTGATGGGCGGCCAGGGGGGCTTTGCGGGTCGGGTCGAGAGCCAGGCGATGAGCCTGCAGGCCCTGCAGAAGGGATATGCGACGGCGGGCACGGACACGGGCCATGCTTCCCCGGGACGCGGGATCGACGGGGCCTGGGCGCTGGGGGACTACGAGCGCATCGCGAACTACGCGCACGTCTCCACCCATCGCGTGAGCGAAACGGCGAAATCGCTGGTGCGGGCGCGTTATGGGCGCTCGCCGGAACGATCGTATTTTGCAGGCTGCTCCAATGGCGGGCGGCAGGCCCTCCAGATGGCGCAACGCTATCCGGATGATTTCGACGGCATCATCGCGGGCGCGCCGGCGATCGACTTTCAGGGCATCACGGCGGCGTTCTCGACGGTGACGCAGAAGATGTATCCCGATCCGAAGAAGCTGGATCAGCCGGTGCTCGACAAGGCCGCGCGCGAGACCCTGGCGAAGGCCGTGCTTGAAAAATGCGACGCCATCGACGGCCTGAAGGACGGCATACTCGGCGATCCGCGCCAGTGCAGCTTCGACGTGAAGACCATCCAGTGCAAGGCGGGCAGGAAGGAGGGATGCCTGACGCCGGCGCAGGTGGGCGCGGTCGAGGCGATCGTCAAGGGGCCGATGGCGAACGGCAAGCCGTTCCATGTCGGCTATGCCTGGGGCGGTGAGCAGACGGAGGCGGACTGGGGCTTCTGGCTCACCGGCGCGAAGGACCGCATCGGCCAGGGACAGCCGAGCCTGGCCTACGGTTTCTCGATCGAGTTCATGCGCTACTTCGTCAAGGGCGATCCGACCTGGGATCATTCGCGGACGAACCTCGTCGAACTGCCGAAGGAGATGAAGCTGCTGCAGATGACGCTGTCGCCGACGAACCCGGACCTGTCCGCGTTTCGGGGCAAAGGCGGCAAGCTGCTGATGTATCATGGCTGGTCGGACTCGGCGCTCTCGCCCTTCATGAGCACGGCCTACATCGACAAGGTCTATGCCAGGGACGCCTCGGCGCGGGACGATGTGCGCCTGTTCATGCTGCCGTCGGTGGGCCATTGCGCGGGCGGGCCGGGGCCGGACCGGGTCGACTATCTCGACGCGCTCGACAAGTGGGTGAGCACGAAGGCGGCGCCGGATGAACTGACGGCGGGCTTCGCTTCGGGCGGGGCGCGCAAGCTGTGCGCGTATCCGAAGGTGGCGACATATACGGGAACGGGCGACGGCAGGAGCCCGGACCAGTTCTCCTGCAAGTAGGGAAGCTGGCCGCAGGGCGCGCGCAGGCGCTCCCTGCGGCCGGGGCCGGGGGTGGGGCCGCAGGCTGGGATCCGGCTA
>CAZTMG010000088.1:10434-11352 GCA_964614815.1 uncultured Rhizobium sp. | reverse complement strand
CGGCCCGGCCAGGGTCGGGAGGTCGGCGCGCAGGCCCGCCGAGCCCGTCTGCGCCCAGGCGGGGAGAAGTCCCGACAGGCCCGCCACGGCGCCGCCGGCGACGGCGCCCCGTAGGATCGATCGGCGATCGAGATTTGTCGTCATCATGCTTCAGGCCGTCCTAGAGGCGGTTCTTGCGTCGTTGGTCCAGATACGCATGAGCGGCTCTGATCCCTTGTGTCAGGTCGCCGCAGCGTCTCCGTGTATACGGATGCGCCTTCCCACCTTGGGAAGGTCAAGCGCCTGATAGCGGCGAGGCTTGTAGGGTGTCGGCGAGACGACGACGCGCCCTGGCGATCCGTGTCTCCACGGCCTTGGTCGTCACGCCGAGGATGGCGGCGATCTCGGCGTGAGACCGCCCCTCCAGTGCTGAGAGCAGCAAAGGCCCCTTCAGCGTGTCCGGCAGATCGACAAGCGCCCTCTGCATCTGCTGGTAGCGGCGCTGCGCGTCCAGGCGGATTTCCGCCGCCGGCACATCCTCGCCGACCGCCGCCGCTTCCGGCGCGTCCAGCCCCATGACGCCCCGCACCACGCGGCGGACCGCCCGGCGGCGGCCCCAGTCGCGGCATTTGTTCAGCGCGATCGAACGCAGCCAGATGTCGAAAGGTCGGGCCGGATCGTAGCGACCAATGGACAGCCAGGCGGCGGCATAGGTCTCCTGAAGCAGATCGTGGCTCTCGTCCTCGTCCCCGACGTATCGGCGGATGAAGCGATACAGGTCCGCCTTGGTGCCCGTCATTAGAGCGCTGAAGGCCGCGCGGTCGCCGCCGGCCGCGCGGGCCTCGGTGCTTCCCTCGCCCCCCACCGCGTCGCTTAGTCGGTTTCGCGGCGCAGGGCGGCATCGAGGCGAGGGAGCGGCCGCCGCTGCTGGTGCTGCGC
>CAZTMG010000088.1:10001-10371 GCA_964614815.1 uncultured Rhizobium sp. | reverse complement strand
CGGCCACGGTCTGGTCCACCGCCGCCTGGACCTCCGCCGTGTTGCCGTCGCTGGCGGCGATGGCGGCGGCGAGTTCGCGATTCGCCGCCTGCACCTCGGCTTCCAGAGCGGTGCGCCGCTCGGCGAACCGGGCCTCGATGGCGCCGAGGCGGCGATCCTGTTCGGGGCTCAGGTCCAGCTCTTCATGCACGATGTTGTGCAGACTGGGGGCCTGGCGCTCACGCATCATCCAGGCGGCGGTGGCCCAGGTGGCGCCGCTACTGACGACCGCTGCCAAGATCGCCGTCAATACGATCGATCTCCAGTGCGCCCTCATCCGACGCCGTCCAGTCCGCCGAGGGGTCCGAGGTTGGCCGCTACGCTGAAGACC
>CAZTMG010000088.1:4382-9991 GCA_964614815.1 uncultured Rhizobium sp. | reverse complement strand
TCTCCGTGGGCTTGGGTCGACTGACCAGCATCAGTCCGCCGTTTGTCGCGCCGACGCCGAGCGCGACCGCGACGGCGACCACGCGGGCGTTCCGGCGACCTGACCGTGCCCGAAGAGCATCGATGCGCGCCCAGACGGCTGGTTCGAGGCCCATCAGATTCGCAGAGCCCGAAGGCAGCTCCATGGCCAGCAGTTCATCCATGTCATCAGTCATCGCGCACCTGCGTCACGCCCCCTGCTATCTACGCGCGCCAGCCTGACCTCCCTCATGAGGGGGCCAAGCGCGCCGCGCGTAGATAGCAGAGATCGATGGCGGAAGGCCGCGATCAGGCCGGGGGCGCAGATTGACGAGACGTGGGGTCACGCCGGCGGCGCCGTTTCCGGACGCCCTTGAGCCGTTGACCGGTGTGAGGTTCTTCCTCGCGCTCGGCGTCGTGCTGTTCCACTTCCAGCTCTACTGGACCCTTCCGCCGGAGGCCGCAGGTCTGCTGAACCGCGCGCGACTGGGCGTGGACGTCTTCTTCATCCTGTCGGGCTTCATCCTGACGCACGTCTACCTGCAAGGGGATCGCCCGCCGGACTACCGCCGCTTCCTTGCGGCGCGGTTCGCCCGCATCTATCCGGCGCATCTTTTCATCCTGCTGGCGATGGTGGGCTTGGTCCTGGCGGCTCCGGTGTTTGGGATCGGGCTAGAGCCTGGCAGGTTCAACCCCGGCGACTTCATGCAGACCCTCCTATTGGTTCAGGCATGGTTTCCGCGTGACACGCTCGCCCTCTGGAACGGACCGGCCTGGTCTTTGTCGGCGGAGTGGTTCGCCTACCTGGGCTTTCCCGCCTTCGCCTGGATCGCGCTCCGGCTTCGACGTCGGCCGTGGGTGATCATCGGGCTCGCGACGGCCGCCTTCATCCTCCTCGATGCGATCTATCAGGCTTGGTTCGGCAAGGTTCTGCCTCGCGCGGAAGACAGCATGGGCATTCTCCGGATCATTCCGGAGTTCCTGTTCGGCATCGGTCTCTACTACCTGGGACAAGGCTGGACCTGGTCCCGGCAGGTCGCGGCCGTCGCAACCCCGTCGAGCACAATCGCCTTGCTGACGCTGATGCAGATCGGCGCTGACGACCGGCTGATCGTGGCGGCGGCGGGACCCTTCGTCCTGTCGCTCGCCATGTTGTCGAAGAGCGGCTTGCGAACCTTTCTCTCCCATCCTGTGCTTCTGTTCGGCGGCGAGGCGTCGTTCGCTCTTTACCTCGTTCATATCCCGATCCTGATGGTCTGGCGGAACGCGGCCGAGGCGATGTTCGACCTGCCGGGGAACTACATGATGGAGCCTGAGGAACTGGCTGCGATGCTGTTGTTGACGCTCGCGGCGGCTGCCGCCATCCATCATTTCGTGGAACGACCGGGACGACGGGTTCTGCGCGGACTTTTTGCGCCGATGCCGCTCGGATCATCGGAGGCCAAACGCTCGGCCCGTAGCGACCAAGGAGAACCGCTATGAACGCGACTACGATCTCACGCCGCCTTGCCCTGGCTTGCATCGCCTCGGTAGCGACGACGGGGGCGGCCTGCGCCCAGACGCCCTCACCCCGTGACCTGAGAGTCTACAAGACCCCGACCTGTCCCTGCTGCGACGGCTGGATCGCCCACATGCGGGAGGCCGGGTTCACGACGACGGTCACGGTTTTGGACGATCTCCAACCCATCCGCCGACGCGCGGGGCTGCCGGACGCCTTGGCGTCCTGCCACACCGGCCTGATCGGCGACTACCTCGTCGAGGGCCATGTCCCGGCGGCAGATGTCGTTCGCCTGCTGGCCCAGAACGCGTCGGCGGTCGGCTTGGCGGTTCCTGGCATGCCGCTGGGGTCGCCGGGCATGGAGACGCCGCAGGGGCACAGACAGGCCTACGATACCCTGCTGGTGCTCCGCTCGGGCGAGACGCAGGTCTTCGCGCGTCACGATCCTACGATTTGACACGACTCACCAAACCCATGAACCAGCTCGGCACCGTCATGTCTCGCAAATCTTTTGCCCTCTTCCTTTCCATCGCGGTGCTTTCGGCCGCGCCCGCCTTCGCCCAGAACAATGCGCACGGTGCTGACCCTGCTGCGACGCCCTTGCCGGCCGAGGCCACGGAGGCCGTGACGGTCGTCGATGCCTTTCATGCCGCCTTGCAGTCGGGTGACACCGCCGGCGCCCTGAACTTCCTGGCTCCTGACGTGATGATCTTTGAAGGAGGCGGAGCCGAGCGTTCGCGGGAGGAGTATGCGTCACACCATCTGAGTTCCGACGCTGCCTTCTCGGCCGCCACCGAAGCGTCCGTCACGCGCAGATCGGGCTGGGCATCGGGCGACGTGGCATGGATCATCAGCGAGGGTCGCACGATGGGTCAGTTCAACGGCCGCGCGGTCAACCTGCTGACCACGGAAACCATGGTGCTGAGGCGCGGAGCCGACGGCTGGCGCATCCAGCACATCCACTGGTCCTCGCGCACGCCTCGCTGACCCTCGGACCGAGCTCATCGGGTCGCCTATAGAGTTCGGATCGGCGGGCCATTTTCTATGCGAGAACGCCCGCCCTTTCGGGCGGGCGTCCCTGATCAGGTGATCAGCAGCAGGAGCAAGCTTCTGCGCAAGCCGCGATGGCGTCGCAACAAGCGCACACGGCTTGAGCCACGGCGTCCGGCGCGGCCGCGAAGGCGGCGGAACCGGAGGCGAGCAGCACCAGGGCTGCCACAGTGAGAGTGCGTTTCATGGTTTTGATCTCTGTTTGATTGAATGAAGTCGGTTCTCGGGGAACAGGATCAGGTCCGTGGAGGCGGGTCATCCGCCTCCACGGTGAAGTCGGGGTGCAATACATCGATCGATGGATAATCGGCCGACTGGTAATCTCGCGCAGGCGCCGCACCACCGCCTTGCGTCACGAGGCTTTGGCAGAAAACAAGACAAGCCTTCTGGCATGTGACCTTCACCGTTTTCTGTTCGCACGGGCTCCCGTCGTCATTCATCGACATGGACGCCAAGCCCTGATCCTCCGGGGCTTCGCAGGCAAGCGAGGCTGTGGACACGAACAGCACTGCCAGCGCTCCGAGCAGCGCTGCCGTGATTGGGAATAGGGCACGACGCAGGATCGACATCGTCTGGACTATACCTCAAACCACACGCGGCGTCCCAACCCCAGTCGGATCGTCTCGGAACTGCCGGCGACCGTCAAAGTGACGCCGGAGGCGGAAGTGTCCCCATGACGGCGACCACCGCCAGGAGCACCACCCCCATCGCCGTTTCGAGAACGACGCTGCGACGCAGGTTCAGGATGACGGGTCCGGGGTCTTCTTTATTCGCGAGTACGGCGCCCAATGCCGGAACATGCCGGTAGCGATTGTCTGCCGCCAGGATGGCCATCCCCCCGAACAGCAGCAGCTTGACCACCAGCAGAGCGACGTAGGCTCCGGCACCGAAGGCTTCTGGGCTCGGAGGTCCGACCAGGAAGCCGGTATTCACTAGCCCGCTGACCACCAGCAGGCCCACCGCCGCCGTGCCGATCCCTGAAAATTCGGCCAAAGCCCGGTGGATCGCGGGATCGTCTGGGGGGGACCGACGCGTGAGCAGAAACATGAAGGAGGCGAGCGCGCCCAGCCAGACCGATGCGGCGACGGCATGACCCACGTCCGCGCCAAGGTGAAGCCACCGCCCTGCGCCTTCGGTCGCTGCGCCGTGGCCGGTCCAGGCGAAGCTGGCCGTCACGATGGCGCCCAGCGCGCCCAGCAGCAGCCAACGAGCGCGCTCAAGCCGCAGGCTCAGAACCAGCCCGAGAGCGGCGATGCCTGCGACCAGCCGCACGACATAGGCCTTTCCCAGGGCCGTGCCAGTGACCATGAACGCCAGCGACGAGGGCTTGAACGCCTCGCTCCACGATCCCGCCATCACGGCAGTCTGGGCGATCAAGCCCGCAAAAGACCCCAGAGTGACGGTCACGGCCGCTGCGACCAGCGCCGGCCGCACCCAACTCAGCGAAGGCCGATAAGCACTGTGCAAGCCATAGAACAAGAGCAGCGGCACGCCCATGAGGACGACCGCGCCGACATACTGGAGCCAACGCAGCACGATAACCACCAGGTCCAGCACGGCCTATCTCACCGCGAAGCTATAGGTCCCGGTCATGCGGTGGCCGTCGCTGGAAGCGATACGCCAATCGACACGATACACCCCGGCCGCGAGCGGGCGGGCCAGAGCGCCGGTCAGCGTCTTGCCATCCTCGGATGCAGCGACCCGGATCGCCACCTTTTCGCCAGCGGCATTTATCACGTCGAAGCTGGAAAACGCAGGGACACTCCGTTCGCTGAAAGTCAGGCTGACCGTTCGAGTTGGGGCGATCGTTGCGTTTGCGGCCGGCGTTGAACTGACGAGGCGCGCGTGAGCCCAAGCGGGGCTGGCGGCGACGGCTACGACGGCCGCCCCAATGACGAAAGGCACGGGACCAAGGTTACGCATACTCAAGCTCCGAACTCTGACCGTTCGCGGTCTTCGATCCATCTACGCGCGCACCAATCCTATCCCTCGAAGAGATCGAGGCCGACCGAGGGCCGTCGCTCTTGAGCCATGCCGCGTGCTCGCGCCACGGATGGGTGGTCGCTCGCATACGGCGGCGCGCGGAGCCGACCAGTCCCGCGCGCCTGTGTCCGTGTCCTTGTTATTCAGCCTTTTCCGCCGGAGCCGAGCTCGCACCGCCGGTGGCGGGACGCTTGGCGATCCAGTCTTCGAGCATGGCGATCTCGCGGGTCTGATCGGCGATGGTCTTTTCGGCCATAGCCCGCAGTTCGGCGTCCGGACTCTCCCGCAGAACGACCTCGGACATTTCCACGGCGCCCCGATGGTGAGCGACCATCTTGCGGGCATAGGTTTCCTGAACGTCGGCACCCGTCGCCTGCATCATGTCTCGGTGCATCTTGTCTTCCGAGGGGGTGAAAGGCGTCGGCGGCCCGGACATTTGCTCGCTGGCCATGCCGCCGGACATGCCTGAGTTTGCGATCATCTCCCTATTGCTGGTCGCCGCCGGTTCCGTGTCGGCGGCCGGGGTGCAGGCCATGAGCAGGCCTGACAGGGTGACGCCAGCAAGGGCCGTCTTCATCGTGTTCGACATAGTGGGTCTCCGAATGGGGTGAAGTGATCAAACCGCCGATAGCGCCTGCCGTTCCAGGTCACGCCGAACGGACCATGAGCCGATCGCCTTGTCTCCTCGAACGACGCCTTCACATCGCCATCGCACCGCCGACGCCAATCTCCATCACCAGCATCCAGACTGCCATTGCGATCATCATCAGGTTCTCGGTGAGGGACAGGAAGCCTAGCGGCACATTGCTGTCGCCGCCGACGCAGGCGCACTTGAGTTCGCGCTTGTCGATGTAGACGGCCTTGAACACCGAGATCGCGCCGATGCCGCCGATGAAAAGGGCGACCGGGACCGACAGCCAGGTCAGAACGCCCGCGACCATCAAGGCCCCAGCCCCGAACTCGGCGAAGGGGTAGACGTTCCCGTAGGGGACCCAGCGCTTAGCCAAGAGGTCGTAGTTTAGAAACATGGACGAGAAGCTCTCGATGTTCTGAAGCTTCAG
>CAZTMG010000088.1:3933-4372 GCA_964614815.1 uncultured Rhizobium sp. | reverse complement strand
TGGGCGGTCATCATCGACAAGGCGATGAACCACTCTCCGGCGCGGACCGTCAGCGGCGTGCCGTAGACGGTCAGGCTGAGCATTGCCGCCATGACCGCTGTGGTCAGGAACACGACCAGGACGGGCGTGTAGGTCGTCGCCTTGGGGTCGCGGACCTTCAGGCCCAGGAAGCGACGCAGGTCGTCGTGACCTCCGATCCTCCGGCCGTCGATGAAGACCTGGGGCGTGGTCATGACCCCGTGATCGGCCTTGAAGGCGTCGACTTGCTCGCGGGTCGTCAGCCAATGGTCCTCGACCTTGTAGCCGCGGCTTTTCAGCAGGTGACGGGCCTTGAGCCCCCAAGGACAGGTGTGGTCGGGCATCACCATGCGGTGGATGATGGCGGTCTTGGTCATTGCAGCCTCCGTGATCTTCAAATCCGAGGCGCACTCCTTAAGTT
>CAZTMG010000088.1:0-3907 GCA_964614815.1 uncultured Rhizobium sp. | reverse complement strand
CGTGATACGGAGTCAAGCAGGAGTGTGCGAACGATCGCGGGTCTGGCCCGAGAGGGTGGCGTCGGCGTGGAGACGATCCGCTTCTATCAGCGGCGTGGGCTGCTGCCGACGCCGGATCGCTGGTCCCGCGACGGCGCGGGCGCGGGCATCCGCCGCTATGGCGAGGAGGACGTGCGCCGGCTGAAGTTCATCCGCTCGGCCCAGACGGCCGGGTTTACCCTGGAGCAGATCAAGGAACTGCTGTCGCTGGACGCCGGCGAGGATCGGGCCCGCGCCCGCGTTCTGGCGGCCGAGCGTCTGGCCGCGCTGGACCGGACTATCGCCGATCTGGAAGACGCGAGAGCGGCCCTGAGACGGCTGGCGAGCGCCTGCGCCGCAAAGGACAGCGGGCCTTGCCCAATCATCGCCGCCTTCCAGGGCGAGGCGCCCTGAAGGTTCAATTCTCCAAGTGGAGAGGTCTTCCTGATCCGGTGTTTGAAGCGCGACCGGCACCGGGGACGTTCGGCTCGTTGCCTTTGTGATCTCCCACGCAACGGTCATGATCGTTCAATACCTCGATGACCTTGCAGTCCGAGACGCGCCCACCGCCGCATTCTACGGTCATGCGAGACAGCTCACACTTCAAGGCTTCGAGCTGGGCGATCTTGTTGACGACCGCATCAAGGTGGCGTTCGGCGATGGCGTTGGCCTCGCTGCACGGGCGCCCTGGCTCATCCACGAGGTTTAGGAGCGATCGGATAGAGTCGAGGTCGAAGCCCAACTGTCGAGCGTGGCGGATGAAGGACAGGCGGCGCAGCGCCGCGTCGTCATACAATCGTCTGTCGCTCGCCGTCCTCTGCGGAACCGGCATGATCCCGATCTGCTCATAGAAGCGGATGGTCGGGACCTTGACGCCCGTCAGAGCGGCCAGTTTTCCAATGCTGCGGGACGGTCGTGAGGCAGACGTCATACCGAGAAGATAAGGGCTTGATGCTCTAGTGGCTATAGGATGCAAAAAGGCGTCTCCTACCTGGAGATCGTCCGTGAGCCAGCCCGCCCTTGAAGAGCCCTCCGCAGGATGCGGATGTGGGACAGCAGTAAAGTTCGACGGCGCCACCCCGGCTTACCGCCGCATCCTTCTGCTTGTGATCGCCATTAATGCCCTCGCGTTCGTCGCGCTGGCCGGGGGCGCCCTGCTGCAAGGATCGGCGGCCCTCGGGGCCAACGCCCTGGATTTTCTGGCCGACAGCGTGACCTATGCGATCAGCCTGTGGGCGATCGGTCGATCCACGCGGGTCAGGGTGGGCGCGGCCTTGCTGAAGGGCGCGAGTCTCGGGTTGCTGGCTGCCTCGATCCTCGGCTTCGCCGTCTGGCGGGCGGTGTCGGGTGCGCCCCCGGAAGGCGCGATCATCTCCGGGCTGGGGCTGTTGGGCTTCGTCGCCAACGGCGTCGCCGCTCTGTTGCTGGTGCGTCACCGCGAAGGCGACGCCAATGTGCGGTCCGTCTGGCTCTGCACCCGCAACGATCTCATCGAGAACCTCGTCGTGGCTGCGGCAGGGGGGTTGGTGTGGATCACGGCTTCGCGCTGGCCCGATCTGATCGCGGGCGTGATCCTGGCTCTGGTGTTCCTTCAGTCTTCCTGGGCGATCATTCGTCAGTCGCGCGACGAACTGAGGCAGGGGTCATGAACCGGCGGTCGGGCAAGCCCACGGAGGCACGCAACGACGCGACCACGTGGTCGTTGTTCTTCTCTCGAACCGTGCTATGGGGCGGCATGGTCCGGTTGGTTAACAGGAACAGCATCGTGGCTGCGCTCATCGCGCTGCTCGTCGCCGTGTTTGTTTTGATCCCGACCGTCGATGCTGCGGCCTGCGCTGTGGAACTGGAACCCACTCATGCGGCGGCGTCAGTCGCCGACGACGGTGGCGATCTGCCGTCTGACCCCGACGACCATGCCATCTGCTCGCACGGCCACTGTCACCATAGCGGCACCGCGATGCCGGCATCGCCCCAGACCGATGCGATGACGACTGCGCTTGCTCCGAGCCTGTTGCGCCCCACTGACGAGCCTCTGGCATCTCGCGCGCCCAGCGGTCTGGAACGCCCTCCCAGAGCCTGACGATGCCCTGCGCCTTTTGGCGCGCGTCATTCGTCTGGAACTGCTGGGACATGGAACATGCCACCCTTCAAATTGTGCCGCTCGCGTCTGGCGATCGGCTGCGCCGTGGTCGCAATGGCGACCGCCGCCATCGGCCCTGCCTGGGCCGACCCCGTGCCGTCATATGAAGAACTGCTTGAACGCATCGGCCTGACGCCCGGCGCGCTGGAAGCCGACGCCCTGGTCGATGCGGCCGAAGCCCGCGTCCGTCAGGCGGGCGTCCGGCCGAACCCGGAACTGAGCCTGGAAGTCGAGAACGCCTTCGGCAGCGGACCCTTTTCGGGCTACGGCAACGCCGAGACCACCCTGTCGGTGAACCAGGACCTGGAACTCTGGGGCCGGCGGAGCGCCAGGATCGGCGTCGCCGAGGCCGAGGGCCGAACGTCGCTGCTGCGGCGGGACCTCGCCACGTTGGACGCGGCCGGCAGACTGGCGCTCGCCTATGCCGAAGCCGAAGCGGCCGAGCGCCGCCTTCAGTTGGCGCAGGAAGCCCTCGACCTTACGATCGCCGACGCGCGAGCGCTCATGATCCTGGTCGAAGAGGGACGCGAGCCGCTATTTCGCGGCATCCAGGCCCAGAGCCAAGCGGCGGCGGCGAGAGCCGCGCTCGACGAAGCCCAGGCCGAGCGCGACGCCGCATTCGCCAGACTGACCGCCGTGGCGATGCTGCCGAACCCGGTGACCTCCATTGGCGCCAGTCTGCTGGACAGAGAGCCGCCCGCCGTCGTCCCGACCTCCTCGACGTCGCCCGAGTTGCGGGTGGCCGAGGCCGAGCGCGACGCTGCCGAGAGCCGGATCGAAGTCGAGCGGGTGCGTTCGAGGCCGGACGTCCGCGTCTCGGTCGGCGTCCGCCGCTACGAGGCGGAGGATGCGACGGCCCTCACCTTGGGCGTCAGCATGCCGCTCCCGCTGTTCGACCGGAACCGGGGCAACTACGACGCCGCCCAGGCCGAGTTTCGGGCCGCCGATGCCCGCGTTATGGCCGCGAGGCAAACAACCCAGGCCGATCTCGCCGGGGCAGAGGCGAGGTTACGGTCGGCAAACAGCCGCGTCTGGGCGACCGACGGCGGCGTGACGGCCGCAGAAGAGGCCTATCGTCTCTCCCGCATCGGATTTGAGGCCGGTCGCATCTCGCAACTCGAACTCAGTTCATCCCGAGCCGCGCTGATCGCGGCCCGTAACGCCGCCGTTGACTCCCGCCTCGCGCGGGTCCGGGCGGAAGCCGATCTGGCGCGCCTGCAAGGCCGCTTCCCGTTTGGAACATCGCAATGAAACGCACGCCACAGATCAACAAGACCTGGCTCATGGCCGGAGTCGCCGCCGTGGTCGTCCTGGGCGGCGCGGGGCTCTACGCCATGACCCGCTCACCCGCTGAGGCTCCGGCGGCGGAGGGCGAAACAGGACATTCCGAGGAGGAGGGCGAGCACGCCGAGGGCGAGGAAGCGGGCGGCGAAGAAGGCGTCGTCGTCCTGACGGCGGCCCAGATCACCGCCGCCAACATCGCCATCGTCGCCGTGACGGGCGGTGGTGGCGGCGAAACCCGTCTGTCGGGCCGGGTCGAACCCATGATCGACGCCAGGGCCGCCGTCGCCGCGTCCGTCGGTGGGCGGGTCGAGCGCGTCTTGGTCGCGCCGGGCCAGTCGGTGCGCGCCGGGCAGCCGCTGGCCATCCTCGTCAGCGGAGACGCCGCCAGCCTTCGCGCTGACGCAGACGCGGCCCAGGCCAACGCCATCGCCGCCGAGCAGGCGCACAGTCGCGAAGAGAGTCTCA
>CAZTMG010000087.1:0-11370 GCA_964614815.1 uncultured Rhizobium sp. | reverse complement strand
AGGGAGCACAGCGTTCGGGCGCTTGACGCTGTCAGGCAGTCGTCAGATGCATTACGGCCCGCAAGAACCATAACGCTGGAGGACCTCCCCTTATGCGCCGCTCCCTGCCTCTCACTGCGATCGGACTTGTGCTCGCTCTTGGCGCGGCCGGCTGCGCCCAGCCGGGCAGCGTTGCCTCGACGGAAGTGGCCGTGGAGAACACCGCCGCAGAGCCGATGGCCGAGGTCGCCGCCCGCGTCGACAATTTCCGCCTCGTGTCGGCCGAAGGCTATGCCCACGAGCTCTATCGCCTGAAGGACGCTCCGGCCGTCGTCATGGTGATGCATGCCGCCGGCAGCCCGGACACCGCCGCCGCCGCCGCCCAGCTCGCGAAGCTGAAGGCTGAATTCGCGCCGAAGGGCGTCGAGTTCCTGATGGTCAACTCCAACCCGCATGATACGCGCGAAGCCATCCTCGCGGACGCCGCCAGGAACGGCATCGACACCCCGATCCTGCAGGACTATCTGCAGCTCGTCGGCGGTCAGATCGGCGCCTCGCGCGTCGGCCAGTCCTTCGTGATCGATCCGAAGACCTGGAAGATCGTCTATTCCGGCCCGCTCGCCGCCGAGCCGATCGCCGCGGTCGCCTCCGGCGCCGCCGTGACGCGGGCCTCGGTCGGCATGTCGACCCAGCCGATCTCGATCGAGAACCGCACCGCCGCCGCCAAGGCCGCGATCGCGAAGATTTCCTATGCCGGCGATGTCGCCCCGATCATCGAGGAGAAATGCATCGCCTGCCACCAGGAAGGCGGCATCGCCCCCTTTGGCTTCGACAGCTACGAGAAGGTCAAGACCTTCGCCGGCATGATCCGTGAAGCCGTCCGCACCGATCGCATGCCGCCGTGGGATCCCGATCCGCTCGTCGGCAAGTTCAAGGACGACAAGTCGCTCTCGGGCGATCAGATCAAGACGCTGATCAACTGGGTCGAAGCCGGCGCACCGCGCGGCGAAGGGGAGGATCCGCTCGCGAAGGTGAAGCACGTCGCGCCGGAATGGCCGCTCGGCAAGCCGGATCTGATCGTCGACATTCCGCCCTATAAGGTGCCGGCCACGGGCGTCGTTGACTACCAGTACCCGACCGTTCCGAACCCGCTCAAGGAAGGCAAGTGGCTGAAGGCGTCGACCGCCAGGGTCACGCAGCGCCAGGTCGTGCACCACATCCTGTCGGGCGTGATTCCCGAAGGCGCAACCACGAAGGGCATGCAGGCCTGGGGCGGCTCGGTCGGCGGCTACACCGTCGGCATGGAGTCGGTCGTCCAGCCGAAGGGCATTGGCTCCTGGGTGCCGGCCGGCGGCCAGTTCGGCTACCAGATGCACTATACGCCGTTCGGCAAGGAAGTGACCTCGGCCGAGCAGATCGGCCTCTACTTCTACAAGGACGGCGAAATGCCGGACCTCGTGATGCGCGAGATGCCGCTGGTGGACCAGTTCATCGAGATTCCGCCGAACGACGGCGCACACAAGGAAATCGCCTACTTCCTGTTCCCGAAGGATGCGATCCTGCACACCGCTGTGGTCCACGCCCACTATCGCGGGACGTACTCGAAGCTGGAAATCCTCGATCCGTCGGGCAAGCGCGAAACGATCCTCAACGTGCCGTTCTATGACTTCAACTGGCAGCGCATGTATGAGTTCGACCAGCCGATCAACATCAAGGCCGGCTCGAAGGTGATCGCGACCTACATCTACGACAACTCGAAACGGAATCCGGCCAACCCGAATCCGGACGAGAGGGTCGTGTGGGGCGACCAGTCGTTCGAGGAGATGTTCTACACCTCGCTGCGCTATCGCTGGGCCGACGAGACGGCGAAGGACCAGAAGAACTACGACCAACTGCTGCAGCAGACCCGCCTGCTCGGCATGCTCGACGACAATCTCGACGACAAGGTCCAGATGGCCGAGCTGCGCGGCGTATTCAAGGAACGCATCGGCAATCCGCTGGCCTTCGCCATGGTGGACAAGAACAAGGATGGCGGCATCGACCAGGCCGAGTTCGAAGCCGTGACGAGCCAGATGCGTCGTCCGGGCGCCGCCTCGCCCAAGCCTCCGATGGGCGGCCAGTAAGCCTCTGTCCCTGACGGAATGCGGCGCCCCGGCCTGACAGGCCGGGGCGTCTGCCGTTGCGGGCCGCGCCGGGTTGACGTTGCGGCTCCTCTGGCAACTTCCTGCAATCGCTCTACGCTCCCCCACAACTGACATTGGGGAGACGACGATGATCCGGTTCCTGTGCGCTGCCTCCGTGCTGGCTCTGGCCGCTTGCGGCGGGGAGACGGCAAGACCCGTGACGTGGGACGTGAGCGAGTTCATCGCGCCGTCGCCCTTCCACGGCCTGCACGGCGTCGCCATCGAGGAGGACGGAACCGTCCTCGTCGGCAGCGTGGTGGGGCAGGCGATCTACGCCGTGAACCCCGAAACGGGCGCCGTGACGGAGCGCATCGGCCCCCCCGATGGCATGGCGGATGACATCGCGCTCGGTCCCAATGGCGAGATGGCGTGGACCGGGTATCTCACCGGCAAGGTCTTCATCCAGGAGAAAGGCGGCAAGCCGCGCGTGATCTCTGCCGGCCTGCCGGGCTCCAACTCGCTGGCCTTTGCGCCGGACGGCAGGCTCTACTTCACGCAGGTCTTCCTCGGCGACGCGCTCTACGAGGCGGATGTCGCGGGCGTCCAGCCCGCGCGCCTCATCCGCAAGGACCTTGGCGGCTTCAACGGCTTCGAGGTCGGGCCTGACGGGATGCTCTACGGGCCCCTGTGGTTCAAGAACGCCATCGTGAAGATCGATCCGAAGACCGGCGCCGACACCGTTGTGGCCACAGGCTTCCAGATCCCCGCCGCCGCCAATTTCGGTCCCGATGGAAACCTCTACGCGATCGACACGAAGACCGGCGAGCTCAAGCGTATCGACATGAAGACGAAGGCCGTCTCGGTCGTCGCAACCCTTGCCCCCGCGCTCGACAATCTCGCCATCGCGAAGGACGGCGTGATCTACGTCTCCAACATGGCCGACGCCGCCGTCTACGAAGTGAAGCCGGACGGCGCCGTGCGCACCGTCGTCAGCGGCTCGCTCGCCATGCCGACCGATCTGGCCATCACTGACGGCCCCGAGGGCGAGAAGCTCCATATCGCGGATACGTTCGCCTACCGGGTCGTCGACACTGCCTCGAAGGCCATCACCGATCCGCTGCGCATGCAGCGCGACGAGGCTGAATATCCGCTCGGCGTCGGCGCCGGGAAGACGAAGATCCTGCTCACCTCCTGGGCCGGCGGGACGGTGCAGGTGATCGACCGCGCCAGCGGCGCCGCCGTCCTGCGCCATGGCTTCACCGCTCCCACGGATGCGCTCGAACTCGCCGATGGCCGCCTCGTCGCCCTTGAGGCCGCGACAGGCGCGATCCGCCCGGTGACCGAGGCCGGAACGCCTGGCGAGCCCATCGCCGCGGGCCTCGTTTTCCCCGTGGCTATGGTCGAGGCCGCAGACGGCAAGCTCTGGGTCACCGAATCCGGCGGCGCCCTCGCACGGGTCGACCTCGCCACCGGCGAGGTCACGCGCGTCCTCGAAGGCCTTTCCGGCCCCGAAGGCGTCGATGTGGGTCCGGACGGCAAGGTCTATGTCGCCGAGGCCGGCGCCGGCCGCGTCATCGCCTTCGATCCGAAGGACGCCTCGAAAACCGTGATTGCCGAAGGCCTCCGGACCGGCCTGCCCGCGGCGGAGGGCGCGCTTCCGGCCTACACCACCACCGGCCTTGCGGTCTCAAAAAAGGACGGCGCCGTCTATGTCGCCTCTGATCTCACCAACGCCATCTACCGGATCGCGCCATCCGCAGATTAGGGCCGGCGAAATGTCGGATTGCTCCGGCGGGCTGCGTCCTCGACGCAGCAAAGGAGGCTCCCATGCGTTTCATGATGTTGATGTATCCGGGTCCCGCCGCCGAGGCGGAAAAGTCCCCGGTTCTGGAAAGTCCGGAAGGCCAGAAACTCCTGCAGGACATGATGGCCTTCAACCAGCGCATGGTCGACGCTGGCGTCTTGCTGGGCGGGGAGGGCCTGAAGCCCACCCGCCATGGTGCGCGCGTGAGGTTTCAGGGCGGCGGCAAGACCATCGTGCTCGACGGTCCGTTCACCGAAACCAGGGAGGTTCTCGGCGGCTACTGGATCATCGACGTCCCCTCGCTGGAGGACGCCGTCGCCTGGGCCCGCCAGGCGCCGTGTCCCGCCGGCGAATTCATCGAGATCCGCCCGGTCTGGACGCCGGAGGATTTCGGTCCCGAGGCGGCCGCCATCGCGCGCGCCCAGATGGAGGAAATCGCCGCCCGACAAGGCGGCTGACCGCGCCAGCAGGTCCTGTCTGCGGCCGGTATCCCTGGAAATTCCCCGGGCGCGATTCACCAAAAGATGCGGTCGGCCTGTCAGGCGTGTCCCGACCGGACAGCCTTCTGGACCACTGCCGCCATGCCGGCGGGCGCCGGCTTCATTCGCCCGCCGGGCTTTCAACCCACGCCGATACGGTATAGGGACGCCCCAGATTTTTCCGCGAAAGGCAGCCGCCGTGACCGCAAAGCCTGCAACCGCCCCGGTGACAGCCCAGGAGGCGTCCGCGTCCCTGCCCGTCACGCTGGCCGACATCGAGGCGGCCGCCACGGCCATTTCCGGCAAGGTCGAGCGCACGCCGCTGCGCTATTCCCGCACTCTGTCCGACATCACCGGCGCGCAGGTCTGGATCAAGTTCGAGAACCTGCAATTCACTGCGTCGTTCAAGGAACGCGGCGCCCTGAACAAGCTGCTCTCCCTGTCGAACTCCGAGAAGGCGGCCGGCGTCGTCGCCATGTCCGCCGGAAACCACGCCCAGGGCGTCGCCTACCACGCCAACCGACTGGGCATCCCGTCCACCATCGTCATGCCCAAGGGCACGCCCTTCGTGAAGATCGAGCACACGCGCAATTTTGGCGCGACGGTCATCATCCATGGCGAGTCGCTCTACGAGGCCGACGCGCATGCGCGCGAGCTTGAAAAGCGTCAGGGACTGACCTTCGTTCACCCGTATGACGACAGGCATGTGATCGCCGGGCAGGGCACGATCGGCCTCGAGATCATGGACGAGCTCGCCGATTTCGATGCGGTCATCATTCCCGTCGGCGGCGGCGGCCTTTCCGCTGGCATCGCCACGGCCGTCAAGTCGCGCCGGCCGGCGGTCGCGATCTATGGCGTCGAACCGGCCATGTATCCCTCCCTCTCCGCCGAGCTGCGCGGCGAGGAGCCTAAGGTCGGCGGCGCCACCATCGCCGAAGGCATCGCGGTCAAGAAGGTCGGCCGCATGACTGCAGCCATCCTCCGCAAGCTGATGGAACAGGTGATCGTCGTCGGCGAGGATGCGCTCGAACGCGCCGTCACGCTCTTCGCCACCGTGGAGAAGACGGTTGCCGAAGGCGCCGGCGCGGCCGGCCTTGCCGCCCTGCTGGAAGAACCGCACCTGTTCCGCAACCGCAAGGTCGTGCTCGTCCTCTCGGGAGGCAATATCGACACGCGCCTGCTCGCCTCGGTGCTCACGCGCTCGCTCGTGCGCGAGAAGCGCATTACCTCCATCCGCATCATCGGCAATGACCAGCCCGGCCTGCTCGCCGCCGTCTCCACCGTCATCGGCGACAATGGCGGCAACATCATCGAGGTCAGCCACAACCGCATGGCGCTGGACGTGCCTGCCAAGGGCGCGGAGTTCGACATCACGATCGAAACCCGCGACGCCCTGCACACGCAGGAAATCATCGACGCCCTCACCCGGGCGGGTTTCCCGCCCCGCACGAACTAGGGGCGGGGCCCGTTTCCCGACGCGTCCCGATGCTTGCTGCGCGCCTTCCCGGACACGTCGCCTGCGACGTTGCACTGACAGGAACGTCAGCCCGCGCCTCTCGCGCTGCCCGCGAAGCGGTGCTAACAGGCGGCAACGATCTGGGAGACCCCGCATGAAACGTCTCGTGCTGGCCGTTGCGGCCGCGCTCTCGCTGGCCGCGTGCACTCCGGCTGCGGTGGATCCGAACGATCCGTGGGCGGCCCTGCATCCCTGGAACCATGGCCGCGCCGACGTCCACAGGCTGCCCGACGGCGTCGAATACGTCGTGCTCAAAAAGGGCGACGGCAAGGGTGACTTCCCGGGACCGCGCGACAAAGTCACCGCCCACTATGAAGGCCGCCTTGCGGATACCGGCCAGGTCTTCGATTCGTCCTTCGAACGGGGGGAGCCGAGCCAGTTCCGCCTCAACGGCGTCATTCCGGGCTGGACGTCCGGCGTGCAGAAGATGCAGCCCGGCGACAGCTTCATGTTCTGGATTCCGTCCAGGCAGGCCTATGGCGAACGCGGGCAGGGCATGGATATCCCGCCCAACGCCGACCTGATGTTCCGCATCGACCTTGTCAGCGCCGTCGCCGATCCATGGGGTAAAGTCTCGCCCTGGCCGACAGACAGTTCCGAGATCATCCGCCGTCCGTCCGGCCTTGAATACTTCGTCGTCGAGTCGGGCGACCCCAATGGCGCTTCACCCACCGATGCGGACGAAGTCACGGTCGATTTCGAAGGTCGCCTTGAAGGCGTCCAGCGTGAGGAAGGCGAAACGGACGACAGCCTGCGCGCCCGTACGGTCGTGGCCTCCACCTACGAGACAGGCCGCCCGGAGTTCTTCGCTGTGAAGGATCTGGTGCCGGGCTGGGCCGAAGCCGTGAAGCTGATGCGCAAGGGCGATCGCTGGATCGTTCGCATGCCTGCCGCGCTGCTTTACAAGGATGAAGGCAATGGCCGCATCCCGCCGGACGCCACGGTCATCTACGAAATCGAACTCCATGATTTCGCGCCGGCCTCGCCGCTCGGCCCTGCGCCTACGGCCTTGCCGCTCGGCCCTGCGCCTACGGCCACGCCGCAATAAGCCCCGCCGGATTTCCTGCTTCGGCTGCGAGACAGGCGCGGGCGGGGCGTCAAGCGACCACGCCCATCCCGCGCCCCACGGCAGGCCGTATCCGCAACCGCTCGATCCACGCCCGCACATGCGGGCACGCCGAAAGATTCCCCCGCACCGCGAGCGGATACATCGCCATATCGACGACCGTGTAGGCCCCCAGCAGGAAATCCTGCGCGCCGAGTCGCGCCTCCATCTCATCGAGCCCCGGCGGCGTCTTCGCCAGCCATGGCGCGGCGGCCTCTGCCTCGGGCAGGAATTTCCCCGTCTTGCGCGCCAGCGCCATCAGGATGTTGTTCATACCCGGCAGCCTTGCCTGCCCCACCACGGTCACCGGCACAGGCGCCCGTCCCGGCGCCAGCGCATAGTCGAGCATCATTTCCTCCAGTGCGATGCCGATCGCCTGGCTATCGGGGCCATTACCTGCATGAAACTGGATCATCGGGTCCGCTTACGCCTTGCGCGCCGGAAGTCCATGGCTAGCTTCGGTTCCATGACAAATCTTCCCCGCGTCCGGGATATCCTCCACCGCCTCTGCGCGTTCGACACCACCTCGCGCGACAGCAATCTCCCGCTCATCGAATGGGTGGAGGATTTCCTGCGTCCTCTCGGCGCCCATCTTGTCCGTATCCCCAGCGAAGACGGGAGGAAGTCCAACCTCTGGGCCCGCCTCGGGCCGGATGTTCCCGGCGGCATCGTCCTGTCCGGCCACACCGATGTCGTGCCCGTCGATGGCCAGCCCTGGGTCACCGATCCGTTCGACATGGTCGAGGCGGACGGAAAGTGGTTTGCCCGCGGCACGACCGACATGAAGGGTTTCATCGCCCTCGCGCTCGCCCACGCCGAAGCGATCGCGAGGCTCCCGCTGGCCGCGCCCGTCCACTTCGCCTTGTCCTATGACGAGGAAATCGGCTGCGCGGGCGTCGCGCCGATGATCGCCGAGATCGCGCGTCGTGGCGCCGCGCCCAGCGTCGTCTGGATCGGCGAGCCCACGCTCTGGGGCGTGCTCTCCGCCCACAAGGGCATCCGCGACTACGAGGTCCACATCACCGGCAAGGCCGCCCACTCGTCCGACCCGCGCATGGGCGCCTCCGCCATCCACGAGGCGATCGACCTTCTCGCCACGCTGTGCCGCATCGCGCGCGAGCAGGAGGCGAATGCGCCGGAGGATTCCGAATTCGATCCGTCTTGGACCACGATCACCGTCGGCGAGATCGGCGGCGGGACGGCGGCGAACATCCTCGCCCGCGAGTGCCGCTTCGTGTTCGACGTGCGCACCGTCCCCGGCCACAATCCCGACGCCATGCTGCAGCCCTTCTTCGACCAGGTCGCCGAGGTTCACGCCCGGCTGTCGCGGCTTGGCCCGGAATGCGGCGTCGCGGTGAAAATGACGGCCGACGCCCCGCCGATGGAGCTGCGTCGCGACAGCGCCGCCGCAGCCTTCATGCGCAAGCTTACCGGCGACAACGCCATCCGCGTCGCCGCCTTCGCCACCGAAGCCGGCCAGTTCCAGAAGGCTGGGTTCGCCTCCGTCGTCTGCGGGCCGGGCTCCGTCGCCCAGGCCCACCAGCCGAACGAGTTCGTGGCGGTGTCGGAAATGGAGAAGGGGCTGCAGGTCTTCGCGCGATTCCTCGACACGCTGCGCGGCTAGGGACCTCAGCCCTCGCCCTCGATATACGGCTCGACCTTGCCCTTGAGCAGCATCGTCATCGGCCGTCCCTTGCGGTCCAGCGCCGCGCCCGCCACCACGCGCACCCAGCCCTCGCTGATGCAGTATTCCCAGACATTCGTTTTCTCGACGCCGTTGAAGCGGATGCCGACGCCCCGTTCCAGCAGCGCCTTGTCGTGATACGGGCTCTCGGGGTCCTGGCTCAGGCGGTCGGGCAGTGTCGTGGTCATGGGCGGATACCTCTTCGCGCCCCCATGCCCCAGCTCGGGCCGGAACGCCAGACCCGGCTGCTAGATCGCCTCGCGTCCCCAAGCCACGAACGGCCCGTTGCGGAATCCGTCCGTCGCCTTGCCATAGGTGAGGGGCGAGCCGTCCGGCCGGATCACCTGCCCTCCGGCGGCGGCCAGCACGGCATGTCCCGCCGCCGTGTCCCATTCCATTGTCGGGCCCCAGCGCGGATAGACATCCGCCTTGCCGCACGCCACCCAGCAGAATTTAAGCGAGGAGCCAACGCCCGTCTGGCTGGCGATCCTGCGCTCCTTGAGGAAGGCCTTCGTCCGATCGTCGAGATGAGAGGAGGATGTGATCGCCGTCAGCCCCTCCGCCGGATAGGCCCGTGTCGCGAGCCTCCGCCCCGCGCCCAGCCTGGCGCCCGGGACGAAGCCTTCGCTCAGCTCAGCCGTGGCGCCGCCAATGTACATCTCCCGCCGCGCCGGCGCGTAGACCGCCCCCGCCACGGGAACGCCGTCGCAGACCAGGGCGATGTTCACCGTGAAGTCGCCCTTGCGGCTGATGAACTCCTTGGTCCCGTCCACCGGGTCGACCAGAAGGAACATCTCCGCCGCCAGCGCTCCCACGCCCTCGCGCGCCGCCCGTTCCTCGGCCAGGACCGGCACGCCCGGCAGCTCCGCCTGCAGCCGCGCCAGGATCACCTCTTCCGCGCGCTCGTCCGCATCCGAGACGGGGCTGTAGTCGGCCTTCGTCCGGTGCCGGAAGTCCGAATCGTAGACCTCCATCACCCTGACGCCCGCCTCCGACGCGATCGCGCCGAACAGCCGCGCCAGCTCCTCGCGCTCGGCGTCGGTGGGACGGGAAGGGGGAAGGGGCATCGGCGAATCCGGATCCTGTCGCGCGAGCCATTGCGGCTGTGCGCGCGGAAGTCAAATGAAAGGCCTAGATGCCATCATCCTTCGTCCCCGGCTTTCCCAGCTCAAGCCCCGCAAAATCGAACAGCGCGCTGTCGGTCAGGTGCGACGGCCGCACGTGGGAGAGCGCCCGCGCCATCGTCTGGCGCCGCCCCGGCGTGCGTCGCTCCCATTCGTTCAGCAACGACTTGATCTGCATCCGCTGCAGCCCGTCCTGCGACCCGCAGAGATTGCAGGGAATGATCGGGAACTGCATCAGCCCTGCGAATTTGGCGATGTCCGCCTCCGCGCATCCGATCAGCGGCCGCAGCACGAACAGGTCGCCCGCATCATTGACCAGCTTGGGCGGCATCGCCGCCAGCCGCCCGCCATGCAGAAAGTTCAGCATGAAGGTCTCCAGCGAGTCGTCGCGATGATGACCCAGCACCACGGCCTCGCATCCTTCCTCCCGCGCCACGCGATAGAGAATCCCCCGCCGCAGGCGCGAGCACAGCGAGCAGTAGGTCGCGGTTTCCGGCAGCTTGTCGGTGACGATGGAGTATGTGTCCTCGGTGATGATGCGGAAGGGCACGCCCACCCGGGTGAGGTAGTCCGGCAGCACGTGTTTCGGAAATCCTGGTTGTCCCTGGTCGAGATTGCAGGCCAGCAGGTCCACCGGCAGCGCCCCCTGCCACTGGAGATCGAGCAGGATGGCGAGCAGCGTGTAGCTGTCCTTGCCGCCGGACAGGCACACGAGCCAGCGCGGCCTCTTCCCGTCCGCCCGCGCCGGGCCCACCATCCCGTAGGCTCGCACAGCATCCAGCGTTTCCCGCACCAGCCGCTTGCGCAGCTTGCGGAATGTCACGCTCGTCGGCGCATTTGCGAACACCGGATGCAGAGGGTTGAGATTATCCGCCGCGTCGTAACCTCTGGAGCCAGATCGTCGGCCATTTGGTCTTCCTTGCCTGCGCCCTGTGCGCCTCAATGCTCACGGATTTATCCGCCCGCGCCATATCAGGGGAAATCCCCGAGGGCGCTAGAAACTAATGATTAGCAGGCTGCGGTTAACCTTACGACGTATCGGGTTTTGGGCTCCGGCAGCCGAGGGCATGACCGGTCCAGCGCCCGAGGCAGGATTTGAAACATGCAGTGTCCGGGGCAGGGTTGGCCATGGAACAGTTCGACAAGTCTCTCAGGATTTGTGTTGTCGAGCCGGATGCGCGCGCGCAGGCGTCGCTTGCAATGGTTCAGAATGCCGGCGTCCAGTTCAGGCATCTGTCTCCGGATGGCCTTGCGTCGTCATTCGCGGCGCTCCGGGCTGCTGACGCCGTTGTCGTCGCCGTGGACACGCCGCACGGGCTCGACCTTGTCGCCAGGCTCTGCGCCCGGCCGGACAGGCCGCCGGTGATCGCGGTCGGTGGGAAGGGGCATCATGGCAAGTCGCTGGAGCATGTCCTCCTGCAGGCGGAGCTGCGCGGGGCGTCCGCCACGCTGGTGAAGCCCTTCACGCCGCAGGAACTCGCGGCTGTCGCCTTTTCCGTCTGCAATCTCCGCCCGGATCCCGATCGCGCGGGCAGGCCGGCGCCGCTGGCCGGGGG
>CAZTMG010000086.1:0-11383 GCA_964614815.1 uncultured Rhizobium sp. | reverse complement strand
GAAATCATGGTGGTGACAGACGCAGGGCAATTGATACGTTGCGCCGTCGATCAGATCCGCATTGCGGGTCGCGCGACACAGGGGGTTCGCGTGCTGCGTGTCGCAGCGGGGGAGCGCGTCGTCTCTGTGGAGAGACTGGAGGATCAAGGCGGTGACGAGACGGCCGGAAAGACGGGCGGCGGGTGAACCTCGCCCGGTGCGCAGCGCCCTCCCAGGCAGGGCGTCCCTGACGCACCGGCCGACCAAGCGTATCGGCCTCTATCCCGGCACGTTCGATCCGATCACCAACGGCCACCTCGACATCATCGGCCGGGCCGTGAAGCTGGTCGACAAGCTGATCATTGGCGTTGCGATCAATGAGGGCAAGGGGCCGCTTTTCTCCCTGGACGAGCGGACCCAGATGGTGCTGGAGGAAGCGCGCAAGCTCGCCGGAACGACGGAGATCGAGGCGCGTCCTTTCGACAATCTCCTGATGCATTTTGCCGAACAATGCGGCGCCCAGATGATCATCCGCGGCCTGCGCGCCGTTTCGGATTTCGAGTACGAATTCCAGATGGTGGCGATGAACCAGCGGATGAACGACCAGATCGAAACCGTTTTCCTGATGGCCGATCCGCACCACCAGGCTGTTTCCTCGCGACTGGTAAAAGAGATTGCACGTCTCGGCGGAAGCGCCGAACTATTCGTCCCGGAGGCCGTACACCAGAAGCTGCTGGCCAAGTACGGCATCAGGAAGGGAAGGTAGATGTTGCGACAAATCGTGCTCGCTGCCGCGGCGGCGCTGGCGGCGGGCGGCGCTGCCTGGGCGGGACCGGCGGACGATCCGGCCAACTGGCGGAAGGTCGATCCCGAGAACCTGCTGCAGCTGACCATCAATGGCGGCGAGGTTCTGGTCGAACTGCGGCCCGACATAGCGCCCGGCCACGTCCAGCGCATCAGGCAGATCACGCGCGCGGGCCATTTCGACAAGACGCCGTTCCACCGCGTGATCGACGATTTCATGGTGCAGGGCGGCGATACCGAACTGGTCTATCCGGCGGCGACCTACCCCAATATCAAGGCCGAGTTCACCTGGGCGCGCGATCCGTCGAAGCAGAAGGTGCAATGGATCGGCGCGACGCCGAAGGGCGACAAGATCGGGTATCTGGACGGCTTTCTCGTGCAGGGCCAGCCGGACGAGCTGGCGATGATCTCCTTGCCGGCGGTAGCCAGGACGTGGATGCTGCATTGCGCCGGCGTGGCGTCGATGGCGCGCGCGGCCGATCCGAACAGCGCGAACTCCCAGTTTTTCCTGATGCGTCATCCCCGCGTGGGACCTGATGGTCTCGACCAGCAATACACGCCATGGGGCTGGACGGTATCCGGCCTCGAAACGATCCGCAGCGTGAAGCATGGAAAGGTCGAGGAGAATGGCGTGCTGCCTGCTGGAACGGCGGATATCCTGACAAGGGCCGTGATCGTTTCGGACCTTCCCGCAAACCAGCAGCCTGCCGTCTATGTGCGCCGCACGGACGGACCCGAGTTCCTGGCGAAGCTGGCCGGGATCAGGGTGACCGACCCGTACGAAGCATGCTACCTGCCGCCGGTTGAAGTTGCAGTCGAAAGGCCAGGACAGTGAGCGCAGTCGACAAAGAGAACACCCTCATCCTCACGCTCGATACGGGCGTGGTCACCATCGAGATGCTGCCGGGCAAGGCGTTCGGCCATGTCGAACGCATCAAGGAGCTGGCGCGCGAGGGCTTTTACGACGGCGTGATCTTCCACCGCGTGATCGACGGCTTCATGGCCCAGGGCGGCGATCCGACCGGAACCGGCATGGGCGGATCCGAAAAGGATGACCTGCGCGCCGAGTTCAACGATGAACCGCACGTGCGCGGCGTATGCTCCATGGCGCGTTCGAGCAACCCGCATTCGGCCAACAGCCAGTTCTTCATCTGTCTCGACGATGCGCAATTCCTCGACCGCAAGTATACGGTCTGGGGCAGGGTGATCAGCGGCATGGAAGCCGTCGATGCGCTTCCCAAGGGCGAGCCGCCGAAGAAGCCGGGCAGGATCATCACCGCCCGTGTGGCGGCGGACGCCTGAATTGCGCTGCATCCAGCCGGCTGCGGCTGGCCGATGAAACGATTCTGCGATAACGGAGGCAGGAGTCAGCGCGCCGCCCCCGGCGAGGTTGGCGGCCCTGCGTCAGGTTGGTCATGACGGGTACTGGCAAGGCGATGTCCCACATGCCCGCGCCCAAGCAGGGTCTTTTGAGCACGCTGCGCAACTGGTTCTTTGCCGGCCTCGTCGTGGCGGCGCCGCTGGGCATCACGCTTTGGCTGGTGTGGAGCTTTGTCGTCCTTGTCGACGAGGCGATCACGCCATGGTTGCCGGCGTCATGGGATCCGCAGACCTGGCTGGGCTTTCCGTTGCCGGGGCTGGGCATCATCATCGCCGTGATCGGGTTGACCCTGCTCGGCGCGTTCGTGGCGAACCTGTTCGGGCGATCGATGGTGCGGCTCGGCGAACTGCTGCTGGCGCGCGTGCCGCTGGTGCGATCCGTCTATTCCATCCTCAAACAGGTGGTGGAGACGATCGCGTCGAACGACGCCTCTTCCTTCAAGGAAGCCGTGCTGGTCGAATATCCCGGCAAGGGACTGTGGGTGATCGGCTTCGTCACCAGCCGAACGCCTGATCCGGAAATACTGGACCAGATCCCGGATGTTGTCGGCGTGCTCGTCCCTTCCTCCCCGAACCCTGCAATGGGACAGCTGGTGTTCGTCACGCCGGAGCGGATCAGGCGGCTGGACATGCCCGTCGAGAAAGCGGCGAAACTGGTCATCTCGTTCGGAATCCGTTCGGCCGAGCAGGTCGAGGCGGGGCTGAAAGCCGGCTAAGCCGTCTTCAGCATCCAGTCACACGCCACGTCGAGGATCTCGTCCAGCACGTCCGTATCCTTTCGTCCCGTCCTCGCGGGGACATGAAAGGAATGATCGGCGTATTCGACGAGGTGGAGCCTTGCCCGCTTGCCGAGGCTGGCGACGGCAGGCTTCAGGAGGTCAGTCTCGGCCAACGTATCCGCCGTTCCCTGCAGGAACAGCATCGGCAGCTTTACCCTCGACAGATGCTCCGCGCGGTCCGTTCCGGGCTTTCCGGCGGGATGAAGCGGCCACGCGAAGAAGACCAGACCGCGCACGTCCGGCAGCGGCTGCTCGGCCTGGGCCTGTGAGGTCATTCGTCCGCCGAATGATCGGCCGCCGGCGAAAAGCGGCAGATCGCCTCCAAGCTTGCCGGCTTGCGATATCGCGGCGCGGATCGTCGCCTGCGCGATGGCGGGACTGTCGGGCCGCTTCGATCCCCTTTCCATGTAGGGGAAGTTGAACCGCAACACGGCTACGCCGCGTGCGACAAGTCCTTCCGCCGTGGCGGCCATGTGCCTGTGCATCATGCCCGCGCCGGCGCCATGGGCGAGCGCCAATGCAGCTTTCGCGCCGCGCGGCCGATCCCACAATGCGGAAACGCTAGTTGCGGCGTCGATACGGATGGAAACGGAACTGGCGGCCATGTCTTCCTGTCGTCCTGTCAGTCGCTCTCGGCGACCATTTCTGCAATGCGTGGGGCGAAGAGGTCGCGGACGCGGCGGGCGGCGACGCCGCGAGGACCTTCGAGCCGCGGATCCGCCATCAGGATGGACCTGGCGTCGGTGCGCGCGATCTCGATGAGATTGGCGTCCTGGGCGGGGTTGAGAACGCGGAAATCGGCAAGGCCTGACTGGCGCAGGCCAAGAATGTCGCCTGGCCCGCGCAGCCTGAAGTCGGCTTCGGCTATGGCGAAACCGTCCGTGGTCTTGCGGAGGACGTCGAGGCGTTCCTTGCCGGTCTCGGTCAGCGGGGCCTGATAGACAAGCAGGCAACTCGACGGCCTGTCGCCGCGGCCTACGCGTCCTCTCAGCTGATGGAGCTGGGCGAGACCGAACTTCTCGGCATGCTCGATCACCATGATCGTGGCTTCCGGGACATCGACGCCCACCTCGATAACCGTGGTTGCGACCAGGATGGGGGCTTCGCCGGCGCGCAGCCTTTCCAGCGCGGCGTCGCGGTCATGAGCCGGCATGCGGCCGTGGACGAGCGCCACAGGGGCGTGGATGCGACTGGCCAGAACGTCGCGACGCTGTATGGCCGACGCATTGCCGGCATCCTCGCTGTCAACGGCCGGACAGATCCAGAAGGCCCGCTCGCCGCGATCGACGGCGCGGGCGACCGCCTGGATCACTTCGTCGATGCGGGAGTCGGGGACGGCGGCCGTCACGACTTCCTGCCGGTTGGCGGGTTTCTCGTTGATGATGGAGATGTCGAGGTCGCCATGAACGGCGAGCGCCATGGTGCGCGGGATAGGCGTGGCGCTCATCACCAGCTGATGGGGAGACATCCCCTTGGACGTTAGCTTGAGCCGGTCAGCCACGCCGAAGCGATGCTGCTCGTCGATGATGACGAGAGCGAGGTCAGGGAGATCCACGTCGGACTGGTAAAGCGCCTGCGTGCCGGAGAGGATCTGGATCCTCCCGGAGCGAACATCGGAGAGAATGTCCTCGCGCGCCGCGCCCTTGTCCCGCCCCGTGAGCGCTGCGACACGGATGCCGACGGGCGCGAGAAACCTGGCGATGACTTCGGCCTGCTGTCGCGCGAGGACGTCGGTGGGCGACATCAGGGCCGTGACGCCGCCATCGGCGGCGACCTGCGCGGCGGCAAGAGCGGCAACGAGGGTCTTGCCGGATCCGACATCGCCCTGGACCATGCGCCGCATCGGGATGGGGCGGCCCAGATCGGCCACGATATCCTGATAGGCATTCATCTGCGCGCGGGTCGGCGCAAACGGAAGCGCGTCGACGATCTGCTTTTCGACGCTCACCGCGCGGGGAATCGCGCGGGCGTGACGACGGTCGCGCGCGATGCGCGCCTGTCCCATGGCCATCTCGCGGGCGAGGGCTTCGTCATAGGCGAGGCGCTGGCGGGCCATCTCGAAGCCGGGGGGGTCATAGACACTGGGCTGGTGGAGGCGGATGAGCGCCTGCTTGAAGCTGGGCCAGTTGTTCCGCCTCATCAGATGGGGATCGATCCATTCGTCGAGATCCGGCACGCCGGCGAGCGCTGCGGCCATGAACTTGCGAATCTGTTTCGGCGTGAGACTCGCCGTCATCGGATAGACGGGCTCGACCTCGGGCAACTCGTCGTCCTTCCCGGGACTGAGCACATGATCCGGATGGACGATCTGGCGGCCGCCCTGGAAGTCGCCGATCCGGCCGGAAGCGATGATGGTCTTGCCGATCTCGAACGTCTTCTCGAGCCAGTGGCGGTTGGCGTGGAAATAGGTCAGCGTGATGAAACCTGTGTCGTCGCGGAGCCGGATGCGGGCGGGAAGCCTGGCGCGGGCGTGTTCGAGTCTGTCCACCGTGCCGGTCACGGTGGCGATTTCGCCGACCTGCGCCTCGCTTATCGCGGCGCGATTGCGGCGGTCGATCCAGCTCGTGGGCAGGTGGAGGATCAGGTCGAGCCAGGTTTCGCCGCCGATCAGGCGGGCAAGGTGCGGCCGGACCTTCGGGCCGACGCCGGGCAGGCTCGACAGGTCATTGTAGAAGGGAAAGAGAACCGGATCGCGCATGCGCGCGGATGGTAGCCGGTTTGTGGGGTAGCGTGTAGGCGGGATTGCCGCTCAGTCGAACATCTTCGAGATGGATTCGTCGTTGGCGATGCGGCGGATGGCTTCGCCGATGAGGGGGGCGAGGGAGATCGAGCGGATCTTCTTCGCCCTGGCGACGAGATCGGACGGCTGGATCGTGTCGGTGATGACCAGCTCCTTCAGCTGGGACTTGTCGATGTTGGCGGCCGCGCCGTTCGAGAGAACGCCATGCGTGACGTAGGCGGCGACTTCCTTCGCTCCGTTCCTCAGGAGGGCGTCGGCGGCGTTGATGAGCGTGCCTCCCGAGTCCGTCATGTCGTCGATCAGGATGCACTTTCGGCCCGAGACGTCGCCGATGATGTTCATGACTTCGGACTCGCCCGCCTTCTCGCGGCGCTTGTCGACGATGGCGAGATCGGTGTTGAGGCGCTTGGCGAGGGCGCGGGCGCGGACGACGCCGCCGACATCGGGCGAGATCACCATGACGTCCTGCGAGCCGTATTTCCTGAGGATGTCGTTCGCCATTTCGGGCATGGCGAAGAGGTTGTCGGTGGGCTTGTCGAAGAATCCCTGGATCTGCGCGGCGTGCAGATCGACGGTGACAACCCGGTCGGCGCCAGCGGTGGTGATGAGGTTGGCGACGAGCTTGGCGGAGATGGGCGTGCGGCCGTCGGTCTTGCGGTCCTGTCGGGAGTAGCCGAAATAGGGGATCACGGCCGTGATGCGGCGGGCGGAGGCGCGCACCAGCGCATCCATCGTGATCAGCAACTCCATCAGGTGGTCGTTGGCCGGGGCGGAGGTGGACTGGATCACGTAGACGTCCTGGCCGCGGACGTTCTCGTTCACCTTCACGAACACCTCGCGGTCCTTGAATGTACGCACCTCCGTGTCGGTCAGGCGCATGTCCAGGCGATCCGCGATTTTCTGGGCGAGGGGACGGTTGGCGTTGCACGAGATGAGTTTCATCTGCCCGCTCTCCCAATTGCGCCGCCTCCCTTCATTCAGAAGGGAGGGCTCCCATCGGCGTCACGCTTCTGTCGCAAAATCCGATGGGCCGCAATCGCGCCACGCAAGGATTTGGCCGAGTCGGCCAGGGAGTGTTGTCGCAGCCACGCAACGGCCGGAATGCTGCGGACCGGCAAACGCCTGAACGGCAAGGGGTTGGTGAAGCTGGGTTTTCAGATGGCGCGCCGCATCACCCCAGCAGCATGATTCCGCTCATGTTGCGGCCGCAGTCGCGGTCGCCGGCTTTCACGGAGGCGCGGTGGGAAAAATAGGCGTCGGGCTGGGTGAGGGTGTCGTCGGCAAGGGCGTCCATATGGGCGACGCCGCAGCGGGCGAGGCGGCCGAGGCAATAGCGCTTGAGATCGAAGAACTGGCGGTCGCCTTGGCCGGGTAGGAAGAGGTGTTCGGCCCAGGGGGTGGCGTCGAGCACGGCGTCGGCGAGATCGGGGCCGACTTCGAAGGAGGCTTGCGCGATGCAGGGGCCGATGCCGGCGGCCATTTTCGACGGATCGCCGCCGATCTGCTCCATCGCCTCGACCGCGCTTTCGATGACGCCGCCGACAGCGCCGCGCCAGCCGGCATGGATGGCGGCGATGACGCCATTGTGCGGATCACAGATCAGGATCGGCGCGCAGTCTGCGGCAAGGATGCCGAGGAGAAGGCCTGGGCGCTTGGTGACGAGGGCGTCGCACTCGGGGCGTTCGGCGGGGTCGTAAGCCTTGTCGGTGATGACGGCCCTGGCGGAGTGGATCTGGCGCGGCGTGGCAAGGCGCTCGGGCATGGCGCCCAGGGCGTGGCAGACGCGACGCCGGTTTTCCAGGACCCTGGCCGGATCATCGCCTGACCCGGGACCACAGTTCAGCGATCTGTAGACGCCCGTGGAAACGCCGCCCCTTCGGCCGAAAAAGCCGTGGCGGACGTGAAGGGTGAAGCGCTTGAGCGCAGGGGCTTCCTCGTAGGGCGGCTTCGGTGCGTCTGTCATGGCGAACCTGCTAGCACGGCGTGTCAGAACCCCGGAGGCGGGGCTGCGCCGGGCGGGGTGAGGGCGATGGCGCGGAAGGGGGCGCCCATGTCTTCGGGGTCGAGCAGGCGGGTGATGCCGGCGCGGATTTCGGCGGCGCTCTCCGGATTGGCGCGGGCAAGCGCCTCCGCGCGGTGACGGGCGCCGAGACTGGCAAGGAAGAATTGCTGTGTGATGGGACCGTGAACGGCGAGGCCTTGAGCCGCGCAGAGTTTCGCCAGGCGCTGGAAGTCGACATCGGCGGTAAGGTCGCAGGCGCCGGGGTCGGCCAGCGGCGAGACCTGACGCCCGGCGCGGAAGGCGCGGAGCGTGTCGCCAGGGGAGTGGTCGGCGGGGCCGTAGTCGATCAGGAGCGCCCGGCCGGGATGGGCGAGCAGGCGGCGGGCGAGGGCGTCAGCAAGCGTCTCGAGGGCGGGTGCAAACTCGACCTGGTCGCCTTTCGGTTCGACATGGGGCGGCAGGTCCGCCGGCGGGCCGACGCCGAGGGCGAGATCGCCCTGCGTGTCGAGCCCGACCTGGCGTTCGCGCCACACATCGCCGTCGCGCACGAACTGGCGGATGGCGAGGCAATCGAGAAACTCGTTGGCGAGGATGATCGAAGGGCCCGGGGGAACGTCATCCAGATCATCGTGATGATGAGTCGTGTAGGCGGAGAGCAGCCTGGCCTGCTCTGCACGCAGGGCGGGGCTGGCTTCGACGAGCGAGATGCGCGCGGCTTCGAGGAAGCCGGGGACGGAGCGGGCGGCGCGCAGGGCGTCGGCCATCATCACGCCGCGGCCGGGACCCAGTTCGATCAGGTGGAAGGCGCCCGGCTTGCCCATCGCCATCCATTCATGCGCGGCCCAGAGACCGAGAAGTTCGCCGAATACCTGCGTTGTTTCGGGCGCCGTGGTGAAGTCATGGTTGAAGGCCGGGCGCGTGGCGTAATAGCCCTGCTTCGGGTCATGCAGGCACATCAGCATGTAGAGCGACACGGGCATGGGCCCGTTGACGCGGATGGCGTCCGCGATGCGCTGGCGCAGGTCTGTCATGTCCCCCTCCGGAGCGGAGCGGTCACGCTGTCTTCACCTCGCCGTTGCCGGAGGCGCGGTTGGCGCGCCAGACAAGCCAGGCGCCGACAAGGATCATCGGGATCGACAGCGCCATGCCCATGGTGAACCATTCCGGCAGGCGGCCCTGCGTGAAATTGTCCGGCTCGCGGAAGTTCTCGACGAAAATGCGGCTGAGGCCGTAGCCGATGAGAAAGACGCCTGACACGAGGCCGGGCTTGCGCAGAAGGCCGAGCCGCCAGACGCATACGGCGCAGACAACGAAGAGCAGAACGCCTTCGAGCGCGCCTTCATAGAGCTGGCTCGGGTGAACCAGCGGCTTCGTATCGACTGGTCCCCAGGACCGGGTGGCCCAGTCATAGTCGGGAAAGCGCATCGCCCACGGGACGTCGGTGGGGCGGCCATAGAGCTCGCCGTTGATGAAGTTCGCCATCCGGCCCAGGAAGATGCCGATCGGCGCGGCGGCGCAGGCGACGTCGCCAAGGCTGAGTGCGGGGATCTTCCGCAGGCGGGCCGTGGCGAAGACAGCGACGATCGCGCCGAGAATGCCGCCATGAAACGACATCCCGCCTTCCCACATGCGGAAGATGAACAGGATGTCCCCCTGCGGGCCGAACAGTTTTTCCGGCTCGTAGATCAATGTGTAGAACAGGATGTAGCCCAGCCGCCCGCCGACCAGGATGCCGATCATGGCGTAGAAGGCGAAATCGTCGATGTCGGCGCGCTGGAGCGGGCCCCGTGTTCCGCCGCCCCAGACACGCGGCGTCGATGCGATGCGCACGGCATACCACCAGCCCACGAGAAGGCCGACGATGTAGGCGAGCGCATACCAGCGGACAGGAAAAGGCCCAAGCGCGATCGGGCCGAGCATCATTTCTGGCAGCGGAATGGTGAACGCCGCGGGGTCGATCCTCGGAAAAGGGATTTCCAGGGGAAGAAACATGCGGAATTCCTGTGTACTGCGCCGGACGGCTTTGTAATCGCCGCCCGGGTGGGCCATATAGATACCGGCTCCAATGGCGGGGTCTACCGCAGAGGCGCACAATGCAGTCCCGCAACGCATTCATGGACGATATTTCGAGGATGATGCAGGGCGCCGCAGGCATGGCGCAGGCAGTCAATGACGAGGCAAAGGCCCTGTTCCGGTCGATGGCCGAGCGAATTGTGGCCGAAGCCGATCTCGCCAGGCGCGAGGAGGTGGAGGCTCTGAAAACATTGGCGCGGACTGCGCTGGAGCGGGCTGAGACGCTTGAGAGGCGCGTGGCCGAGCTGGAGGCGAAGCTCGACGGCCGCTGACGCCGATTCGCATGACCAAAGCCTTAACTGCGCCGCCATTGTAGGCGGCGGCCATGATGGATAGCGTTTGAATCGGGAAGCGGGCCTGCCCGCGATTCCGGGAGGACCAGATGTCGCAAGTCGATTCCTACTCCATGCCCAACACGGACGGCGCCATGGAAGTCGTCGAGCAGACAGTGCTTGGCGCCGGCTGGGCGTGCGAGCGCACGGAAGAAGGCGTCCTGCATTGCGCGTCGATGACCAGGTGGGGCGAGTTCGGCGGCATGTTCGTGTGGCGCGACGAACCGGCCTCGGTGAACTTTTCGCTGACGCTGGACCTGCGCGCGCCCCATGCGAAGCAGAGCGCGATATCGGATCTTCTCCGCCGCATCAATGAGCGGCTGTGGCTTGGCCATTTCGACTACTGGAGCGAGGACGGCGTCGCGGTCTTCCGCCATACCATTCCGATGCTCGACCGCATCGCGCCCGAGCCCGGCGAAGTGGCGGCGATCCTTGCCGCCGCACTGGATGCGGCCGACCAGTTCCTGCCGGCGTTCAACTTCGTGGTGTGGGCCGGCAAGAGCCCGGAGGAAGCGGTCAACGCCGTGGTGTTCGAGACGCACGGCGAGGCGTAGGCCATGGCCGGGGGCGCAGCCGGCAGCGCGGGTCCGGCGAGGTTGAGACATGCCGTTCTGGTCGGCGCCGGGCGGATGGGTTCCGCGATGGCGCGAGGCTGGTTGGCGGACCTGGGAGCGGCCGGACTGGCGCGTCTTTCTGTCGTTGAGCCGGCGCCAGGCGAGGATGTCGTCGAGGCGGCCGCAAGGAAGCTGATAGATCTCAATCCGGCGCCTGAGCCCGCGGATATCGTGATCCTTGCCGTGAAGCCGCAGGGCTTTGCGGGCGCCGCTGACGGGCTGAGGGCCTGGGTGGGGCCCGACACGCTGGTTGTCTCCATCATGGCGGGTGTCACGATCGACAGGATCGCCGCGGCGCTTGGTGCGAAAAAGGTCGCGCGGGCCATGCCCAACACGCCGGGCGCGATCGGCATGGGCGCAACGGGTTTCGCACTGTCGGACGCATGCGGCGCCGACGAGGCGCAAACGACATCCGGCCTGCTCGAGCCGCTGGGACTGGTCGTGGGACCGCTGAAAGAGTCGCAGATGGATGCGGTGACCGCGGTGTCTGGCTCGGGACCAGCCTATGTCTTCCTGCTTGTTGAGGCGTTGGCGGGCGCGGGGCGTTCGGCGGGGCTGGACGAGGCCACGGCGAACGCGCTGGCGCGTGAGACTGTCATCGGCGCAGGCGCGCTGCTTGGCGAGTTTGCGGAGTCGCCTGCGGTCCTGCGCAGGCAGGGGACGTCCCCCGGCGGCACCGC
>CAZTMG010000085.1:9424-11508 GCA_964614815.1 uncultured Rhizobium sp. | reverse complement strand
GCGTCCTCGGCGCGGGATCGATCCTGGGCGCGCTGCCGGCCTGTTCCGAGCCGCAACAGACCCCGGCCGCGCCGGCGACGGCAGGCGGGCATCCTGCGCCCGGCGCGGCGCTGGCCGCGAAGAAGACGCCCTTCGCGGTCCCGGACGCAACAACAGTGGAAGCCGCCTTCACCGGCTACTGCAATTTCTATGAATTTGGCACCAGCAAGGAGGACCCGGCCCGCCACGCCCACCGCATGACCGTGTCGCCCTGGCAGGTGACGGTCGAGGGAGAGACGGACGCGCCGGGCGTGTATGCGCTGAAGGACCTGGTCGACTATTCCAGGCTGGAGGAGCGCGTCTATCGCCACCGCTGCGTCGAGGCGTGGTCGATGGTGATCCCGTGGGTTGGCGTGCCGATGAAGGACGTGATCGCGAAACTGAAACCAAGGGCCAGCGCGAAGTATGTGCAGTTCGAAACCTACCTCAACCGGCAGGAGATGGTCGGCGTCAACCGCCCCGTCCTGCAATGGCCCTATGTCGAGGGCCTGCGGATGGACGAGGCGATGAACGAGCTGCCGCTGTTCGCCGTGGGCGCCTATGGCAAGGCGCTGCAGAAACAGAACGGCGCGCCGCTGCGCACCGTCATTCCATGGAAATACGGTTTCAAGGCCACCAAGTCGGTTGTGAGGATCCGCTTCACCACGACGCAGCCGGCGACAGCCTGGAACAAGGCGGCCCGGCACGAATACGGCTTCTATTCCAACGTGAACCCCAACGTGCCGCATCCGCGCTGGAGCCAGGCCTCGGAGCGCGTGATCGGCGGCAAGGGCGGCTTCAACGAGCGGCGCGACACCGAGATGTTCAACGGCTATGAAAAGCAGGTGGCCGCGCTCTATGCGGGCATGGACCTGAAAGAGAACTACTAGCGGATGCAGGTCGAAGCGTTTCCCGCTCCGGTCGAGGCGGCCCCGCTGCCAGCCCTGTTGTGGCCGGCGGCGCTGGCAGCGGGATGGATTGCGCTGGCGGCCCTGCCCGCGCTGGTCGCGCGGCCGAGGGGCCTCAACTGGCGCATCTATTTTGGCGCATCGCTGGTGCTGTCGCCGATTGCGGGCCTCGCGATGATCGCGCTGTTCCGCACGCCGGCGAACGAGGCGGCCGGGTTGCGTGTCTTCGGCAGGCAATGGCTGAAGCCGGTGACGCTTCTTGTCCTCGTCGCGCCCTTTGCCTGGCTCGCCTGGCAGTGGACCCTGATGCTGATGGGCCTGCCCAACGACATGGGCTGGAATGTCGGCCAATGGACGCACCGCTATCTCGGCGACACGGCGATCCGCATGTTGCTGGCGGCGCTGCTGGTCAGTCCGATCCGCGACATATCCGGCTGGGGACCGATCGCGATCATCCGCCGGCGCGTGGGTCTGGCCGCGTTCTTCTATGCGCTCTTGCACCTGATCGCGTACTTCTGGCTGGACCGGAACTGGTCGATCCCGGGGTTGATCGAGGATGTGACGCTGCGCACCTACATCATGCTGGGCATGGCGGCTCTGACGCTGATGATCCCGCTGGCGGTCACCTCCAACAGCATTGCGATCAGGCGGCTGGGCCGCAAGGCGTGGGACCGCATCCACTGGCTGGTCTTCCCCGCCGCCCTGCTCGCGATCGGGCACAACCTCCTGATGGTGAAGTCGGTCGAGGGCGATCCGACCCTCCACGCCGTGATCCTCGCATTGTTGCTGGGATGGCGACTTGTGATGTGGGCGCGCGGCAGGCTGAAGCCGGCGCCGGCGGTCTAAGCGTTGGGCGTCCAGCGATCACCCTTGATCCAGTTGCACTGCGCATGCGCGAGCTGGAGGTTGGCGGGATCATCAGACCCGCCTTTCGCCTTCGGGCGGATGTGATCGAAGGTGGGGCGCTGTTTCTTCCAGACGGCGGCGTGGGGCGTGTCGAAGCGTCCCTTCGGCATCGGCTTGCCGCAGAGGGCGCAGAGCCCCGACTGCCTGCCCCAGAGAGCGTCGAACAGGCTCATCGCGTCAGGCGTCGAGTTCCGCCGGCACGGGCCAGCCGCGGCGGGCGCAGGCGGCGAGAACGGTGTTGCGCAGGAGGCA
>CAZTMG010000085.1:0-9414 GCA_964614815.1 uncultured Rhizobium sp. | reverse complement strand
CGACCGTCATCAGGCCGACGCCGCCGGGCACGGGCGTGATGTGACCCGCGACTTCGCGGCATTCCTCGAAATGCGCATCGCCGACGACGCGGGTTTTCCCCTCGCCCTTTTCCGGCGCCGGAATACGGTTGATGCCGACATCGATGACCACGGCGCCGGGCTTCACCCAGCTTCCGCGCACCATCTCGGGCCTGCCGACGGCGGGCACGAGAATGTCCGCCGTGCGGCAGAGGGCGGGAAGATCCGCCGTCTTCGAATGGGCGATGGTGACCGTGCAGTTCTCGGCGAGGAAGAGGAGCGACACCGGCTTGCCCACGAGGATGGAGCGGCCGATGACGACGACGTTCCTTCCCGAGAGGTCATTGCCCAGCGCGTGCTTCGCCATGATCACGCAGCCAACCGGCGTGCAGGGCTTCAGGCCCGGCTTGCCGAGCACGAGACGGCCCGCCGAGAGTTCGGTCAGGCCGTCGACATCCTTCGCCGGATCGATGCAGGCGAGCGCGCTGGCCTCGTTGAGTCCCTTGGGAAGCGGCAGCTGGAGCAGGATGCCGTCGACGTCAGGGTCAGCGTTGAGACGGGTGAGTTCGGTCTCGATCTCGGCCTGCGTCGCGCTGGCGGGGAAGCGCCTGGTGATCGAGCGCATGCCGGCGGCTTCGGTCTTCTCCCCCTTGGACTTGACGTAGAGCGCGGAGGCCGGATCGTCGCCCACCAGCACCACGGCGAGGCAGGGCCTTCCGGGGAGTTTCGCGACGGCGGCGGCCGCTCCGGCGCGCACCTTTTCCGAGACGATCCTTCCGTCGATCAGTCGAGCCGGCATGCCTGCACCCTATCGCTGCGCGCCCGTGAGGGCTTCAAGCGAGGCCGCTATAGACGGATCGGCGGAGATTCGCACGGTCTTGATGCGCCGGGTTTCGCCCTTTTCCACCGACACGGCGGACTTCGGAATGCGGAGCGCCTTCGCCAGCAGCTGTTCGATGGCCGCGTTGGCCTTGCCCCTCTCCGCCACGGCGCGGACGCGGACCTTCAGGAAAGTCTGGCCGGCGGCGTCCTCGCCGACACCCTCGATCGCGTCCTCCGAAGCGCCGGGCTGGGCGCGGATGCGGAGTTCCGCCCCGCCCGGGACCAGCCGCCAGGCGTCAGGCAAAGGGCGAACCGATGATCGTCAGGATCAGCTGCGGCAGCGCCCAGTCGCGCACGAAGACGATGATCAGCAGGACCAGCAGGGCCGAGAGGTCGAGCACGCCGTTGATCGGCGGAATGATGCGGCGGATCGGGCGGCACATCGGCTCGCAGATCGAATTGAGTAAGCCCACGATCGCCCGCGCATTCGGATTGCGGCTGTCGATCACGCCGAACGCCACAAGCCAGCCCGCAATAACCCATGCGAACATGATGAAGAACAGCAGGGTCAGGATCGGGTTGAGGAAATAGCTGTAGAGGGCCCAGAGGAAATGCATGAAGGGTCTGCCGGATTGATCCCCAAACGCTCTAGCCGCGCCGCCGCCCGGCCGCAACAAGACTAGGCGCGGGGGTCTGAACCAACTGCTAACCGGCTGGAATTGCCGGGACTGGTGGAGCCGAGGGGAATCGAACCCCTGACCTCGTCATTGCGAACGACGCGCTCTCCCAACTGAGCTACGGCCCCGTTGCCCGGGTCTTTGGGAGCCGGTGTGCTATTCCGGCCCGGCCCGCCCGTCAAGGATCGGTCCGCCGCGCCCTAAAGCCGCCGTTAAGCGTTTGGCGGGAGACTCCCGCACCATGCGCCGACTCCTCGCCTTCCTGCTCGCCGCGGCCATGGCCGGACGCGCCTCCGCCGCCCCCCCCGCCGCCCCCAAGGCCGAACTGGACCCACAGGCCAAGCGGATCACGGGTTCGGACGCCTACGTCCCGACCTTCGGGCTCCGGGCGTCGATCACGCGCGGGTTCAAGGTGCACGGCGTGCTGGCGGTGGACGCCGGCCTCGACGTGCCCAAGGAGCAGGTGCGCAAGCAGTGCGAGGCGCTGCGACCCCGCCTGATGAACGCCATGCGGGATGCGGTCCTGAGCTACGCCTCCGTGTCCTACATTCCCGGCGAGGCGCCGGACGTGGCCATGCTGTCCGCCAAGATGCAGAAGGCCGCGGACCAGGTCCTCGGCAAGGGCGAGGCGCGCGTGGCCCTGGCCAGCGTGATCGTGTTCAATGACTGAATGCGCATGCGGCATGCGGCTCAGCCGGCAATTCCGTCCATGAAGGCTGCGAGCTGGACGTCCTTCTCGGTGACGCCGTTTGCCTCATGCGTGGTCAGAACGACGTCGACACGGTTGTAGATATTGGTCCATTCCGGGTGGTGATCCATCTGGTCGGCTTTCAGGGCGACCCGCGCCATGAAGCCGAAGGCGGCGTTGAAATCCGCAAAGGTGAAACGCCGCGCGATGGCGTCGCGCCCCGCGAGCGCCTGCCAGCCGGGCAACCGCGCCAGCGCCTTGTCCGCTCCGATACGTTCAGCCATGGACGACTCCTTACCCGGACCTTAACGCCGCATATGAGAACGCGCCTGCAGCTGCGCAACGGTCCGTCAGTCTCTTTCCGGCATGATGCGCACAGCATTTCCGGGGAGGAAGACGTGACGCATTTCCTGCGGTCGGACAAGAATCCGAACGGCCACAAGCTCGAGGACCTGCTCATGCAGCTCCGGGCGGACATCCTGCACCGCTGCGAGACCATCGCCGCGGACACGCGCCCCGAGGCGCTGCACGTGATGGCCAACAATGTGAAGATCCTCGGCCATATCAGCGAGGCGATCAGCGCGGCGATGGATTCGACCCGCGTGCTCGACCGCGCCTTCGGCCCGTCGCAGGCGGCGCAGGGCGGGCCGCCGCGCATCGGAAAGGCGGATGCGGCCTGAGACGCATCATCCCTCGCCCGCGAGGAAGTAGAGCCAGGCTCCATCCTCGGCGATGCCCAGCACATAGCCGGGCCAGGGCTTTCCCCTGCGGATTTCTTCGGCCTGCCCATCGCCCAGAAGGGCGTCGATGGCGCGGGCGTCGGCGGGCGTGATCGACGCGCCGCGCAGGGTCGCAAGGCGCGGCCAGACATAGACCTTTCCCTTCGCCGAGAACGTGACGGCATGGGGCTGGGACAGCACCTGCCCGACATGCGCCATCGGCCAGTCGCCGGCGCGAAGCTTGAGACGCCAGTAGTCGCGATGACTCATGCCCGCCGTGTTGGAGCGGAAGCCGGGGGTGGCCTCGGCAAGCTTCGCCAGGTCGCGATAGGAGCCATTGGCGGAAATGTCGCGCAGGCGGGCAATGGTTGCGAGAACGGCGTCAGGCAGGGCGTCGGACGGCTGCGGCGACTCCGCCTCGGCGGCCCCGATCCGCGGGGGCGCCGGCGGAGCCTCGCACGCCGACAGCAGGGCGATCAGCGCGAGCGGCGCGGAACGGTCGAGCAGCAGGCATCGCATCGGCGATATCCGGTCAGTCGGCGACACGCTCGAGCCAATGACCGCCGGATGCAAGGGCCGCCCCGCAGAAATCGACGAACGCATCTGCCCGCCATGCGGGCGCCCTCATCCTTCGAGACGCCGCAAGCGCCTGGACTCCTTCAGGACGCGCCCCGGCCCCGCCCGGGTTCACGCGGGTTCCGGGCAGGTTCAGGGGTACGATCCGCCTGCGCGCTGCGACGGGACGGCGGCGCTAGAAGGCGAGGCCGACGGCGCGGGACAGATCGGCGAGAAGCTGGGCTTCGGAGACAACCTTGATCGTGGTCATGCCCATTTCACGGGCGGGCTTCAGGTTGATGCCGAGATCGTCGAGATAGACGCAGGCGCGCGGATCGACGTTCAGGGCCTCGCACATCATGCGGTAGATGCGCGGGTCGGGCTTGCGCACGCCCGCCTTCGAGCTTTCGATCACATGGTCGAACTGGGCGAACACGTCCGCGATCTGCCGCGCCTTCTCGCTGGAGGACGCCATGCCTGCGCCCTTGCCCGTGGGGGCGTTGTTGGTGATGCAGCCGACCTTGAAGCGGGCCTTGCAGGCGAAGAAGGCGGCGACGACAGCGGGGCGAAGGTCGCCCGACAGCAGCGCCAGCACATCGGCGCCGGGAATGTCGAAGCCGAGGGCCTTCGCCTCTTCGGCAAAGAGGCGGTCGAACGCGGCGGCGTCGATTTCGGCGCGCTCGATCCTCGCCCAGGCGTTGGCGTCCGGATTGATCGAGTTGATCTTCCGGATGATGTCGGCCGGCAGGCCGCGCGCGCGCTCATAGCGGTTGAACGCGTCGAAGGGCGAGGTGGTGAACACGCCGCCGAAATCCCAGATCACCGCTTCGACCGCCATGGCGTCGCCCTTCAGGAGTGTGGAGGCGGCATACCAGCCCTGCCCTCAAAGACAATGTCGCCGCGGACAGCGGCGTCTCCCGCGGGGGAGACGCCGCCATGCCGGGGGCGGCCGGAGCGCGATCAGCCCTTGCGGGGCGGCTCGACGTCGGTGAGGCCCTGCGTTTCGAGGTCGGGATTGGCTTCATGCCCGGTGACGACCTCGCCCTTGGCCAGCTTCGAATTCCACATGCCGTAGACGAAATAGACCAGCACGCCGACGATCAGGTAGGGGATGAAGAAGTTGCGGGTGTGCTCCGACGACATCAGCGACATCACGAGGATGGCGCACATCGCGGCGCCGAGCACGGCGATGGTTGTGATCAGCCAGGTCGGCATCTTGAAGGGGCGGTTGAGTTCCGGCCGGGCGAAGCGGAGATAGACCACCGTAATGCAGATGAACATGAAGGCGACCAGCGTGCCCACATTCGTCGTGTCGCCGAGGAAGTCGAGGCCGGTGAAGCCCGCGAAACCGGCGGCGATGACGCCGACCACGACAGTGTTGAGCACGGGCGTCTGCGTCTTCGGGTTCACCTTGGCGAACACGGGCGGCAGCAGGCCGTCGCGCGCCATGGTGTAGAAGATGCGGGTCTGGCCATAGAGCAGGACCAACATAACCGAGGAAAGGCCCGCAAACGCCCCGACCTTCACCAGCACGGCGAACCACGGCAGGCCCATCTGGTTGACGGCCTTGGCGATGGGCGCGGGATCGTTCAGCTCGGTATAGGGCACGATGCCCACCAGAACCGCACAGGTGAGGATGTAGAGGAGCGTGCAGATGATGAGCGAGCCGAGAATGCCGATCGGCATGTCCCTGGCCGGGTTCTTCGCCTCGGCGCCGGCAGTGGAGACCGCCTCGAAGCCGATATAGGCGAAGAAGATCACGGCCGCGGCCGAGATGAGGCCGCCAATGCCATAGGCGGACTCACGGCTCTGTCCGGTGACGACGTTGACGAGCGCCGTCCAGATCTGGTTGCCCATCGACATGTCCGTGCCCGGCGGCGGGGCCGGCACCTGCTCCGGGATCAGCGGCGACCAGAGCTCCGGCTTCACATAAAAGAAGCCGATCACGATGAAGGCGACCACGACGGTCACCTTGATGGCGACGACGATGTTGTTGGCCGTGGCGGACTCCGACACCCCGATGGTCAGCAGCGTCGTGACCGCGACGATGCCGAGCAGCGCCGGCAGGTTGACAATGCCAGCCACGGCCGCGCCCGTCGCCGGATCGGTCACCGTCACGCCCGGAGCCGCTGTCAGCGCAGCCGGGAGGTTGATGCCGAGATCGTGCAGCAGGCTTGTCGTGTAGCCGGACCAGCCTACCGCGACGGTCGAGGCGGCGACGCCGTATTCCAGCAGCAGCAGCACGCCCATGATCCAGGCGACGAACTCCCCGAGGGAGGCGTAGCTGTAGGAATAGGCCGAACCGGACACCGGGATGGCGGCGGCAAGTTCGGAATAGCAGAGCGCCACGAAGGCGCAGAGCACGCCGGTGATCACGAAGGAGATCATGATGCCGGGGCCGGCGAATTCGGCCGCGGCCCGGCCGGTCAGCACGAAAATGCCGGTCCCGATGATGCAGCCGATGCCCAGGAGGACGAGGTTGAGCGCGCCGAGCGACTTCTTGAGTTCGCCGCCCTGATGCTCGGCGTGCATCTGCTCGACCGACTTCCGGGCGAACAGCTGCCCGAGACCACGACCTGCCATGAAAATCCCTCCGCCACGGTATCCGGTCCGGACCCGCCTGTTGATTGCGGGGACGTTAGCCGCCCCGCCCTGCGCCTGCAACGGTGCGCCTTTTCGGGAGGAACGGCCATTTTCTTGCGTCGCGCGAGCCCGGAACGCCGGCCCGTGCTCAGATATCGACCGTTCCAGGGTCAGTGGCGCGCCGCCAGGGACCCTTGTAGCGGGGATCGTCGCGACGGCGGCGGTCGGGCCCGAAATAACCCGGAATGTCGACAAAAGGCCGGCGGCGTTCGATCACGGCGTTGACCCGGTTGGCGACATCGACCGCCCGGACAGGCTTGACGAGGAACTCGTCCACCCCTGCGTTGACGGCGTCGAGCACGCGCGAACGTTCCGAATAGGCGGTGATCATGATGATGGGGAGCCAGCTGTCCGGGCTGTTGGGGCCCCGGCGGATATGCTTGCAGAATGCGATCCCGTCTGCGCCGCTGAGCTTGAAATCGACAAAGGCGATGTCGATGTCGCCGCCCGCGACGATGGCGAGCGCCTCCTGGCAGGTCGCGGCCTCCTCGATGCGGCGCATGCCGAAGCCGGCCAGAATGACCCGCAGCAGACCGCGCATGTGCGCATTGTCGTCCAGGATCAGCGCAGAAACGCTTTCCAGAGCCATGCCAGCGATGTCCCTCGGCCGCCGCCCCGGCCCTTGCCCGTCCTGACCCCGACAGGTTGACCCCCAGTCCCCGGCCGCCCCAGTCCGACGGCCTCGAGCCGTCTGTATTTTGGGGCATTGGTCTAGACTGTTCGAGCCCCAAGACAAGACGAAACATTGCCAAGGAAAGCTTGCTGGAAAGTTCTGCCTCTACCTATTCTGGGTCGGCGCGCGGCCAGACACGCGGTCGGGCCTGACGTTTGCGCAGGCTTTGGCTAAAGAGGCGGCGCAAGGCCGGAAGGACATGACTTGACCCCCACCCAGGACGATATCCGCCGGCTGTCGCAGGGCCGTGTGCTGGTGATCGGCGATGTGATGGTTGACCATTACGTCTCCGGCCGCGTCTCGCGCGTGTCAGACGAGGCCCCGGTTCCCATCGTGCATGTGAACGACGAGCGCTGGACGGCAGGCGGGGCGGCCAACGTGGCCGCCAACATCGCGGCGCTGGGCGGGCGGGCCGTGCTGGTCGGCGTGACGGGAGCGGACGCGGCGGCCTCGATCCTCGCCGGCATCCTGAAGGACATGGCGGACCAGGTGGAGGCCTGGCGACAGAGGCCGCACGGCCGACGACACTGAAGACCCGCTACATGGGCGGGCAGCACCAGATCGTCCGGGTCGACCGCGAAGAGGGCGCGGCCATCTCGCGGGCGACGGAAGACCGGCTGGTCGATGCGATCGCCGACCTCGCCGGCGATTGCGACGCCATCATGGTGTCGGACTACGCCAAGGGCGTGCTGACCGACCGGGTGCTGGCGGCGGCGATGGAGCATGGGGCCAGACACGGGAAGCCAGTGATCGTGGACCCGAAGCGGACGGACTGGAGCGCCTATCGCGGCGCGGCGATCATCACGCCGAACCGCAAGGAGCTGCAGGCGGCGACCCGCCTGCCCTGCGCCTCGGACGAAACATGCAGCGCAGCGGCGGACGCGGCGATGCGGACAACGGGCGCCGCCATCCTGCTGACGCGGTCCGAACAGGGCATGTCGCGGCGAAGGCGCGCGAGGTGTTCGATGTATCAGGCGCCGGAGACACGGTGGCGGCGACGCTGGCGCTGGGCGTCGCGGGCGGACTGCCGCGGGAGACGGCGATGCAGGTCGCCAACATTGCGGCGGGCGTCGTGGTGGGCAAGCGCGGCACGGCGACGGCCAGTCCGGCGGAGCTGCTGGCCGAGATCGATGCAGGCCGACGCGCGCTGCCGGAGGCGGGCGGCGCGATCAGCCTGGACGAAGCCATTAGGCTGCGGGAGACGTGGGCGCGGCAGGGCCTCAGCGTCGGCTTCACCAATGGCGTGTTCGACATCCTGCATTCGGGGCATGTTGCGTTGCTGCGGGAGGCGGCGAAGGCGTGCGACCGGCTGATCGTGGCGCTGAACACGGACGCCTCGGTGAGCACGCTCAAGGGCCCGACCCGGCCGGTGCAGACGGAAGATGTCCGCGCGGGCGTGATGGCCGCGATCAAGGGCGTGGACGCCGTGATCCTGTTCAGCGAGCAGACGCCGCTGGAGGCGATCAGGGCGCTGCAGCCGGACGTGCTGGTGAAGGGAGCGGACTATCGCGAGGACCAGATCGTCGGCGCCGACATTGTAAGGGCGCGTGGCGGGCGCATCGTGCGCGTGACGCTGGTGGACGGGCAATCGACCACGAAGGTGATCGAACGATCGCAGAAACCCTGAAGGGACGGGCCCGGACGGACATGACGGCATCCTTTCATCCGGACAACACGCTGATGTCCTGGGGGCGCGTCGTGCGGGCGGGCCACGCGGTGGCGCGGCCGCGCTTTCGCGATGAACTCGGCGGCCTGGTGAGGCAGCTATCGCCGGCGGCGCCGGGCCTGCCGGTCGGGCTGCGGCGATCCTATGGCGACAGCAATCTCAACCCGGACGGGCGCATCATCGACATGACGGCGCTGGACCGCGTGATCGCCTTCGATCGCGAGACAGGCGTGATGCGGGCCGAGGCGGGCCTGTCGCTGAGCCAGGCCCTACAGATCCTCGTGCCGGCGGGCTTCTTCCTGCCCACAACGCCGGGATCGCGCTTCGTGACGCTGGGTGGGGCGGTGGCGAACGATGTGCACGGCAAGAATCATCATGCGGCGGGAGCGTTCGGCGCGTCCGTGACGCGGCTCAAACTGCTGCGTACGGATGGATCGGCGCGGGAGATCGGCCCCGGCGATCCGCTGTTCCACGCCACGGTGGGCGGGCTGGGGCTGACGGGGGTGATCGAATGGGTGGAATTCCGCGCCGCGCCCGTTCCGTCCGCCTTCCTCACGGCCCAGGACACGCCCTTCGCCCATGTGACGGACTATTTCGCCATCGCTGCGGAGAAGAAGGACCAGTTCGAGCATACCATGGCCTGGGTCGATTGCTCGACGGGCGGGGCGAAGCTCGGGCGGGGCATCCTGTCATCCGCCAACTGGCATCCGTATGGCGACCTGGTCCCGCATGTGGAAGCCCCTCGCCGGAGCGTGCCGCTGGAGGCGCCGGGCTTCACGCTGAATGCGATGACTGTGCGGGCCTTCAACAGCGTGCGCCATGAGCTGAAGACGATGCGGACAGGCCCCTACCGCACCCACTACGAACCCTTCCTCTATCCGCTCGACGCGATCGCGAACTGGAACAGGCTCTATGGCGCGAAAGGTTTCGACCAGCACCAGCGCGTTCTGCCG
>CAZTMG010000084.1:0-11546 GCA_964614815.1 uncultured Rhizobium sp. | reverse complement strand
CGGCGAAGAGTGCGAGAAAGATCCGGTAGTCGTCCGGCTTCCACAGCTGTTCGCCCGCCTTGGAGAGGGCGCGCATCAATCCATGGGAGCCCACGCCCATGATCGCTTCGGCGACCGCGGCATCGCGCTGGTACTCCACCAGGCGGCGGAGTTCGGGCCCCGGCATCTGGCGGCGGCCATGCGCCGCAATGAGAATGGCGGCGGCGTGCCGGCGCGCGGCCGGGAGGGCGAAGAAGTCGCCATGCGGCGCGGGCCAGATGCGCGCGAGCGAATCCGCGAAGTCTCCGGCGACGAACGTCAGCAGCGGCGTCGCCGGGCGCGCCTGCTGCGGCGCGCGCTGGAAAAGTTGCGCGACCATCGTCGCGTCTCCTCTGATCACGCGCGCGCGGTTCCGCTGGCTTGGCGGGTTGCGAGCGCAGACGCGCGCGTCAGGGCGCGCGTCGGTTGCGGTCCGTTCAAGGTCGCGGGATCAGGCGCCGCCGGGCCAGAGCACGGGGCGCTGATTGGCCCCTGTGAGCAGACACAGGGGCGACCCTGGGTGATATGGTCGCCTCATTGCCGGGCTGGCTCCGTTGCGCGCGGAGGAGAAATCCCCGCTGCGTGACCGTCTGCCGCACAATTCGGGCGGCAATTGGGCGGAGGGCGCGATCAGCGCACGAAGATGACCGGCGGTTCGAGCCTGATGGAGGCGGGTGCCCCTTCGCCCCTGAACCATGCGGCGACAGCTTCGCCGATTCGCGGGTCGGCTTCGTAGATATTGTGGCCGCCATTCTCGACGATGAGGCGGGCGCCATTGCTGAAGCCGGCGACGGTGGCCGCGGCTTCGGCAGGATAGGTGCGTCCGTCCAGCGTGCCGGAGATGAAGAGCGTCGGAATGGACGAGGAAAGCGGCGCGCGGAAGCCCTCGCCCAGGTCGAGTTCGGGGCGGATCCCGGCGATGTGCGGCATCGGGAAATTGAGCGCGTCGCCGAGAATCGCGGTCCTGAACTCAGCCTCCAGCCGCGCCATGCGCGCGGGCGAGACCCCGGAGGCGAGATCCATCGCCTCGGGCATCCCGTTGAACAATGGCGGCCGCGCCAGGAACTGGCCATGCAGCAGGGAGGCGGCGCGCGTGTAGTCGCCCCTGTCGAGCGTCAGGTAGAAATCCGGCACGCGCGCCACACTGCCGGGATCAGCGATCATCCCGCTGGCAAGCAGCTGCACGGCGAAGCCGTCGAACGTGACCGTTACCGGCGCCGAGGCGCCTGCAGGGGTGATTGCGACAGCGGCAGGCGTCTCGTTGAGCCGCGCATGAACCCGCCGCATGAGGGCGGCGAGATCGGGATAGACGGCCTTCGCCCTCGGATCGGCGTCGATCACGGCCTGGACGCGGGCGAAATAGGCGTCGGTTTCGGACGGCAGCTTCACGGTCTCGTCAAGCCCCTCGATGCCGGCGAGAACCGCGCGGGCGACTGAGCCGGGATGGTATTTCATGAAGGCCAGCCCGAGGTGAGACCCGTAGCTGATGCCCCAGAGATTGATCTTCGGAACGCCGAGGGCGCGGCGCAGGTCCTCGATGTCGTGCGCGTTCTGAAGCGTCGTGTAGCCGTCGATATCCGCGCCGCTTGCCTTCCATCTGTCGAAGCAGTGGACGAGGCCGGCGCGATAGAAGGCAATGATGGCGTCTCGGGTGAGAACGGCGGCGGACGCCGCATCGTCGGGCGGCAGACAGGGCGAAAGGCTTCGCGACAGGCCGATGCCGCGCTGGTCGAGCGCGATGACGTCGCCCTGCGCCCGCAACGCCATGAAGATTGGAAAGCGCGCGCCCTGCGCCGCGCCCACGCCCGATGCGCCGGGACCGCCGGCGAGATAGACGATTGGCGGGCCCGGATTTGGCGTCGTCGCCGGGAAACGGACGAATCCGATCCTGATCTTGCGGGAAGCGGGATTGTTGCGGTTTTCCGGAACCTCGAAGAAGCCGCGTTCGGCGTCCACCTTCGTCCCGTTGCCTGCCGTGAAGGTGTAGGGCTCGATCGTCAGGGTCGGTGCGGGATAGGGCAGGTCGACCGCCGGAGAGGGCTCGACCCGCGCCGTGGCGCTGCAGGCGGCCAGAAGGGAGGCGGCAAGGGCGAGGACGAGCAGTCTTGGCATGTTCGCGCCTCCTCAGGGTGTTGGGTCATTAGGCCATGACTTATCGATAGTCAATAAATGTACATGAAATGCCCCCAGAAACATTGCGTCCCGGCGGGGGGCGGTGAAGCCTTGGCCGTGAAAGGATCTGCCATGCTCCGTACTGTCACGCTCCCGCCCGCCCCAACGCCGTGAGCGCGCCCTATCGCCCCGAGCGCGCCATTCTTGAACTCGACGGCCGCTTTTACAGCGAGGTCGAGCCGGCGGACTTTCCCCGGCACGAGATTCGCTGGCGCAACCAGCGCTGGGCGGAGCGTGTCGGCCTGGGCGGGCTAAGCGACGCAGACTGGATCGCCCACTTCGGAAGGTTTGCGCCGCTGCGGGGGTCGCTCGAGCGACCGCTGGCGCTGGCCTATCACGGCCACCAGTTCCAGGTTTACAATCCGCAGATCGGCGATGGGCGCGGCTTTCTGTTTGCGCAGTTGCGCGATGACGAAGGGCGCCTGCTCGATCTGGGAACGAAGGGCTCGGGGCAGACGCCCTGGTCGCGGCGGGGCGACGGACGGCTGACGCTGAAGGGCGGCGTGCGCGAGATCATGGCGGCGTCGATGCTGGAGGCGCTGGGCGTCTACACGTCGAAGGCGTTCTCGCTGATCGAGACCGGCGAACAGCTCTATCGCGGCGACGAACCTTCCCCGACACGATCCTCCGTGCTGGTGCGGTTGTCGCACAGCCATGTGCGGTTCGGAACGTTCCAGCGCATGGCCTATTTGGGCGATGCGGACGGGATCGGCGCGCTGGTCGACTACTGCGTCCGGCATTTCCATCCGGACGCAAGGGGCGCCGATGTTGCGGCCTCGGCCGTCGGCATGCTGCGCGAGGCGGTGAGGGCGACGGCGGAGCTGGCGGCGGCGTGGATGGCGGCGGGTTTCGTCCATGGCGTGCTCAACAGCGACAACATGGTGGTGACAGGAGAGAGTTTCGACTATGGGCCCTGGCGCTTCCTGCCCTATTCCGACCCGAGCTTCACGGCGGCGTATTTCGACGAGACGGGACTCTACGCCTTCGGGCGGCAGCCTTCCGCGGCGCTGTGGAACCTGGGGCAACTCGCCCAGAGCCTGACGCTGGTGGCGGAGGTTCCGGCGCTGGAGGCGGAACTCGCGCGGTTCGAGGGGCTCTATCGCGCCGCCTTCCCGCGGCGGGTCTGCGCAGTGCTGGGTCTGGCGTACGCAGGGGAAGCGCGCGCGCTCGAACTCGTGAAGGCGCTGTTCGGCTGGATGGGGGCGACGCGGGCCAGCTGGCCGCAGGTGTTCTTCGACTGGTTCGGCGGCGCAGCCAGCGAGGCGCGCGCCAGAGCCAGCCCCCTCTGGCGCGCGTATGCAGCGCCTGACTTCGCACCCGTGCAGGCGGCGTTGTTCGCGCATGCCCCCGAGCGGCCGGAAAGGTTGGCGCATCCCTATTTTGGCGGGGCGTCCCCGGTCAGCCTGCTGATCGAGGACGTCGAGGCGTTATGGGCGCCGATCGCCGACGCAGACGACTGGGGGCCTTTCGAGGCCCACATGGCGCGGGTCGACATGGCCCGTCAGGCCTTGGCGCTGGACCCCGTCAAGCCTGGCTGAACGGACCAAACCGCCTGTTTCGCGTCCGAAAATCCGTGACCCGTTTCGGGTTCCTACAGGTTTGTTAACCGTTGTCACGCGAGATGTCCCGATCAGTACCAGCGGGCCAGCCAGGTTCATGACGTCAGCTCCCCTCCCAATGGGGTCGGCCTCGCCGCCGGAGGTGATCGATCGCTGCTTCGCCAGCGCGACCGGGCGCTTTCTCAACGCGGCGGCCGAGGCCTTCGCCCTGATCGATCTCGACGGCCGTGTCGTGCGGGCGAACATCGCCTATCGCCGCCTGACCGGACCGGCGGGCGGGTCGCACGATGCGTCCATCCTGTCCTTCATAGAACCCGACCGGCGCGAGGCCGTGCGCGATGCGCTGCGCAACCTTTGCGAGACATCGCCGACACACCGGATGGAGCTGCGCTTCTGCATCGGACGCGACATGCGCCTGATCGATGCGGACCTGGCGTGGCTCGGCCCGGATGGCCTCGTCTCGTTTGTGGGTCGCGACATCACCGAGCAGGACCTGCTGCAGCGCGAGCGTGAGGAAACCTCAGCAGCGCGCGACGCCGTGGAGCAGGTCGGCGATATCGGCCACTGGCGCGTCGGCTGCGATCTAAAGCTGCAGGCGACACTGGGTGCATCCCGCATTCTCGGCCTCGGCCCGGGCGCCCCGCCGCTGGTGCTGAACGATCTGGTCGAGATGATCCTGCCGGAAGATCGCCAGGCCGCCGTGAACGCCGCGCGCGAGGCGTTCGTGAAACGCAAGCCGGTGAAGCACGCCTTCCGTCTCCGTCGCGCCGATGGGACGACGCGCATGGTGCTCGTCGCCGGGGCGCCGTCGATCGGCGTGCGCGGGCAGGTGGAGGCCATGCACGGCGTGCTGGTCGACAAGACCGACGGACATGCGGCGCTGCAGGCGGCCCTGAACGCCGATTCCACCGTGCGCCGCTTCGTGCAGGCGGCGCCGATGCCGTTCTGCATATACGACCGCGAAATGCGCGTCATGATGGCGAGTCAGAGCTGGCTGGCCGAACGGCAGCTGACGGAAGAAGAGGCGCTCGGCCGTTCGATGTACGACATCATGCCGTGGCTGCCGGAGAAGTGGCGCAGCGTGCATCGACAGGTGATGCGCGGGGAGACGCTGAGTCATGATCGCGACCCGTTCGAACAGCCGACCGGCCAGCCGGGCTGGCTGAAATGGTCGGCCGCCCCGTGGCGCGACGCCGAAGGCAATATCGGCGGCATCGTCGTGATGCATGAGGACGTGACGGCCTTCGTGCAGGCCCAGCACGAGGTCGAAAGCTCCAAGGAGCGCATGGCGTACGGCATGTCGATCACCCAGATGATGATCTGGGAAGTCGATTTCGAGATGCGCGAGACATACACGGAAGGCGACTGGAAGACGCTCTTCCCGCAGAAGCCGACCTTCGACACGCTGACCGGCGGCGACGCCGCGATCCATCCGGCGGACCGCGAGATGATGGGCAACAAGTGGCGCGCGCATCTCGCCGGCGGGCCGCCGTACACGATCGAGTACCGTGTCGTGTTCCCCGACGGCCGCGAGATCTGGCACGCCGCCGCCATCCGCATCCTCAAGACGGTGAAGGGCTCGCCCGCGCGCGCGTTCGCGGTGATTCAGTCGATCACCGCGCGCAAGAACATCGAGCTGAAGGCGATGGAGGCGGAACAGCGCGCGCTGGTGGCCGCCGCCGCCAAGTCCGACTTCCTGTCAAACATGAGCCACGAGATCCGCACGCCGCTCAACGGCGTCCTCGCCGTGTCCGAAGTGCTCCAGCGCACCCAGCTCGACGAGCGGCAGGGCGAGATGGTGCGCCTGATCTCCACCTCCGGCCGCACGCTGCTGCGCGTGATGGACGATCTGGTCGAGTTCTCGCGGCTCGAGGGCGACGACATCCAGTTCGATATCCGTCCGTTCGAGCTGGAGGAAACGCTGCGCAATACGTGCGAGGCGGCGCGGACGCGGGCCGAGGCCAAGGGTCTGCGCTTCGAGACCTTCATCTCTGCGAGCTGCGATGGCGTTTTCCGTGGCGATCCGGTGCGGATCGGGCAGGTGCTGGGCAACCTGCTGAACAATGCGGTGAAATTTACGGAGGAGGGCCATATCAGCGTTTCGGCCGCCGTCGAGGACATGCCCGACGGCCGGACGCAGATGCGCCTCATCGTGACGGACAGCGGCGTCGGCTTTGCGCCCGAGATGGCCGAGCGGATTTTCGAGCGCTTCGAGCAGGCCGACATCTCGACCTCGCGCCGCTTCGGCGGCCTCGGCCTGGGTCTTTCCATCGTGAAGCGCCTGGTCGAGAAGATGGACGGCAAGGTCTCCGCCGTATCGAAAGTGGGCGAGGGGTCGACCTTCGAGGTGATCGCGCCGATCGCGCGCGACCGCATCGCGGCGCTGGCCGCCATCACGGCCGTGGCGGTGGAGGATTTCGACGCCGAGACGGCGATTGACAATCTCCGCCTGCTGGTGGCCGAGGACAACCCGATGAACCGCCGCGTGGTGGAGTTGCTTCTGGCGCAGAGCGGCCTGGCGATCACCTTCGCGGAGAACGGGAAAGAGGCGGTTGAGAAGTTCCAGGCGGGCCGGTTCGATCTCGTCCTGATGGATCTGCAGATGCCGATCATGGGCGGGCTGGCCGCGATGCGCGCCATCCGCGCCTGGGAGCGCGAGCACAACCGCCAGCCCACGCCCATACTGGCGGTCTCCGCCAACGCGACCGATGAGCACGTGGCCGAGGCGAAGGAGGCGGGCGCGGATGACCATGTCGCCAAGCCCATCGTGCGCGAGACGCTGTTCGAGGCGATTGCGCGACACGCGCGCGCGACACGCGGAACAGATAGCGCGCCGGCCGCAGGCGATGGCGAGTTCGATCTCGACGCGTTCGACATCGCGGTGTGAGGCCTGCGGCCGGGCCGGCGCGGGCGGGGCTATTGCGCCCGTGACGTGCGGTCCTTCAGCGCCGTCTCGAACGCCGCCTCCTGTGCGGCGATGAAGGGCGCAAAGCCGGCAGGATCGATGAAGGGGTTGGGGCCGTCGGGATTCGCCTTGGCCGTTTGCGCCTTGTCCAGCAGCCGGAAAAATTCCGGATGCGGGGCGAGAGGGATGTCCACCTTCATCGTCTTCGCCCTGGCGAAGGTGGCGCGGTAGTCCTCGACGATCCCCTCATACTGCAGCGGCGGCGTGATGCGGTTGGCCGCCACCGACGCCGAGCAGAACACCAGCGCCTCATGGTCCTGGCCGCCCTCGCTCAGCCTTGCGCCCCAGCTGGTGCAGCCGCGCGAATGGCCGGGCGTCAGATGCGCCGTCAGCGTGAAGCCGCCCAGGCTCACCGTGTCGCCGTCCTTGAGCACGACATCCACCTTCACCGGGGGCGCGGCCATCGCCCTCACGTCCTCGCTGCCCAGGTAGAAGCCGCCTTCGAGCGCCGAGACATCGCCTTCCATCGCATGGAGCTTTGCACCCGTCTCGCGTTTCAGTTCCGCAAGGCCGCCCGAATGGTCGAAATGCGCATGGCTGTTGAGCAGGATCTTCACATCGCCCAGCCTGAACCCCAGTTTCGCGATGTTGGCCGCGATCATCGGGGCCGCCTGCGGCGTGGCGCCGTCGAGCAGGATGTGGCCGTCCGGCGTCGTGAACAGGAAGGAGGAGAGCCCCTCCGTGCCGACATACCAGACATTGTCGATCACGTGGAACGGCTCGGTGGGCGTGTTCCAGTTGGCTTGCGCATACGCCGCGGGGCTGGCCATCAGCGCCGTCGCCGCAAGCAGGCATCCTGTCTTCGTCACGCGCATCTCCCTGTCGCCGTCGCCCGCGCCGATCTAGCGCAGGCGGTGCGCGCTGGCGACCCGTCCTGACGGAATCGCCGGCATGGACGTTCGCGCCGCCCTGTCGCTCCGGCCGCAGCGAAGCGGAGAGCCGGAATCCGTCGGCAGGCTGTCATGCCTTCGCAATCCGTCCCGTGTTTCCCGGGCTTGCGTGTCGCGCGGGGGGAGTTGTCGGGGATGACGGCCGCAGGCGTCTGACCCGCGGGCCGGCCGGGCGCGTCCTAGATCTCCACGCGGTCGAGCTTGAACGTGCCGGCCGCCTGCGCGGCCGCGGCCTGGGCCGGATCGTACTCCCAGTGCCATGGCTCCCTGTTGACCGTGCGCAGGAAGCCGAAGCGCGTGGCGTTGGCCGCGAGCCAGTCATAGGTCGGATTCCCCGCGCCGCCGGGCACGTCGATGTCGAAGGCGACGCCGTTCTGGTGTTTCGACTTCCCTGGCTCGGCCGCGAGATTGTAGCCGGGCAGGCCGCGCCTGTAGCCGTCGTAGAGCGCCTTCTGTTCACGCCAGGACCGGAACCCGCTGTTGATCGCAATCGTGATGGTGTCGGCCGCCGCCGCGCGCACCAGCTCGAAATACGGCCCCACCGTATCGGCGGCGAGATAGAGAAGCTGCAGCCGCGCCCCCACGATGGGGATCAGCGTCACCTGCCGCAGGAAACGCCCGCCGGCCCACGCGGCGTTGGGACCTTTCCTGTCATTGCCTTCCGGCGGGATGGCCGCCAGCGTCTCATTGACGAACCTGCCCTCGAAATTGCGGGTCGACGTCCAGCCGATGGCGTTGCCGTTCAGGTCGGTCGCATGCGCAAACACAAGCGGGCCGTCGACGCCGCGGTCGACATTGCGCGCCTGGTCGACACGGACGACCGTGTCCTTCGGGATTCGCGCGAACGGGACGTTGCCATGCGCATCCGGCTCGCCGCGGCGCAGGTGCGTCATCAGGTTGTCGGGATCGCGCAGCCGCGCGTCGGGGTCGACAACCCTGAACGAACGCCTGCGATAGCTGTTGGCCTCGTCCGTCATCGATCCCTCCCGAAGCGACCGATGGGAGCCTCGGCCAAGTCTCCGCCCCTTGCAAGTTGCCCGGCGGGCGGGCCTGAACATTCTTCACGAAGGCCCGTCTGCATGGCTATGGTAGCGGCGGCAGAACGGGCAGGAGAGGCCGACATGACAAGGAACCGACAGTTTCTGATCGATCACCTGCCCACGGGGAAGCTGACGCCGGATGTCTTCCGCCTCGTCGAGGGCGCGCTTCCCGCGCCGGAGGAGGGCGGGCTTCTGGTCCGCAACCGCTACATCTCCCTCGATGCGGCCAATCGCGCCTGGATGTGGGGCGCGACCTACCGCTCGGCGCTGAAGGCCGGCGATGTGATGTCCGGCGGGGCTGTCGGCGAGGTGGTCGAAAGCAGGGCGCCCGGTTTCGCGCCGGGCGATCTGGTCTGGGGCGACATGGGCTGGCAGGACTATGCGGCTGTGAAGGCGAAGCATGTGACGAAGCTCGGCCGGGCGCCGGACGGCCAGCCGCTCACCTATCTGCTCAGCGTCTATGGCGTGGCCGGCCTCACGGCCTATTTCGGCCTGCTCGAATGCGGACAGCCGAAGGCCGGGGAAACCGTGGTGGTTTCGGCCGCCGCCGGTTCGGTCGGCTCGCTGGCGGGACAGATCGCGAAGATCAAGGGATGCCGCGTGATCGGCATTGCTGGCGGTCCGGCCAAGTGCGAGCTGCTGGTGAGGGAGCTGGGTTTCGATGCGGCGGTCGACTACAAGGCGCCGGACTTCAGCAAGGCGTTGCGCGCGGCCGCGCCCGAAGGCATCGACGTCTATTTCGACAATGTCGGCGGCGATGTGCTGGAAGCCTGTCTGTTCGCGATGAGGAACCACGGCCGCATCTCCTGCTGCGGCGCCGTCTCGCAGTATGACCGCCCCGCGCCGCATGGCCCGCGCGGCGTGCCGGGCCTCATCGTCACCAAGCGGCTCACCATGCGCGGCTTCGTCGTGATGGATTTCGAGAGCCAGAACGCCCGGGCGCTGGCCGATCTCCAGGCCTGGGTCGCCTCCGGCAGGCTCAAGGTGCGCGAGGACATCGTCGAAGGCTTCGAGAATCTTCCCGCCGCCCTCATCGGCCTTTTGGCCGGCGAGAATGTCGGCAAGCGCATGGTGAAGGTGGCGTAGACACGCAGGCGGCGGCCCGAGCGGGGCCGCCGTTCGCAGGCGCATGTCGCAGCTGCTGTCCTACAGCAGGCGCCAGTTCAGCGACAGGCCGATCGTCGAGAACTCGAAGATGTCCTTGGTGCGACGCATGTCCGTGCCGGCGGGATTGACGAGGATGAAGGGATTGGTCGCCGGCGCCGTGCCGGGGCCCACGGCGACGGGATGCTCGCCCTCGTCCAGCGACGTCCACAGGTATTCGAGGCCGATCGTCCAGCCCGAGCCGATCAGCCACAGATCGCCCAGCCTGTGCTCGTAGCCGACGCCGATCTGGTAGCCGTTGATCTCGCTGTCCATCGACTGCTGGAACGTGTTCACCGTGTTCGTGGTCGTGAAGGACTGGTCGATATCGCCCCACGCCCAGCCGGCCATGCCATACAGCAGCGCATCGCTGGTCGCCCAGCCGGCGCGCAGGCGGGCCGAGGTCAGCGTGCGCAGGTCCCGGGTGAAGGTGTAGGAGGCCTGCGGCGTGGAGGAGAAGGCGGAGACATCGTCGCCGATATTGGCGGCGGTTTCCTCGGCCATCACGCCGATCACCCAGTTGCCGAACAGCTGCAGGTCGTAGCCGACCCGCACCGAATAGTTGATGTCGCCCTTGCTCTCGCGGCAGCCGCTCGCGATCGTCGGGCCGGTCGCGCCGCCGCTGCAGAAGCCGGGGGCGAAGGCGTCTGCGCCGCCGCTGGTGCGCACCGTGTCGTCGAACACGCCGTCGCGGTCGGTGTCGAACACAACGATCTCATCGTCGGCCTTGAAGGAATGGCCGAGGTGGCCGCCGACATACAGGCCCGACCAGTCCGCCGGCTGGGCGAGGGCGGCCGGCGCGGCGGTCGCGGCGGCGAGCATGAGGGCGGCAAGGAGCGTGCGCGTCATCGGTGATCTCCGTTTCAGCGCAAACCTAGCCGATCAAGGTAAAGGAACCGCCCAAGGCCGCGCGCCGGAGAGCGGGCAAGGGTTGACAGGCGAACGGCGGCCCGAAAGCCGCCGTTGCCATTTGCTTAACCGCGCGCCGCTCAGCCTGGCTGCGGTTCCGGCTCGGCGCCGCCAAAGCCTTCGTCGGGCTTCGGCGTCTTCCGGATGATCGGTACGGCCGATGTGGGTCCGACAGGGGTGTCGTCCGGGCGATCCGGGCGCTTGCCCTTGAAGAGCTCCGCAACTTCCTCGCCCGTCAGCGTCTCGTATTCGATCAGCGCCGCGGCAAGCTGGTCGAGCAGGTGACGGTTTTCCGTCAGCACCTGCCGCGCCTTCTTCTCGCCTTCGGTGACGATCCGGCGGATCTCCTCGTCGATCAGCTTGGCCGTCTCGCCCGAAACGTTCTGGCGCTGCGTCACGGAGTGGCCGAGGAAGACTTCCTGCTCGTTGGCCGAATAGCGCAGCGGGCCGAGCACCTCGCTCATGCCCCATTCGGTCACCATGCGGCGGGCGAGCTCCGTCGCCTGCTGGATGTCGTTGGCGGCGCCCGTGTTGAGGTGCTCCTCGCCATAGACCAGCTGTTCGGCGACGCGCCCGCCGAAGCACATCGCGATCTTCGCCTCGCACCATTGCTTGGTGTAGCTGAGACGGTCCGCGTCAGGCAGCGACCATGTCACGCCCAGCGCGCGGCCGCGCGGGATGATGGTCACCTTGTGCAAGGGGTCGTTGCCGGGAACCAGCATGTTCACGACGGCGTGGCCGGCCTCGTGGACGGCGGTGGCTTCCTTCTCTTTCTGGGTCATGACCATGGACTTGCGCTCGGGGCCCATCATGACCTTGTCCTTGGCGTCCTCGAACTCGCGCATGCCGA
>CAZTMG010000083.1:10094-11547 GCA_964614815.1 uncultured Rhizobium sp. | reverse complement strand
CAACCCGCTGTTCCTCCTGGACGAGGTCGACAAGCTGGGCGCCGACTGGCGCGGCGATCCGTCGTCGGCGCTCCTCGAGGTGCTCGACCCGGAGCAGAATGTCACGTTCAACGACCACTATCTGGAGGTCGACTACGACCTGTCGGACACGATGTTCATCACGACGGCCAACTCGCTGAACATGCCGCAGCCCCTGCTGGACCGGATGGAGATCATCCGTATCGAGGGTTACACGGAGGACGAGAAGGTCGAAATCGCCAAGCGGCACCTGTTGCCCAAGACGATCGAGAACCACTCGCTCAAGGAGGGCGAGCTGATCGTGGAGGAGAGCGCAATCCGCGACCTCATCCGCTATTACACCCGCGAAAGCGGCGTGCGCTCGCTCGAACGCGAGATGGCGCGTCTCGCCCGCAAGGCCGTCCGCGACATCGAGCTGAAGAAAACTGCGACCGTCACGGTGTCGGCCGAGAATCTTGGCCAGTTCGCCGGCGTCCGGAAGTTCCGCTATGGCGTTGCCGATCGTGAAGACCAGGTCGGGGTCGTGACGGGTCTCGCCTGGACGGAAGTGGGCGGCGACCTGCTCACGATCGAAGCCGTCCAGATGCCCGGGCGCGGCCGCATGACGGTCACGGGCAATCTGCGCGACGTCATGAAGGAGTCGATCTCTGCGGCGCAGTCGCTGGTGCGGTCGCGATCCGTCCCGTTCGGCATCCGGCCGCCGGTTTTCGACTCGACGGACATTCACGTTCACGTGCCCGAGGGCGCTACGCCCAAGGATGGGCCTTCGGCCGGCATCGCGATGACGACCGCGATCACCTCCCTGCTGACGAACAATCCCGTACGCAAGGATATCGCCATGACAGGCGAGATCACGCTCCGCGGTCGGGTGCTGCCGATTGGCGGACTGAAGGAAAAGCTCCTGGCGGCCCTGCGCGGCGGCATCAAGACGGTGCTGATCCCGGAGGAGAACGAAAAGGACCTTGCGGAGCTGCCCGACAATGTGAAGCAGGGACTGACCATCATACCTGTCTCGACCATCGAGCAGGTGCTGGCCCGCGCCCTCGTCCGGCCGCTGTCGCCCATCGAGTGGAGCGCCGAGGAAGAAGCCGCCTACCGCGCTGAACTCGGCCGCAGCGGCGCCAAACCGCCCGGCGAAGCCCAGTTGCCGCATTAGAGGCGCTTCGGCGCCACGGGAAGCAGGCCCGCCGGCAACGGCGGGCCTCTTTCGTTTGGGCGCCGAGCCGCCTCCGGTCGAGTTTCCATGCGGGAAGGCTCAAACGCCCTTGTCGCGGCTTTGCGTGATGGGAGACAAGTAGGCTGGCGCCGAGTCGGGCAGGAGATCACGCGTGACCGAGAGCGGGAACAGCAGTTGGTGGCGAGGCGCCGTGCTCTACCAGATCTACCCGCGCTCTTTCATGGATGCGAACGGCGACGGGGTCGGCGATCTGAAGGG
>CAZTMG010000083.1:9822-10084 GCA_964614815.1 uncultured Rhizobium sp. | reverse complement strand
CGTCGTCGCGAAGCTGGACCATGTCAGCTCCCTCGGCGTCCATGGCGTCTGGCTCTCGCCCTTTTTCAGGAGTCCGATGCGCGATTTCGGCTATGACGTGTCGGACTACTGTGATGTCGATCCCCTGTTCGGTTCGCTGGCCGATTTCGACACCCTCCTGAAAGCCGCCCATGCGCGCGAGCTGAAGGTCGTCATCGACCAGGTCTGGTCGCACACTTCCTCCGACCACGCCTGGTTCCGGGAAAGCCGCCAGAGCCGCACG
>CAZTMG010000083.1:2855-9812 GCA_964614815.1 uncultured Rhizobium sp. | reverse complement strand
CCCAAGGCCGACTGGTATGTCTGGGCCGATCCCAAGCCGGACGGATCTCCGCCCAACAACTGGCAGGCCTGGTTCGGCGGCCCGGCATGGACGTGGGAGCCGCGACGCCGGCAATACTACCTGCACAACTTCCTGCCGACGCAGCCCGACCTCAATTTCCGCTGTCCAGAAGTCCAGGCCGCCATCCTTGAGGTTGCCCGCTTCTGGATGGATCGCGGCGTCGACGGCTTCCGGCTCGACGTGGCGAACTCCTCTGTCCCCGTCGCCCGCCTGCGCGACAACCCGCCCTCCGGCGATCCCGCGCCAGCCCTGCCGCGCAACATGCAGCTCCACGCCTACAATTCGAACCAGCCCGAAACCCTCGCCTTCATCGCCAAGCTGCGGGAGGTGCTCGACGGCTGGGGCGACAAGATGATGGTCGGCGAACTCGCCCCCGGGTCCTACGCGCTGATGCACGACTACACGCGCACGCAGGGCCGCCTTCACACAGCCTATGCCTTCGACTTCCTGGGCCCCTGGCCGGGAGTCGAGCGCATGGCCGAGATTCTCCGCCAATGGCGCGAAGGCCCGGACGATGGCTGGCCCAGCTGGGCCTTCTCCAACCACGATGTCCCGCGGGTTGCTACGCGCTGGGGTGAAGCCATCGGCGCCAGCCCCCCCCGCGCCGCGCCGCTGTTCGTTGCGCTGCTGCTGGCCCTGCGCGGCACGATCTTCCTGTATCAGGGCGAGGAGCTTGGCCTGCCGGAAGCCGAGGTTCCCTACGAGAAGCTGCAGGACCCGTGGGGCATTGCCGGCTGGCCCGCCACGAAAGGCCGCGATGGTTGCCGCACGCCCATGCCGTGGAAAGACGAGGTGATGGCCGGCTTCACGCGCGCGAAGGAAGCATGGCTTCCCATCGATCCGCGCCAGCGCCTCCTCGCCGCCGAGAAGCAGGAGAAGCTCGCCGAGTCCATGCTGCACACCACCCGTCATCTCATCGCGCTGCGCAAGGCGGGGAAGGCGCTTTCTGTCGGCGCGTTCGAGATCGTGGAAGCAGGAGACGGCCGCCTCGCATTCGACCGCGTGTGGGAGAGCCAGCGCATCCGCTGCATCTTCAATTTCACTGACGCGCCTGCCACGGTGACGCTCGCCGGCAAACCCGAAGTCCTGTGGTCCGCCGACGCGGTCCTCTCGGGCGGCAGCCTCGTGATGGAGCCCTATTCAGCCGCCTGGCTGCGCCTGGCTTAATGGCCTGTCGATTTCGAGAAGACCTGCATCACCACGACGCCGGCGACGATCAGGCTCATGCCGATGATCGCCGGCAGGTCGAGCGTCTGCCTGAAGACCAGCCAGCCGACGGCCGCGATCAGGAATACGCCCGCCCCGGACCAGATCGCATACGCGACGCCCACCGGGATCACCTTCAAGGTCAGCGACAGGCAGTAGAATGCAACCGAATATCCCGCCACGACGAGGATAGATGGCGCGATCTTGGAAAAGCCTTCCGACGCCTTCAGCGCAGACGTGGCGACGACTTCTGCAACGATGGCAATGGCGAGATAGGCGTAAGGCATGGCGGCTCCTGTTCGTCGCCAGCATACGGAATTCGGCCCGGCGGCGCACGTTCACTTCCCTGTTGGCGTGGGCTAGCCTGATGGGATGATCCGCGTCCAGACCGTGCCCTTCGATCCTCACGTTGAAACCGCCGCCTTTGCCAAGGGACGGGGCGAGGCCGGCGCGCTCGCCACTTTTGTGGGCTCCGTCCGCGACAGCGCGCATGGAGAAGCCGTCACTGCGCTCGAACTCGAAGCCTATCCCGGTTTCACCGAAAAGGAGATCGCGAAGATCGAGGCCGACGCCCGCGCCCGTTTCGATGTGATCGACACGCTGGTCATCCATCGCCATGGCCGGATGACGCCCGGCGAGGCCATCGTCCTCGTCGCCGCCCTGTCGAAACATCGTCGCGAGGCGCTGCAGGCCGTTGACTATCTGATGGACCGCCTCAAGACAGAAGCGCCATTCTGGAAACGCGAGGTGCGGCCGGACGGCGCGGAATGGATCGAACCGCGCGCCGACGACCGCGAATCTCTCGCGCGCTGGACCAAGGAGTAGGACATGCCCGGACCCGCCTATCCGCCGCTGACCGCCCCGGGCGGCAAGATGGTCGACACGATGGAGTTCAAGCAGCTCCGCATCTGCGTGATGACGATCTCCGACACCCGCACGGACGAGACGGACACCTCCGGCCACATCCTGGCGGATCGGGTCAAGGAAGCCGGCCATGAACTGGCCGACAAGGCCATCGTGCCGGACGAGGTCAACGCCATCCGCGCCATCATGCGCAAATGGATCGCCGATCCCATGATCGACGCCGTCGTCACCACCGGCGGCACGGGCCTCACCGGCCGCGATGTCACTCCGGAAGCCGTTCGCCCGCTGTTCGACAAGGAGATCGAAGGCTTCAACGTCGTCTGGCACATGGTGAGTTTCGCCAGCGTCGGCACATCCACGCTGCAATCGCGCGCCTGCGCCGGCGTCGCCAACGGAACTTTCATTTTCTGCCTGCCGGGCTCCAACGGCGCGGTGAAGGACGGATGGGACAAGCTCATCCGCTGGCAGCTCGATAGCCGCCACATGCCCTGCAACATGGTCGAACTGATGCCCAGACTCCTCGAATCATGAGGTCGCACCGGCGATGACGGCATCACTTTACGATCTCAGCGTGCCGACCTTCCTGCAGACGACGCGGGCGCTCGCCGGCGTGCTGGCCCGTGCGGCGCGACATTGCGCAGAGACCGGCGCGAACCCCGATGACATCGTGGAGGCGAGGCTTGTCGCCGACATGGCGCCTTTCCATTTCCAGATCGAGGCCGTGAAGAACCATGCGGTATGGGGCATGGAAGCCGTGAAGACCGGCGTATTCGCCCCGCCGCCCCTGGCCGGCGCGAAAGCCTTCGCTGATCTCCAGGCCATGCTCAGCGGGACGATAACGGCGCTGGAGGCGCTTACCCCCGAAGAGGTCAACAGCTGGTCCGGTCGAACGCTCGAAATTGAAATCCACCGGCCGCTCAACCCGGACAATGCATCGACGTCAAAATGGGCCCCGCGCACATTCGCGGTGACGCCGGAGATTCACCTTCTCACTTACTCGCTCCCGAATTTCTATTTCCACAGCGTCACTGCCTACCACATTCTCCGCACGCGCGGCGCGCCGATCGGAAAGGGGGACTATGAGGGACAGCTTCGGGGCAGGCCGGTCTAGTCGAGCGTCGTCCGGTACCGCGCCATCGCCAGCGCCGTAACGAGACAGACGAATACGCCCAGCGCCGCGAGGCTTGGCCACAGAGTCATCATGCCCTCGCCCTTCAGAAGCGCGCCGCGCACGACGCGAAGGAAATGCGTGACGGGAATGGCCGTCCCGATCGCTTGCGCCCATTCCGGCATGCCCCGGAAGGGAAACATGAAGCCGGACAGCAGGATCGAGGGCAGCATGTAGAAAAACGACATCTGCATCGCCTGCAGCTGTGTGCGCGCCAGCGTGGAGATAAGGAAGCCAAGCGCCAGGCTGCCGACGATGAACAGCAGGACGCCCATCGTCAGTGCTATCCACCCGCCGCTCATCGGGACGGCGAACAGAAGCGACGCCATGATCAGGATGACCGCCGCCTGCGTCACGCCAACCAGCACGTAGGGGGCAAGCTTGCCAATCATGACTTCGATGGGCTGGGCAGGCGTGGCGAGCAGGCTTTCCATCGTCCCGCGCTCGGTCTCCCGCGTCACGGCCAGCGCCGTCATCATCACCAGCGTCAGCGACAGGATGATTCCCAGCAGGCCTGGAACGATATTGTAGGCCGTTATGCTTTCCGGGTTGTATCGCCGTTGCACGACCACCTCGAACGGCGCCGGGATGGCCGCCGGTCGCGCCATAGCGCCCTTCAGGTCATGCCTCAGCGCCTGTTGCGGCAGGATGGACGCCGCCGCCAATGCCGCGTTGGAGGCCGAGGGGTCTGTCGCATCGGCTTCCAGCAAAACCTGTGCGCCATCGCCACGGGCCACGCGGCGCGTGAAGTCGCCTGGAATGGTCAACGCGAACTGCACCTCGCCCCTGCGGAGCAGGTCATCCAGTTCCTTCGGAGAATGCGCCACATGCGTGATGTCGAAGAATCCGGTGTTGACGAAAGCGGAGATGGTCGAGCGGGCAAACGGGCCGTCATCCTGGACCAGCGCAGCCGTCGGCAGGTGGCGCGGCTCGTTGTTGATCGCATAGCCGAACAGCAGGAGCTGTACGATCGGGATGACAAGGATCATCGCATAGGTCAGGCGGTCGCGCGTGAGCTGCGTGAACTCCTTGGCGAACACCGCTATGATGCGCAGCCAGGAAGAACCTGCCGCGGAACGACTTAGGGGGACGGATGTCATCTGAAATTGTCCCGCGAGCGTGCCATCAGGTGGATGAAGGCGTCTTCCAGCGTCGGTTGCGTCTCTCGCCAATGGAAGGGCGGACGCGTCCATCCCGCAATCGCCGCCTCCAGGGCCGCGCGATCCTGTCCGCTGACGTGCAGCGTCGTCCCAAACGGCGCGGCGTTGTCGACGCCCGGCAACGATGCGATTTCGGCCGCATGCCGGTCGATGTCTCCGCCTGTTCCCTCGAACGTCACGAGGCCGACGTCGCGCAGGATTTCCTCTGCGGTCCCGCGCGCGATCAACTCGCCATAGGCGATATAGGCGATGTCGTGGCAGCGTTCGGCCTCGTCCATATAGTGCGTGGAAACCAGCACGGTCAGACCCTTGCCAGACAGGGCGTGGATTTCGTCCCAGAAGGTGCGTCGCGCCTGTGGGTCGACACCCGCTGTCGGTTCGTCCAGAAGCAGCAATTCCGGCTGGTGAAGCGTCGTGGCGGCGAGGGCGAGGCGCTGCTTCCATCCGCCGGACAGTTTGCCGGCCAGCTGTTTTTTCCGCTCGATCAGCCCGAGATTTTCCAGCGCCGCGTTCACCCGCTCCTGCCGCCGGTCCAGTCCGTGGACGCGCGCCATGAACATCAGGTTTTCCTCGATGGTCAGGTCTTCGTAGAGCGAGAATTTCTGCGTCATGTATCCGACGCGCCGCTTGATCGCATCCGTCTGCTTCAGGATGTCGTATCCGAGGCACGCGCCTTCGCCCGAATCCGGCGTCAGCAGGCCGCACAACATCCGAAGCGTCGTTGTCTTGCCGGATCCGTTGGGTCCAAGGAATCCCGTGATCCGGCCCCGCGGCACGCGAATGGCGAAATCCTTCACCACCTGCTTGTCGCCGAAGGATTTGTTCAGGCCGCGCACGTCGATGACATAATCTGCGTCCGTCATGGCCGTCACTCCGCCGGCCCAAGCGGCATGACGTCCACGGGCAAGCCAGGCGTCAGTTTTGCATCGCCAATCGGCGTCGCCTCGATCAGGAACTGCATGCGGTCGCGCGATTCCCGGCTGTAGATCACGGGCGGCGTGAATTCCGGACGGGGTGAGACGTAGACAATCTCCGCCGTGAGTCCGGCCGGGCAGCCGTCGCAGCCGAAACTGACCTGCCGCCCCACCGTATAATGCGCAACCTCACGTTCCGGCGCGAAAAAACGGATGCGTACGCGGTCGTCCGGGATCAGCGACAGCACGGGCTGGTTCGCCGGCGTCCACTCGCCCAGCTGGAAGAACACCTCCTCCACCCGCCCCGCCGCCGGCGCTGTCTGCGACTGGTCCGCCAGCAGCGCCTCCGCCCCCCTCACTGCGGCTTCCGCTTGTCTGACGCGCTCGTCCGCAGCCGCAATCTGGTCCGAGCGACCGCCGAGCTGCGCCGCCTGCAAACTCTTCTGGGCCGCGTTCAGCTGTGCGTGGGCTGTATCCCGCGCGGCTATCGCAGCGTCCAGCTGCGCCTTGGGCAGCGCGCCGGCCTCCACCAGGGGCCTGACGCGGTCAAGCGCCTGTTGCGCCTCCTTAAGTTGCGCTGATGCCGCCGTCACCTGCGCCTCGAACACGCCCAGTTCGACAGGTCGCTGTCCCTTGCGTGCATCCGCCGCCAAGGCTTTCGCAGCCGCCAGATCGGCCAGGGCCTGACCAACGCGCGCCTTGCCCTGCGCCGGGTCCACGGTGAAAAGCACCTGTCCGGCGTGGACCGTATCGCCACGCTTCACGGCGATTTCGACCAGGCGTCCCGGCAAGGGGGCTGCGGGATAGAGAGGCTCGCCCTCGACATAACCCGAGAGCATCTGTGACCTCGTGTCTTTCGGAACGAGAACGAGAAGGGCTGTGATGCCGGCAGCACCGGCAAGGAGGGTCGCGACAAGGACGGCTTGCGGCTTCATGGCGTGTCTTTCGTGGCGAACAGACCGGGCAGCACCGTGTCCAGATGCTGCGTCATCAGGTGGGAGAGGTCGAAGGGTGTCGCGCCGACGGGCGCGAACGTCTCGCGATGGATGACGCCGACCAGCAATGGAGCGATCACCGAGATCGCGTGATTGCGTGGGTCCCCCGGGCGAACTTCGCCGCGCGCCTGCGCCTTCTCGATCAGCAAGGCTATCGTGCCGAGCGCCCGGCTCAGCACGGTGTCGTGCCAGATCCGCGCGATCTCGGGGAAGGTACTCGACTCGCTGATCACCAGTTTCACGACGCGGCCCAGCTGTGTTGTCGCCGCGATATGGGCGACGTGCTGGGTCATGGCGCGCAGCAGGGGCTCCAGCGGTCCGCCATGCTGCCGCGCCGCCGTGAGCATCGGTTCGATGTCGGGCTCGATCACCTCGCGCACGACAGCCCGGAACAAGTCTTCCTTGGTGGGGAAGTAGAGGTAGGGCGCACCCTTGGAGACCCCAGCCCGCGCCGCGATCTCTTCCATCTTCGCCCCGGCGAACCCCTTCTCGGAGAACACGTCGAGGGCCGCCCGGATGATGTCCGCCGGGCGGGTTTCCTTCTGCCTGCGCCATTTCGGGGAAGACGCGCTCACGGGACCTCGGATCAT
>CAZTMG010000083.1:1972-2841 GCA_964614815.1 uncultured Rhizobium sp. | reverse complement strand
AACTGACTGGTCAGTCAATAAATAGATCGAAAGCCCATGCTTGGCAAGAGGGTGGGCACGAACGGGAAAATTGAGGGAATGCTTGGCTGAAACGTCCGCCTGGCGATCGAAGGCATCGTCCTGGACGAGCAGCCCTTACCGCCTTCATGGCGGTGCTTACACCCACAGAGGCCCGCGGAGTACGCAACGCGGCCAAGCGACACGCGCTCGTGTAAGGGCCCCGCCATAGCTGCCGGCGCGATCGGATTGTTGAAGTGAGGATATCCTGCCAGCCCTCGCAATGGCCTGTCAGGAATTGCGCGTTCCAACGCGCGGCGCTCTTGTGAGCATTTGCTCACATCGCTATCTGTTGACCCATAAAGAGGGGAAGTATCAATGAAAACCCGCCGCCTCGGGCGCAGCGCGCTCTACGTGTCCGAGATCTGCATGGGCACGATGACGTTCGGCAACCAGGTCGAGGAGTCAGACGCCCATCGCATTCTCGACAAGTGTTTCGACGCCGGAATCACCTTCTACGACACTGCCGAAAACTATCCCGTTCCGCCCGACGCCAGGTATGCCGGCCGCACGGAAGAGATTGTCGGCCGCTGGATGAAGACCAAGCCGCGCGACGCCATCCTGATAGCCACCAAGGTCTCCGGCCCCAGCCACGGCTGGATCAAGTCCGCCCAGCGCCACGCCATGACCGCCCTGGATCGCCACAACATCGTCCGCGCCATCGACGCGAGTCTGAAGCGGCTGCAGACCGATTATGTCGATCTCTATCAGACCCATTGGCCTGATCACGGCGTCGCCTATGACGAACACATGCTGGCGCTGGACGAGCTGGTAAAGGCAGGCAAGGTGCGGGTGATCGGGTGTTCGAACGA
>CAZTMG010000083.1:987-1932 GCA_964614815.1 uncultured Rhizobium sp. | reverse complement strand
CATCGGAGAGGCTCGGCATCTCCCGTCACCATTCCATCCAGAACAATTTCAGTCTCAACAATCGCCGTTTCGAGGACGAACTGGCGCAGGTCTGCCGGCAGGAGGGCGTAAGCCTGATCCCTTACTCCCCGCTCGGCGGCGGCGTGCTGACCGGAAAGTATCAGGGCGGCCGTTGGCCTGAGGGCGCCCGCTTCACCAAGTACAAGGACATGCCAGACCGTCAGGCCCCCATGGCCCGGCGTTTCGTCAACGAGAAGACCCTGGCCTCAACCGAGCGCTGGATCGGCCTCGCGCAGGAACTCGGCATGAGTGTCACGACTTTCGCTACGGCCTGGAGCAAGCAGCACGATTTTGTCGCCTCCACCATTGTCGGCGTCACCCACGAGGATCACCTCGCCGACATTTTCGCGGCAGCGGACGTCATCCTGCCGCCCGAGATCATGAAGAAGGTCGATGCGGTGTCGAAGGAGATCCGGTATCCGATGGGCTGAGCAGGCGTTTGACGGCCGTAATGATGGCTTTGCCGCCGCTCGACTTGGCCGACTATAACGGTAATCTGCATCCGATGGCCTACACCCTGATCAACGCCCGTCCGGTCGCCCGCGCGACGCCCGCCGCCTCCCCCCCCGCCTCCCCCGCGACGCAGGGCGCGCTGGCGGATTCCCATGGCCGGCGGGTGAGTTACCTGCGCCTCTCGATCACGGATCGGTGTGACCTCCGCTGTACCTACTGCATGCCCGAGCGAATGACCTTTCTTCCCCGCAAGGACCTCCTGTCCTTCGAGGAGCTGGACGAGCTGGTCTCGGTCTTCGCTTCCTTCGGGGTCGACAAGCTGCGGATCACAGGCGGCGAGCCGCTGGTGCGAAAGGATGTGATGGAGCTGATGGCCCGTTTCTCGCGCCATCTTGGCAATGGCCTGCGGGAGCTGACCCTCACCACCAATGG
>CAZTMG010000083.1:0-886 GCA_964614815.1 uncultured Rhizobium sp. | reverse complement strand
GACATGCTGGACGATGTTCTCTCCGGCATCGACGCTGCGCGTCGCGCAGGCATTCACGTAAAGCTGAACACGGTTGCGCTGTCTGGCGTCAACGAGGCTGAAATCCCTGACCTGATCCGCTATGCGCATGAGCGCGGCATGGACATGACGCTGATCGAGACCATGCCGATGGGCGAGGCGGAAACAGACCGCGTCGAGGATTTCCTGCCGCTGTCGAAAGTGCGCGCCGACCTGTCGGAGCGCTTCACACTGACTGACCTGAGCTACGCCACGGGCGGGCCTGCGCGGTATGTGAAGGTGGAGGAGACCGGCGGCCGCCTTGGCTTCATCACGCCGCTTACCCACAATTTCTGCGAAAGCTGCAACCGCGTGCGCGTGACCTGCACGGGCCGTCTCTACACCTGTCTCGGCCGCGAGGATGGCGCGGACCTCCGCGAAGCGCTGCGTTCGGACCCTTCGGGTGCGAAGCTGCGGGAAGCCATCATCGGCGCGATTCAGCGCAAGCCCAAGGGCCACGATTTCGACGTAACCCGCCTCGCGACGCCCGCCTCTCCGCGCAACATGTCGACCACGGGCGGCTGATGTCCGGGAACATCCTCCTGTTCGGTCGTCTGAAGGACGTCTTCGGCGGTTCCACCCTTCCCCTGCCGCCGGACGTCGATACGGTCGCCGCACTGCGCGCGAAACTGGCTGCCCTCCATCCCGACCTGGCCGACATGCTTCATGACAGGACAGTCCGCATCGCCGTGAATCAGGAACTGGTCGCGGATGAAGCCGCCGTGCGAATTTCGGCGCGCGATGAGATCGCGCTCCTGCCTCCACTGAGCGGCGGCTAGGTCACGCACTCATAAACGGCCAAGCGGGATTCCCAGGTGGGGCGAACGCT
>CAZTMG010000082.1:9790-11622 GCA_964614815.1 uncultured Rhizobium sp. | reverse complement strand
CGGATCATCTCCGGCGGCGCGGCGCTGCGCGTCGTAGTCTCACCCTAGCCTGACACCAGACTCAGGCCCCGCACCCCGCCATGGCGGGGATCGCGCGCGCACGCCCGCGTGATCGCACTTGTCCTCAAGGCCGCTTCCGCCTTAGCTCCCGGCCGAGAGCGGGACATCCGCCGATACGGGAGAGACACGATGCGCACCACATTCGCCGCCGCCGTCATGGCCGCCGCCCTCGTCGCCGGTTGCGCCAGCCCCCCGCCGCCGCTCCAGCTGCAACCGCTTCCCCCGGTCGATATCGCCCATGCCGACTACGGCAATCCGTCGCTCTGGCTCTGCCGTCCGGGACTTGCCGATGACAAGTGCAAGGTCAATCTCGACGCGACGATCATCAATGGCGATGGCAGGACATCCATCGAGGCATACGTTCCCGCAAGGGACCCGAAGGTCGATTGCTTCTTCGTGTACCCCACCGTCTCCAACGACAAGACCTGGTCCTCCGACTGGACGGTCGACAACATGGAGATAGACGACATCAAGTTGCAGTTCGCCCGCTTCGGCTCTGTCTGCCGCCAGTTCGCGCCCATCTATCGTCAGACGACGCTCACCGCGCTGCGCATCGCCTCGGGCGGTCCGCAGCCGGTCGGCGAGCGCCTGCCGCAGGGCGTGGGCGGCTACAACGACGTGCTCGACGCATGGAACTGGTACATGGCGAACGAGAACAAGGGCCGCGGCGTGATCCTCATCGGCCACTCCCAGGGCGCCGGCGTGCTGGCCCGCCTGATCGCGCAGGAAATAGAGGGCAAGCCGGCGCAGAAGCAGTTCGTCTCCGCCATGCTGCTGGGCGCCAGCGTGATGGTGCCGCCGGGCAAGGACGTCGGCGGAACCTACAAGTCGATCCCCCTCTGCCGCGCCGAGGACCAGACCGGCTGCGTCATCAACTACGTCACCTTCCGCAACACGTTGCCGCCTCCCGACACGGCGCGCTTCGGCAAGGCTGTGGGCGGCAATGTCGCCGCGTGCAACAACCCGGCAAATCTCGCGGGCGGGCAGGGCGCGCCCGACGCCTACTTCCTTGCGAAGGGCTTCCTCAACGGCTCCGCCGGAGCCAACCAGCCCGACTGGGCCACGCCGCAGCCGGTTATCACCACTCCCTTCGTGAAGGTGCCAGGCCTGATCTCCACACGATGTGTCGTCAGGGGCGAGTTCAGCTATCTCGAATTGACCGTGACGCCCGATCCGTCCGACGCCCGCACCGACGAACTCGCTGGCGAGATCATGCGCGCCACGGGGCCGGACCTGAACTGGGGCCTTCACCTGATCGACGTCGATCACTCGATGGGCGACCTCATCCGCATCGCGAAGAAGCAGGCGGCGGCGTGGAAGTAGAGACCCCCTGCAGGCGAAAGGGCGGACCTTGCAGTCCGCCCTCTCTCATGTTGGTCAGTCCGGTCCTGGCTGCGCTCAGGCCGCTTTTTCGGCCAGCGCAGCCGCAACCCTGGGGTCCGGATCGCGCAGCACATAGCCGCGCCCCCAGACCGTCTCGATGAAGTGGTCGCCGCCCGTCGCCTGCGCCAGCTTCTTGCGAAGCTTGCAGATGAAGACGTCGATGATCTTGAGTTCCGGTTCGTCCATGCCGCCGTAGAGGTGGTTGAGGAACATCTCCTTCGTGAGCGTCGTTCCCTTGCGCAGGGACAGCAGCTCGAACATCTGGTATTCCTTGCCGGTGAGGTGCACGCGGTTGTTGTTCACCTCGACCGTTTTCGCATCGAGGTTCACAACGATGTCGCCGGTGCGGATCACGCTCTCGGCATGGCCCTTCGAGCGGCGGACGATGG